>JALQTR010000081.1 GCA_023260835.1 Paracoccaceae bacterium
GCCATGATCTGCCGCTGATCGTAACTGTCGCCCCGTTTCAAATCCTGCGTCATCGCGCCATAGGTTTCCACCGACCCGATGCCGTAAATGCATGACACCGATGCCACGATGATCACATCATCGCGTTCCAGCAGCGCGCGGGTGGCCGAATGGCGCATCCGGTCGATCTGCTCATTAATCTGACTTTCTTTTTCAATGAACGTGTCAGACCGAGGGACGTAAGCCTCGGGTTGGTAATAATCGTAATAGCTGACGAAATATTCCACTGCGTTTTCGGGGAAGAAGGATTTGAATTCGCCATAAAGCTGCGCAGCCAGCGTTTTATTATGCGCCAAAATGATCGCAGGGCGCTGCGTTTCTTCGATGATCTTTGCCATGGTGAAGGTTTTACCGGTTCCCGTGGCGCCCAGCAGGACCTGATCGCGTTCATCTGCGCGGATGCCCGCGGCCAGTTCGGCAATCGCGGTGGGCTGATCCCCCGCGGGGTCAAAGCTGCTGTGCATCACGAACCGCTTGCCCCCTTCCAATTTGGGGCGGTTTTGCACATCCGGCGCAGGCGCATGCAATATGGCAGGCGATTTATCGGAATGGGCATAGGGCATTTGGATCAACCTTTGGAACGGGGCTTGCCCATATGTGACGCGGCAGGGGGCAAAGATCAAGGGCAGGCACGGGCGGGCGGGGCGGTGCCACATCACCCTTTACCTTGGCCGCAAAAACGCCCATATAGGGGCCAAAGACCAACCCAAAGGGATACATCAACCATGATGAGCGCACGGATCTACCGCCCCGCCAAATCTGCCATGTCATCGGGCATGGGCAAATCGCGTCAGTGGATTTTGGAATTCTTTCCATCCGAGGCCCGCCAGATTGACCCGCTGATGGGATGGACATCATCGCGCGACACCCAAACCCAGGTTCGCCTGCGGTTCGAAAGCCGCGAAGCAGCCGTTGCCTATGCCAAAGACCACGGGATCGACGCGGTTGTGCAAGAACCCAAAACGCGCAAACCCAATCTGCGCGCCGGTGGATACGGCGAAAATTTCGCCACCAACCGCCGCGCCCCTTGGACGCACTGATCGCGGATCCAACCGGATCACAGCCGATGACCAAAGCCGCGCCCGGGCGCGGCTTTTTTAATGACAAGGCCTTTTTTCGAACCTCTGGAAAAACAAAACCCCGCCCGAATGGGGCAGGGTTTTATTTAAAACTCGGGGTCAAACCCAAAGCTGTTCAGGGGATTAACCCTGACGTGCTTTGAAGCGTCGCTGCGTCTTGTTGATCACGTATACGCGGCCTTTACGGCGCACGACACGACAGTCGCGGTGACGCTGCTTGAGCGAGCGGAGTGAGTTGCGGACCTTCATGGCCATCTCCTATTCGTCGCGGCGCGCCATGCGCCTGTTGCAGGTCATCTTGGGGGTATCCCAAGACAGTCATTCATGGTGGGCGGTACAAGGTTCGAACTTGTGACCCCTACGATGTCAACGTAGTGCTCTACCACTGAGCTAACCGCCCTTAAGCGCCGATTCCCCTGCCGTAAAGCATTGTCCCAAAACAAATGGGACGCGGGTAACACCGCGCCGATGGGCGGTCTTTAGAAGGTTTGGCCGGCAGGATCAAGGGCTTTCGATATGCAAAATCCCGCTCTATGGTGGATTTTGGAAGGAATCATGCCATGCAAAAGGCATTCACACTGATCGAGCCAGATAATCTGATCACCCCTGTGGTGGTGGCCAGCCCCCACAGCGGACGGCACTACCCCGATGATCTGCTGCGCGCCAGCGTGCTTGATTCGCACGCCCTGCGCGCGTCAGAGGATGCCTTTGTCGATCAGCTGATCGCCGATGTGCCGCGGATGGGCGCGCCGCTGTTGCTGGCGCAATACCCCCGCGCCTATGTGGATCTGAACCGCAACATTGACGAATTGGACCCCGCTGTGATCGCGGATTTGCCGCGGCGGCGCTTTGGTCCGCGGGTGGCAGGGGGGCTGGGGGTGATCCCCCGTGTCGTGGCGGCAGGGCGACCCATTTACAGCGGAAAATTATCATTGCCCGAGGCAACCAGCCGGCTGACCCATATCTGGCATCCCTATCATAACACACTGACCAATCTGCTGGCCCGCGCGCAGGCGCAATTTGGGCAGGCTGTTTTGATCGATATGCATTCAATGCCGCGCGCATCCTTGGGTGATCTGGCTGGGCAAGACCAGAACCGCCCGCATATCGTTCTGGGCAATCGTTTTGGCCGCGCCGCATCCGATGCAATCACAGATATCGCCAGCAAAGCGCTGGCCGATGCTGGGCTGCGGGTGGCGCTGAATACCCCATTCGCCGGCGCATTTATTGCCGAGCGCTATGGCCAGCCCGCCCGCGGCACGCATGTTCTGCAGCTGGAAATTGACCGCAGCCTGTATATGGACGAGGCAACCCTGACCCCGCTCCCCGGCTTTGATGACCTGAAGTCCCGCCTGACGCAGGCCGTGGGTCAGATGATCAGCGCAATAGGTCAATCCGGCCGTCAACCAACCGCCGCGCAATGATCATCAGAGTATCGGTCTGGGGCGACGCAAACAGGTCAGGGATGGCAGGCTGAATTGACCCACAGATAGATCACAAAACAGCTCGGCCCCCAGGGCGGTCACAGCGCCGGTTTGACTGCGGCTGTGATGCAGATCGAACCGGAACCTTTGCACCGTAATATCTGTGTGCTGCGGCATTGTGGTATCTATGTGCTGGGTCTGCACACCCGCCCGCAGCCATAACCGCGCCCCAGTCAATGGGGGTGGCGGGGTGTGAAACTCCAGCTCAATCATGTGGTCCAAATGCAGCCCGCGCAGAAATTTTGTTGGCAAGCGCAAATACAGCGATAGGAATTCACCCACATCCTGTACCTGAACCGATTGACCAGATGCGCAAATCCGCGCCCATGGCGCATTACACAACCATGCCTTGTTCAGCTGCAATTGACCATCGGCCTTCATGTCCGTGGGAATAACCCCCGGCGCAACCCATGCCAAATCATATCCGGGGGGCGGGGCTGAAAACGCCCCTGATTGATGGCGACGCCAACCCCACATCAATTCGGGCGCGGCTGCGGTGCAGGAATGCCATGCCCAGACCGCGCCGCAGGCTGCACTGTTTTTGGCCGAGCCATGGGGGTGCTGGCACCGATTGCCGATGTTCTGCCCGTGGTGGGACGGGCCTTGGGCGCAGGCAAATTGGGCAATGCCCCCTGTGCCGCAGCAGGCTGTACCACTGGGGCCTGATCCGCAGGGGGCGTCGGCACGGCAATAGAGATTTTATCATAAATCGACTGCAAAATCATCCGCCCCCGCGCGCCTTTGGCCGCGCTTTCATTTGGCGCATAGAGGCTGAGCCCCACCAAACGGTGCGATTTGCGCCCCACAGCGCGCCAATAGGGGCGCGCCTGCCCGATGGCGGCCCCATCATGGGCCGCGCGGATTTCCAATGGCGTATCGCTGGGCCCCGTGAAATCTGGCGCATCCACGGCCAATAAGATCACCGCAGGGGGCACAAACGCACCTGTTTTTGCGTTGGTCAAACTGTGACAACTGGCCAAAACCGCCAAGTCACTGCCGCGATCATGAAACATACTGCGCACATCCACGCAGTAGCCAGCGGCCGATTGCACGATGACATCGCCCTTTGGACCCAGATGCGCCTTTGACAATGCCCGCGTGAAAAAAGACCGCGCCGCGCCACTGGCATCACGGTCTGCAGACATGAAACGCGCATCCTGCATGGGGGCCAAACACCCCATCTGAGCAGCGGCAATCACCAAAACGCCCAAAAAGCGGATTCGGAAAACAGGGAACAATGGCAAAGCAGGGGCGCTCCTTCAGACACTTTAGCTGATGCAGGTTACGGCATGCGATATATCACTGGCAAGCAGAAGCTGGTTAATTCCCACCGACAAAAGATTGCAATTCCTGTGCGTGGGGCTTATTTGCAAGGCAAGACGCAGCAAGATCAGCGATAAGGGAACACGTTATGAACTGGATCACCAACTATGTGCGCCCGCGCATCAATTCGATCTTTTCGCGGCGCGAGATGCCCGAAAACCTGTGGTCGAAATGCGACAGCTGCGGAACGATGCTGTTCCACCGCGAATTGGCTGACAATCTGAATGTCTGCACACAATGCGGGCATCACATGGCAATCACCCCCAAAGCACGCTTTGCCGCGCTGTTCGATGGCGGTGTTTATAATGAAATTGAGGTCCCCAAACCCATCGCCGACCCATTGTCTTTTAAGGATCAAAAGAAATATCCTGATCGGATGAAAGCGGCGCAAAAATCCACTGGCGCCACCGACGCAATGTTGGTCGCGGCCGGTGACATGGGCCGCACCCCGATCGTGGCCGTGGCGCAGGATTTCAGCTTTATGGGTGGATCCATGGGGATGTATGTGGGCAATGCGATTATTGCAGGCGCCGAACATGCCGTGAAACATAAACGCCCCTTGGTCCTGTTTTCGGCAGCCGGCGGCGCCCGCATGCAAGAGGGGATTTTATCCCTGATGCAAATGCCACGCACCACCGTGGCCGTTCAAATGCTGCGCGAGGCGGGGCTACCCTATATTGTTGTGCTGACCCACCCAACAACCGGCGGTGTGACTGCGTCCTATGCAATGCTGGGGGATGTGCAAATTTCCGAACCCGGCGCGCTGATTTGTTTTGCAGGGCCGCGCGTGATTGAACAAACCATCCGCGAAACCCTACCCGAAGGGTTCCAGCGCGCGGAATATCTGCTGGATCACGGGATGCTGGACCGCGTGACCCCACGCGGGGAATTGCGCGATGAATTGATCACCATATTGCGCATGCTGCTGGGCCAAAAACCCGCGGTGAAGGGCGACCTGCCATCCCCTGCCCAGAACAAACCCGAACCCGAAGCTGAGAGCGATAAATGAATCTGATCCCTGCCCTGATTGGGTCGGGTGCCGCCCTTGCATCTGGTGGGGTTCTGATCGCCATTGGCGCCGCAGGAAGTCGCGCCGCGGCTTTGATTGCCTTAATTGCAATCGCGGCGTTTTATCCGGTATTTGCATTTGACGCCCCAGATTGGGGCGGACGTATCGCACATCTGGCTGGGCTGGCGATTTTCGCCGCGGCGGGTGTGGTTTGTTTTCGACGAAAACCAGCATGGCTGGCTCTGATCATCATCATTCATGGCGTGTTTGACCTTTTGGTCGGGCATGAAAGCGCAAACGCACCAGACTGGTGGCCCCCTTTTTGCGCGGCATTTGATGTGACATTTGGTTTAATCTTATATTGGGCTTGGCGCCGGGAACCTGATCTATGAGCACTGAAAATTCTGATATCATCCTTGAACGCATGATGGCGCTGCACCCAAAGGTGATTGACCTGACATTGGACCGTGTTTGGCGCCTGCTGGATCGTTTGGGCAATCCACAAAACGACCTGCCTCCGGTGATCCATCTGGCGGGCACCAACGGCAAAGGTAGCACCCAAGCCATGATCCGCGCGGGGCTAGAGGCGGCGGGTAAACGCGTGCATGCCTATACATCCCCGCATTTGGCGCGGTTTCACGAACGCATCCGCCTGGCCGGACAGCTGATCACCGAGGATGCGCTGACGGCCGTTTTGGACGAATGTTATCAGGCAAATGGATCTGATCCGATCACCTATTTCGAAATCACCACCGTTGCGGGCCTATTGGCCATGGCGCGCACGCCGGCAGATTACACCTTGCTGGAGGTGGGCTTGGGCGGGCGACTGGATGCCACCAATGTCATTGATAGCCCCGCATTGTCGGTGATCACCCCCATTTCTTTGGATCACGAGGCATTCTTGGGCGACACGGTCGCAAAAATCGCCGGTGAAAAGGCGGGGATTATCAAAAAACAGGTGCCCTGTATCGTTGGACCCCAACCGGAGGCGGCGCTGGACGTGATTGAAGCGCGCGCCACCGCGTTGCACGCGCCATTGATCCGGCACGGCCAAGAATGGCATATCAGCGTGGAACGTGGGGATCGGTTGATTTTTCAAGACGACACCGGACTGTTGGATCTGCCCCTGCCCAACCTGCCCGGGGCGCATCAACGCCAAAACGCAGGAATGGCCATCGCCGCCCTGCGCGCGCTTGGCATGGACGATGCCGCCTGCGAAGCCGCTATCACGCGCGCCTTTTGGCCCGCGCGGATGCAGCGCCTGACAGACGGCCCCCTTGCCAGCGCACATCCAAAGGGTGATCTGTGGCTGGACGGCGGCCATAACCCCGCTGCGGGCGAGGCGCTGGCCACCCATTTGGCCAGCCTGCCTGCACGCCCAACCTATATGATCTGCGGCATGCTAAACACCAAAGACATCGGGGGATATCTGCGGCCGCTGGCCGCTGTTTGCGATGGGCTGTGGGGCGTTTCCATCCCTGGCGAGGCGAACACATTATCCGCCGAAGATACGGTTGCGCAGGCGCGCAGCGCCGGACTGCCAGCGCAAGCCGCTCAATCTGTCGAAGAGGCCCTTGCGCAGATCACCGCACAGGATCCAACCGCACGGGTTTTGATCTGTGGATCCCTGTATCTGGCGGGCCATATATTGCGCAGCAACGGATAACCCGCGGTTTTCGATCCATACAGATGCACCGGCGCCCGCCCCAAAGCTGGCGTTAACACTTTATTAACTAATCCAACCTACCCTCGTATTACGGGGGAACGCCTTTGCCGCCACAGCAAGGGACGGATCCTTTGCGCCGTTTAACAGAATTTGATGCGTAATGATTGGAATATATGATGACAGTGCTGGGCCAGACCAACCAAACCTTAATCACCGGAGGGCAAACGTTCATTCAAATGCCCGCGTTCATACCCACGCTTATGATCTGCTTCCCTGATACGTCTACGTCCGGCGATCGCGTGGCAAATTCGGCGGATGCCCTGGCAGAAGAGCTGCGATACCTTGCCAAAGATCTGGCAAACAGCGCATCCGATCAGGGCCCCTACAGCCTGGTTGAGATGCTGAATATGCTGAAGATCACCTATTTCGATGGCCCAATATCCGTGCGCTTCGATTACAGCATATATGATTTGGTCAACGATCTGGGCCTTGATCAATACCTAAACCGCAATGATCTGGAACAGATTGACAGCAGCAACATTGAAACCATCCTGAATGGGCACAGGTTCAAGCGACCGATTTATGGGCATAACGGCAATGATAACTTGACCGGCACCTAAAACCCGTTTGATCAGGTGGCCCATAACAATACATTCGTGGCCAGCCACGGCGTTGATAAAATTGATGGGGGTGATGGGTATAATACCGTTGATTTCAGACCCATCGATGCGCCGATCACCGTAAATATGTCCGGCGCAATTAGCATTTTGGAATATAATCCAGAGCTGGGGATCGAAACCATTTCGATTTACGAAGGTGAGATCAGCTTTGGCGACTCCGTGACCTATGTTCGCAATGTCGACCAAATCATTGGAACACATCTGAATGATGTTTTTATAGGTGCCTTTGGACCTGTGCATTTTTCGGGCGCGGGGGGCGATGATATATTCCATATGCAGAATTTTCTGTCTGGTGCCATCCCCAATTATGCCGAAGGGGGCGATGGCAACGATGGACTGTTTGGTGGCGGCAGCCGTGACGTTTTGCGCGGCGATGATGGGAATGATGTTTTGGATGGCGGTTTTGAATGGGCGGCGTCCCAACATGACCAGCTGAGCGGCGGCAATGGCCATGACATCCTGCGATCCGGATTTGATTTGTCACCGATCCCTCTCACACCCCAGGACCCACCCGTTCTGGACCTTATTTCGGCCCGAGGGGACCATCTGAATGGGGATGCGGGGAATGATATTCTGGTCGGGGGCGATGCGCGTGATGTCCTGAATGGCGGCACGGATATGGATATCATTATGTCAGGGCTCTTTTTTTCAACCTGCCACTGAGTGATTATGATGAAGATGATTTAAACGCCATTCAACAAGCCACAGGCGATGAGATTGATGCAGGGGACGGCAACGATTTTGTGTTTGGCGGCGAAGGGGCCGATGACATCGAGGCCGGGGATGGGGATGATATCGTGGATGGGCTTGCGGGCGATGATGAAATCATTGGCGGGCTTGGCACCGATGCCCTGTTTGGTGGGAATGGGGATGATACGCTTTATGCCGCCGAAGAAACGCGCGACCCCAGCGTTCAGGACAGCGAAAATCTGGCCTTTGGTGGGGCTGGCAATGATGCGCTGTATGGTGGGTCCGCGCAGGATGTTCTGCTGGGTGGCAGCGGGGACGACACCATTGAAGGACGCGAAGGCGATGACATTATTTGGCTACATAATAACGCCCAGATCACCCCACCGCAGTTTTTCCAAGAAATTGATAATGCTTATGCCACCGTGGATGCCATTTTAACACAAATCGGTGCGCCAGATCCCATCACCGATACGTTCGAGCTGTCCAAAGAATTATCAGAGGGTGGGATTGCACAATCCTTTGCGGGTCCGGCTGGCGCCGATACGATTGTGTTCCACAAAGGGGACAACAGCGACAGCATCTATAACTTTAGTTCGGATGATGGGTTTGAAATTCATGGGTATGATCGTGAAAATGCGGTGTTTGTGATCCTAAACCCCATTCCAACCGGCCTACCGACAACCAATCAGACGGCCAAAGTGGTGTTTTATGAAACCCATGAACAGGCTGCGATTGCACGGAAGGGCATTGCTGAAGGTGGGGATATCAACGCCTATTTGGACGGGCAGACTGGGGATCAGTTTATATTCTTCGATTCGTTTGCCCCGGACATCCAACTGGACGACTGGGTCTGGGGTCTCTGATCCACCCCCCTGCAACGCAAAAAGGGCCTGTAACGAACAGGCCCTTTTTATATTAATTATGCTGTCAGCCCTTCGGGCGCTTCCAGCCCATTGGCGCGGCAGCAGGCGGTCAGTGTATTCGCAAGCAAGCACGCGATGGTCATTGGGCCAACACCGCCGGGAACGGGGGTGATGGCGCCGGCCACGGCCGCGCAGCTGTCAGTGTCGCAATCGCCCACAAGGCGGGTTTTGCCGTCCTCGGCCTCGATCCGGTTGATGCCCACGTCAATCACCGTAGCGCCAGGTTTGATCCAATCACCGGGGACCATTTGGGGGCGGCCAACCGCGGCCACCACGATATCCGCGCGGCGGACGACCTCGGGCAGGTCTTTGGTGCGGCTGTGCGCGATGGTCACGGTGCAGCTGTCGTTCAGCAGCAGTTGCGCCATGGGCTTGCCCACAATGTTGGAACGCCCGATCACAACCGCATTCATGCCAGACAGATCCCCCAAATGATCGCGCAGCATCATCAAACAGCCCAAAGGCGTGCAAGGTACCATAGATTTCTGACCGGTTCCCAGCAAACCCACGTTAGAGATATGGAACCCATCCACATCCTTGGCCGGATCAATCGCATTGATCACCGCGTCCTCGTCCAGATGTTTTGGCAGCGGCAGCTGTACCAAAATCCCATGCACTGCGGCATCCGCGTTCAGATCGGCGATCAGCTGCATCAACGTGGCCGCATCTGTATCCGCAGGCAGGCGGTGTTCGTAAGAATTCATCCCCACCTCGACCGTCTGTTTGCCCTTGGATCGCACATAGACCTGCGATGCGGGATCTTCACCCACCAGCACAACGGCCAAACCTGGGGTGATACCTTTATCGGCTTTCAGCGCGGCAACATGCTGAGCAACTTGAGCGCGGACATTGGCGGCAAAGGCCTTACCATCGATCATCTGGGCTGTCATCTTATCCTCTTTTTCTTGTCTATCTTACGTGGTCGCGCTGAAACTGGCGCTGTAATGATCCATTTGCATTTTCGCAGCAAGGGCTGCGTTTTGCATCAATGTGGCAACGGTCACGGGGCCAACGCCGCCGGGAACAGGGGTGATCCAGCCGGCAACCTCGGCGCAGCTGGCAAAATCCGCATCCCCAACGGTTTTGTCATCCACGCGGTTGATGCCAATATCGATCAAGGCGGCGCCGGGTTTGATCATATCGCCAGTGACCAGCCCGGGCTTGCCAACGGCGACAAACACCGCATCGGCCGCGCGCGAATGCACCGCCACAGACCGCGTCATGTGATGGCAAACCGTGACCGTACAGCCCAGCCCCATCAGCAAAAACGCAATCGGCTTGCCGACGATTTCGGAATGGCCAATGACGGTGACATCCAACCCCTCCAGCTTCAGCGGCAGGGTTTTAAGGATCTCAACCGCAGCAACCGCCGTACAGGGCCCTAGCGCCAGATCGTTGTAAACAATGTTGCCGATCGATGAGGGATGCATCCCTTCAACATCTTTGAGCGGATGTACCGCCTTTTGCAGCGCCTTGACCGGAATATGCGCGGGCAGCGGGCGCTGAATGATGATACCATGAACGCGCGGATCGGCGTTCAGGCCTGCCAAAACGCCGGTCAACTGCTCCATCGAGATATCGCCAGGGTAGCTGCGCGCCTCAAAGGCGATGCCCACCTTTTCGGCGCTGCGCTGTTGGTTGCGCACGTACAGCTCGGCCGCGGCCGTATCCCCCACGCTGATCGACACCAATCGCGGCGCCCAGCCTTTATCGGCCAGTTCCGCCACCTGCGCCGTCACATCGGCGCGGATATTGGCAGCAATTGCTTTGCCATCAATCACTTGTGCGCGCATCATATGCATCCTTTGCGGTAAGGTATCACAGCAGGCAGGTTAATCGCCTGGCCCAATGGGCGCTGTGGCAATCCTATTGCAGCAAAAGGCCCCGCCGCAGTGGACGGGGCCTTTTGGTTTGGGTTTAGAACAGGCCCTCGATCTGGCCCATGTCGTTCAGCATGATCGATTCGGATGCTGGGACAGATGGCAGACCAGGCATGGTCATAATCTCGCCGCAGATCACCACGATGAAACCGGCACCGGCGGACAGGCGTACCTCGCGCACAGGCACAGAATGGCCTGTTGGCGCACCGCGACGGTTTGGATCGGTGGTGAAGCTGTATTGGGTTTTCGCCATACAGACCGGCAGATTGCCGTAACCCGCGGCTTCCCATTCTTTCAGCTGGGTGCGGATTTTTGCATCGGCCAGAACCTCATCCGCGCGATAGATCCGTTTCGCAATGGTTTCGATCTTTTCGAACAGGGGCATATCATCGCCATAAAGCGGCGCGAAATTGGCCATATCTGCATCGGCGATGTCTGCCACACGGCGGGCCAGCTCTTCGGTGCCTTCGGACCCTTTTGCCCAGTGCTGGCACAGGATCGCTTCGGACCCCATCGACGCCACATAATCCTTCACCGCCTGAACTTCGGCATCGGTGTCGGTGACAAAGTGGTTGATGGCAACCACAACAGGCACGCCAAAACTTTTGACGTTTTCAATGTGACGGCCCAGGTTGGCGCAACCGGCCTGCACCGCATCCACATTTTCGGCGCCCAGATCGGCCTTCGCCACGCCGCCGTTCATTTTCATCGCGCGCACAGTGGCCACAACCACCACAACCGATGGCGCCAGACCCGCCTTGCGGCACTTGATGTTCATGAACTTTTCTGCGCCCAGATCTGCACCAAAGCCCGCTTCGGTGACAACGTAATCGGCCACTTTCAGCGCGGTGGTGGTTGCCACGACCGAATTACAGCCATGCGCGATATTCGCAAATGGGCCACCATGCACAAAGGCAGGGTTGTTTTCCAGCGTCTGAACCAGGTTTGGCTGCATCGCATCCTTCAGCAGAACGGTCATCGCGCCATCGGCTTTGATGTCGCGGCAATAGATTGGGGTTTTGTCGCGGCGATAGGCCACGATGATATCCCCCAAACGGCGCTGCAGATCCTCAAGCGAGGTGGCCAGGCACAAGATTGCCATAACTTCGGATGCCACGGTAATATCAAAGCCGGTCTGACGGGGGAAGCCGTTGGACACACCGCCCAGCGATGTCACGATATCGCGCAGCGCGCGGTCGTTCATATCCATCACGCGGCGCCATGCAACGCGGCGTTCGTCGATTTCCAGCTTGTTGCCCCAATAGATGTGATTGTCGATCATCGCTGACAGCAGGTTATGGGCGCTGGTGATGGCGTGGAAATCCCCTGTGAAATGCAGGTTCATTTCTTCCATTGGCACAACCTGCGCATAACCGCCACCTGCGGCGCCACCCTTCATCCCAAAGCATGGGCCAAGCGAGGCTTCACGAATACAAATCGCCGCCTTTTTACCGATGCGGTTCAGACCATCGCCCAGACCAACGGTGGTCGTGGTTTTGCCTTCGCCCGCAGGGGTGGGGTTGATTGCCGTGACCAGGATCAGCTTGCCATCGGTGTTGCCGCGCACGGATTCGATGAAATTCTGGCTGACTTTGGCTTTGTCGTGGCCATATGGCAGCAGGTCATCGCTGGAAATGCCCAGCTTGGCGCCGATTTCTTGGATCGGGCGTTTTTTCGCTTCGCGGGCGATTTCGATGTCGGATTTGTAGCTCATCTTCAGCTTTCCTTATGTCAGGTCGGGCGGGGGACGGCCCCCCGGGGGGTTTCTCTGCCCCACCTATAGCTGCGACATTTTGCGCCGATTGGCGCATTTCCGACATTTCCCGCTGCGCTTGCGCCTTTGCCAAGCCGCCCATGACGCCAATAGGAAACAGCGCCGCAAAAATGCGACGCATCCCCAAAGATATCCGACAAACCGCCCCTAGGCCGACAAACAGGCCGCTGGGCGAATCGCCCCCGTGTCAATGCCCCGACGATTAAGCAGTGGCGCATTCATCCGTTTGCGCGTGGCGGGGTGATCTGCATCCAGCACGCCCAGACGCACCAAAAGCGCCGCAATGGCGCATTCGGATGCGCGGGTGCCGCCGTCTTCGATTTTCAGGGCGATGCCGATTTGTTTTTCCGGGATGATCGCGGCAAAGACGGCCTCGGCGCCGGTTTTAATCGCCACACGCCCGCCCATCGCGCGCATCAATTCGGTGCAGGCGCGGCCTTCACCTGCGACCAATTCGGGGTGGCTGCGCATCGCATCCACCAGACGAGCCGCCGCCTGAGATGCGCTGTCGCTGCGGGTGTGGGCGCTGGCATACCAGCCCATCGCTCGGGCAAATCCGGTTAAGGTGCTGGCGAAATTCGGGGCTGAACAGCCGTCGATCCCAAAGCCGGGGCTGGTTTCGCCGGTCACGGTTTCAAACGCCTCCAGTGCTGCCCTTTGCACCGGATGGTCGGGGTCAATATATTCTGACCCGCCGCCCAGATGTTTGTTCAGCGTCAAAAACCCCGCGTGTTTGCCCGAACAATTATTGTGCAGCTGGCAGGGGCTGGTGGCGCTGCAGATCAATTCATCGCGCGCAGGTCGATCATCCGGCATTTGGGAGCCACAGCGCAAATCCCCCTCGCCCAGATCCAAATCGCGCAGCCAATCGCCCACGGGGCCTGTGTGGATATGCGCACCATTATGCGATGCACAAGACAGCGCCAATTGCTGGGGCCGCAGGCCAAAATGATCCGCTGCACCCGATGTGATCAGCGGCAGCGCCTGGATCATCTTTGCGGATGATCGCGGCAGAATAACCTTGCCGGCATCCCCCCAGCTGGCAATCACATCCCCCTGCCCATCACAGATCACCACATGGCCGCGATGTTGGCTTTCCAAAAATTCCCCGCGCCAAACTTCGCATAACACCTGTGCATCCGCCATGATCCCAATTCCTTTTCTTTGCAAATTTTTGCCAACGCCCCTTGATGGGGGGTTTTGCTTTACATGACATTTAGGCTAGTGTTACGCACAAGAGAAGCAAAAGCCGCCATTGGTTAACCAAAAACCCAAAGGCGCGGCAGCAGGTAAGGTAAAAAGGGAGCACGCCATGTCCATTTCCAAACGTTTCGCCATGGTCCTTCTATCGGCCGGAATGGCCTTTGGCACGGTGGTAACTGCTGAAGAACAGCATGGGGATTGGGTCGTCTTTACTAAAGATAACCCTAAAGAATGCTACACTGCTGCTAAGCATCAATCCACTAAAAGCACCAAAAAGGGCAAAGATGTGACCAAGGAAGTAAAGCGTGGCGAAATCTTACTTTATACAACTTACAAGCCATCTGAAAATATTTCTGGCCTGGTATCCTTCACAGGCGGTTATCCCTTTGCGCCCGATTCCACCGTCAGCGTGCAAATCGGCGATGATAAATTCGATATGTTCACCAGCGGCGAATGGGCATGGCCATATGCAAAAGATGATGCCCGGTTAATGGCGGCGATGAAAAAGGGTGCCCGCGCGGTGCTTACGGCCCGTTCTGCGCGCGGCACACAAACGCAGGATACGTTTTCGCTGTCTGGCTATACCGCTGCAACGGATGCAGCACGGGCGGCCTGTGGCGGCTAAACCCAGCAGCGCCTAGGGCAGATCAACAGCCCCATCCACATCATTGCGGATCGGGGCAACCTGCCAATCCACCCAATTCCAACTGGCACAACTGTCGGCACGCGTTGTGGGGGCTGACCAAGCGATATCGCGCAAAAAGCGGCGTGGAAACTGACGGCGGCGTGTGCGCCCCAGCAGCCAATACCCCCCATCTGGCGCCGGACCAATCTGCATTGCCCCACCGCGAGCGCGCCCAGCGATCTCCATCAGCAGCCGCGGCGTAACGTCCAAAATATCCGATCCGATCAGCAACAGCGCCCCCTTGTAGGGGCGCCCCAACCCATGGCGCATCTTGGCCCCCAAATCCCCGCGCGGTTGCAGGGTTACGGGAATATGACCCACCCCCCAGCGACACAGCAGACGGTGCATATCACGCAGGCGGTTGGTGGGGGTTAGGTGCAGCTCGATCCGCCAATTTACCGGCAGGGCGCGCAACAGCGCGCGCAGATGACTGCGATACCAGCGCGTGGCCGCCACCGGACCAATATCCCGCCCCAGCCGTGTTTTGACACGGGCAAAGGCGGGGTATTTGACCATGATGACCAGCGTGGGCATGGGCCGCCCCATTACGCAAAATAGGCGTTCAGGATCCGCGCATAAATGCCCTTGAGCGCATGGATATGCGCGATATCCACATATTCATCGACCTGATGCATGGATTGCCCTACCAGCCCACATTCCACCACCGGGCAGTGATCCTTTATAAACCGCGCATCTGACGTGCCGCCCGATGTGGATTGCACCGGGGTTTGCCCTGTTTCAGCGGCCACCGCATCGACAACCATCTGGGTAAATGGCCCCGGCTGGGTCAGAAAGCTTTCACCGGATAGTTTTGTCTCCATCGCAATCTGCACGCCAAATTCGGCGGCCACCGCATCGGCCTGCTCACGCAGCCATTCGGTCAAGCTGGCACCGCTGTGCAAATCGTTAAACCGAATATTAACGCAAGCGCGCGTTTGCGCCGGGATCACATTGGTGGCGGGGTTGCCGGTGTCAATCGTCACCACCGCCAGCGTCGATGGGTCAAAATGCGCGCTGCCCTGATCAAGCGTGGCACTGGCCAACCGGTCCATCAGACGCGCCATCGCTGGCAATGGGTTGCGCGCCCGATGGGGATAGGCCGCATGGCCCTGCACCCCGGTCACAGTAAACCACGCCGACAGCGACCCACGGCGGCCGATTTTAATCATCTCGCCCATGGTATTTGGGCAGGTGGGTTCACCCACCAGACAGACCGACATGGACTCGCCCTTTGTCTGCATCCAATCCAGCAGGGCCACGGTGCCATCGGTGGCAGGGCCTTCCTCGTCGCCGGTGATGGTCAGGATTATCGCGCCGTCATCGGGCAGATTGCCCGCCATATCCACCGCCGCGGCGGCAAAGGCGGCCACACCGGATTTCATATCACAGGCGCCGCGGCCATAGATGCGCCCCCCCTCTTGGGTCGCGCCAAAGGGGTCGAACCGCCAATCATCGGGATTGCCCACGGGTACCACATCGGTATGGCCGTTGAAGCCAAAGCTGCGCGCCGCACCTTTGGGGCCAAGACGCGCAAACAGGTTGGGTGTTCCGGCCCGATCCACGCGCGTGCAGCTAAAGCCAGCTCTGCTCAGCAATCCTTGCAGCAGCACCAGCGCGCCGCCTTCATCCGGTGTGACCGATGCGCAGCGGATCAAATCCGCGGTCAGCGCGGCAGGGTCCACAGGGGTTGTCATTGCAGCACCTGTGGAATTTCCAGACCATCCCCATAAAGCGGCTCCATCTGCGCCACGATCACCGAATTTTCCGCCAGCGCGCGATCCATCAAATTGGCCTCGGCTGGATCAATATCATGGCCTTGGGCAGCGCGTTCTTCGCGTGTGCCATATCCGGTGACATCCAGCACCGACAAATCCGCCTGCTTTAGGATCGCAACGGTTTCGCGAACCGCCTCGGCCTCGTCCACGCCGCTGGCATAGCAGACCATCGCCGCCCCCGTGGCCTTGTCCGGCAGCCCATCGCCCGCTTTGCGGCCGCATTGCACCAGCAGGGTATAAACCTGCTGGCGCGATGGGGATTTGTCTTTGCCCTGCGCCATAATTAATCGCGCAGCAATTCGTTGATGCCCGTTTTCGACCGCGTCTGAGCATCCACACGTTTCACGATCACCGCGCAATACAGGTTCACACCGTTTTTGGATGGCATGGACCCCGAAACCACCACCGAATAGGGCGGAACCTCGCCATACATCACTTCGCCGGTTTCGCGATCGACGATTTTGGTGGATTTACCGATGAACACACCCATGCCCAAAACAGACCCCTCACGTACGATGCAGCCTTCGACCACTTCCGAGCGCGCACCAATAAAGCAGTTATCTTCGATAATCGTGGGGCCGGCCTGCATGGGTTCCAGCACGCCGCCAATGCCAACGCCGCCTGACAGATGAACGTTCTTGCCAATCTGTGCGCAGGACCCAACGGTGGCCCAAGTGTCAACCATGGTCCCCTCATCCACATAGGCGCCCAAGTTCACAAAAGACGGCATCAGCACCACGCCAGGCGCGATATAGGCCGATTTACGCACAACACAGTTTGGCACAGCGCGGAAGCCCGCGGATTTCCAATCGGCATCCTGCCAGCCCATGAATTTGCTATCGACCTTATCCCACCAGCCGCTGCCCTGCGGGCCGCCGCTTTGCAGTTCCATGTCCTTAATCCGAAACCCCAGCAGAACCGCCTTTTTCGCCCATTGGTTCACATGCCAATCACCGTTGTCACGGCGTTCCGCCACGCGCAGGGATCCGCTGTCCAGCGCGGCCAATGTGGCCTCGATCGCATCACGCGCTTCGCCTTTGCTGGCGGGGGTGATGGTATCGCGTGCTTCCCACGCGGCTTCGATGGCGGTTTCTAGCTGAGCATTGGACATAAGGGTCACTCCATATCACTGGGGTTAAATTTCTTGCCCCCGTCGATACTTTGCCACGCCCCGCGGTGCAACGGTTTTATGCGGCAGCTTGGGGGATGAAGGCGACAGGGGCCGGATATATCTGCCGTGCCCGGCGGTCACGCCGGGCTGCGCCTGCCTGCCCTCCGGCAGGCGCAATCACCCCTAGCAATGATTGAAAGGTTGCAATTTGAATGGATGTTAGCGCCATTCATTAGCCGACGGCCAAGCGCCTACCCAGGGCAGGCGCAGCCCGGCTTTGTTCCAGGCCTGACAGGATCACCCCTGCCCCAACTCCGCTGCAATCTGGGCGCGGGATTTGCGGGCGCGTTCGGTGGCGGATTTCAACT
>JALQTR010000180.1 GCA_023260835.1 Paracoccaceae bacterium
AGGATTGCTGACATGAAGGAGGGCCGGGCATGGGCTTTGGCAAAGGCTGTCACCTGCATCTGATCGACGGCTCGGCCTTTATCTTCCGCGCCTATCATGCCCTGCCGCCGCTGACGCGCAAGTCCGACGGCCTGCCGGTGGGCGCGGTGGCGGGTTTCGCCAACATGATCTTCAAGTATATCGAGGATGCCAAGGGCGATGATGCCCCCACCCATGCGGCGGTGATCTTTGACCATTCGGGCAAATCCTTCCGCAATGATATCTTTGCAGGGTACAAGGCCAACCGCCCCCCCGCGCCCGAGGATCTGGTGCCACAATTCCCCCTAACCCGCGATGCCACCCGCGCCTTCAACATCGCCTGCATCGAGGTCGAAGGATTCGAAGCCGATGACATCATCGCCACTTTGGCCTGCCAAGCCCGCACCAAGGGTGGCGCAGTGACAATCATCAGTTCCGACAAGGACCTGATGCAGCTGGTCGGGGATGGCGTTGAAATGCTGGACGCGATGAAGAACCGCCGCATTGACCGCGATGGGGTGGTCGAAAAATTCGGCGTCCCGCCGGAACGGGTGGTGGATGTGCAGGCGCTGGCTGGGGACAGTGTGGACAACGTGCCGGGCGCCCCCGGGATCGGCATCAAAACCGCCGCACAGCTGATCAATGAATATGGCGATCTGACCACGCTTTTGGACCGCGCCGAGGAAATCAAACAGCCCAAGCGCCGCCAAACCCTGATCGAGCATCGCGCACAGATTGAACTGTCACGCCAGCTGGTGCAGCTGGATTGCGACATGGCGCTGGATTTCACCATTGAAAGTCTGGCAATCCAAGACCCTGATGCCGACACATTGCTGGGGTTTCTGGCTGAAATGGAGATGCGCAACCTGTCGCGCCGCGTGGCCGAAGCGATGGGCGCCGAAGCCCCCGCCATCCCCGAAGCGGCCCCAGCTGCAACCGCCAGCGCCAGCGCCCCCGCAACCGCAGTGGATCTGCCATTTGATACCGGCAATTACATTACCATCACCGATCTGGACAGGCTGCAGGCCTGGATTGCGCAGGCGCGGGCCAAGGGCCATGTGGCGGTCGACACTGAAACCACATCGTTGGATGAAATGCGTGCCGAATTGGTCGGGGTATCCTTGGCGGTTGAACCTGGGCAGGCCGCCTATATCCCGCTGCGCCACAAAACCGGCGAGGCGGGCGCGGGCCTGTTCGCTGGGGCGGAGCTCGCCCCCGGGCAAATCCCTGCCGATGCGGCGCTCGCCGCGCTGAAGCCGCTGCTGCAGGATCCGGCAGTTCTGAAGATCGGTCAGAACATCAAATATGACAGCAAAATCTTCGCCCGCGAGGGCATCTTGCTGGACCCAATCGATGATACGATGCTGCTGAGCTATGCGCTCAATGGCGGGCTGCACGGGCATGGTATGGATGCGCTGTCAGAACGGTATCTGGGGCATAATCCGATCCCGATCAAATCGCTGCTGGGCAGTGGCAAATCCGCCATCACATTTGATTATGTGCCGATTGATAAGGCCACCCCCTATGCCGCCGAAGACGCCGATATCACGCTGCGCCTGTGGCATCTGTTCAAACCGCAGCTGCATACCAAAGGCGTCACCCGCGTTTATGAACGTCTGGAACGCCCGCTGATCCCCGTTCTGGCGCAGATGGAAATGACCGGCATCACCGTCGACCGCGATACCCTGTCACGCATGTCCAATGCCTTTGCCCAAAAAATGGCCGCGCTAGAGGATGAAATCCACGCCATGGCTGGGCGGCCCTTCAACGTGGGCAGCCCCAAACAACTGGGCGAGATTCTGTTTGACGATCTGTCCCTGCCCGGCGGCAAAAAGGGCAAAACCGGTGCCTATGCCACCGGCGCCGATGTATTAGAGGATCTGGCAACCGAACACGCCCTGCCCGGGCTGGTGCTGGATTGGCGGCAATTGTCAAAGCTGAAATCCACCTACACCGATGCGCTGCAGGACCATATCAACCCAGACACAGGGCGGGTGCATACGTCCTATGTTATTTCGGGGGCAACCACCGGACGGCTGGCCTCGACCGATCCGAACCTGCAAAACATCCCCATCCGCAGCGACGAAGGTCGCCGCATCCGCGAGGCCTTCATCGCTCCACCGGGCAAAACGCTGGTCGCGCTGGATTACAGCCAGATCGAACTGCGCATTTTGGCGCATATGGCCGGGATTGAGGCGCTGAAAGAGGCCTTTCGCCAAGGCCAAGACATCCACGCCCTGACCGCGTCAGAAATGTTCAACGTCCCAATGGATCAGATGACACCGCAAATCCGCCGTCAGGCAAAGGCGATCAATTTCGGCGTGATCTATGGTATTTCGGGCTTTGGTCTGGCCCGCAACCTGCGCATCCCGCGGGCCGAGGCGCAGGGATTCATCGACCGGTATTTCGAACGTTTCCCGGGGATCAAAACCTATATGGATGATACCGTGGCCTTCGCCAAGGACCACCTTTGTGTCAAAACCCTGTTTGGCCGGGTGATCCACACGCCTGAAATCGCCGCCAAAGGCCCCGCCGCAGGTTTTGCCAAACGCGCCGCGATCAACGCGCCAATCCAAGGCACCGCCGCAGATATCATCCGCCGCGCGATGATCCAAATGCCCGCGGCCATCGCCAATCTACCCGCCAAGATGCTGTTGCAGGTTCATGATGAATTGCTGTTCGAAGTTGATCAGGGTGCCGAAGACGCGCTGATCGCCACCGCCAAATCCATCATGGAAAACGCGGCGCAGCCCGTGGTTCATCTGGATGTGCCGTTGATCGTGGATGCCGGCATTGGCCAAAACTGGGCCGAAGCGCATTAACCACCCCAGATCATAAAGCAAAAGCGCCACGCTGGTGTCCCAACGCGGCGCTTTTTATTGGGCATATGCCCTAAATCACTTATGCCATCGCCTTTACGCGCGAAGACAGGCGCGACATTTTGCGCGCTGCGGTATTTTTGTGGAACACACCTTTGGTGACGCCGCGCATCAGTTCAGGCTGAGCCGCTTTCAAAGCCGCCGCTGCCGCGGTCTGATCGCCAGAGGCAATCGCTTCTTCAACTTTACGCAGATAGGTGCGGATGCGTGAGCGACGCGCTTTGTTCACAGCATAACGTTTTTCGTTCTGAAGTGCGCGTTTTTTGGACTGAGGCGTATTTGCCATGATGTTTTCTCCGGTTTTCGGCCCTTGGGGCGATGAATTTGTATAATGCAATACGCCGCCCAGATGGGTCTGATTCGGGAAAATGTCCAAAATCACTCTTGCCAAAGCGGGCAGCACACGCATGTCTGAGGCGGCGTATAGATTGTTTGCCCCCAAAAGAAAAGGGGGGATTTCACCAAAAGGCCGGATCATTAAACGCAGGCACGCATTGGCAGGGCCCCAACAGGTGCGGCAGGCTGTACGCACTCAACACTTGCCCCATCCAGCCATGCGGATATTGCAGCATGAAAGGCGCAGGGATTTGCGCCTGTGTAACGGGGTGAAACCCATGCCGAGTATAATAGGCCGGATCACCATAGGTCATCACCAGATCAACACCCTGATCGCGCAGATGATCCACACCCGCGCGGATCAACTGGCCGCCGATTCCACGGCGCTGATGCGCATGCGCAACGGCCACCGGCCCCATCACAAACACGGTTTGCGCGGGATCCGCATAGGTCAGCCGTGAAAAGATTGCGCAGGCCAGCACGTCATCCGCGGCAGCGGCACAAACCACATATCGATCAGCACCCGCTGTTTGATTGATCAAATCATCGGCCAAGGCGGCAATCATGCACCCCGCATCCGCGCCATCAGTCGCGGCAAAAACCGCCTGAAAATGAGCCGGTAAATCGGGATAAAATCGACTGTCGTTTGTGTGAACCTGCATCAGGCGCGCCTTATTAAAAAGGGCCGAACGCCTCCTCCCCAGACGTTCGGCCCTGCCGGATCAAGCTGTGGGTATGGCCCGATCAGCGATCCCGGAACTGTGGGCTGCGTTTTTCGGCAAACGCATTCATGCCCTCTTTTTGATCTTCGGTCGCGAACAACGAATGGAAGACGCGCCGTTCAAACAGCAGCCCTTCGGTCAGCGTGGTTTCATAGGACCGATTCACCGTTTCTTTGACCGCCATCACAGCGATCATGGATTTTTCAGCGATTTTTTGCGCGGCGGATTGTGCCTCTTCCATCAGGCGTTTCACTGGCACAACGCGGCTGACCAGACCCGCGCGCTCGGCCTCTTCTGCGTCCATAAAGCGGCCGGTCAGGTTCATATCCATGGCCTTGGCTTTGCCAATCACGCGGGTCAAACGCTGTGTGCCGCCAAGACCCGCCATAACGCCCAGATTAATTTCCGGCTGGCCGAATTTTGCCGTGTCAGATGCAATGATGAAATCACACATCATCGCCAATTCACAGCCGCCGCCCAGCGCGTAACCAGATACGGCCGCGATGATGGGTTTGCGAATCCGCGCGATGTCGTCAGTCTCAGACGTGAACATATCGCCGGCGAAGACATCGACAAAGCTCTTCTCGCTCATCATTTTAATGTCGGCGCCTGCGGCGAATGCTTTTTCTGATCCGGTCAGGACAATGCAACGAACTTTATCATTGCCTTGCGCGGACTTAAGCGCATCGACCAATTCGGTCATCAGCTGTGCGTTCAGCGCGTTCAGCGCATCAGGACGGTTCAGTGTAATGGTTGCAACATGATCTGCAACATCGACGATGATCGTCTCATAAGCCATGAAATATGCCTTTTTCAGCTTCCTATCAGGCCATTTGCATAGCACGCCCTGCGGCGTGATCAAGTTATCTTTGGCATTTGGGACAAAAGAATGTGGACCGCCCACTTTGTATAATGCGTGCAATGGTGCCGTCGCACCCTGCGCGGCGGCATGGGTCTCCTTCGCGGCCATAGACGTCAAAGCTGTGCTGGAAATACCCCAGATCCCCGCTGGCCTGACGGTAATCTTTCAAGCTGGACCCCCCGGCGGTGATGGCATCTTGCAGCACATCGCGGATGATCCCAGCCAAAGGGCGCAGGCGATCCGGCGCGGTGGCGCTGCCCTTGCGCCGCGGCGACAGGCCGGCGCGAAACAGCGCTTCGCACACGTAAATATTTCCCAACCCCGCGACCAGTTTTTGATCCAGCAGCGCCGCCTTCAGCGGGCTGTGCTTGGCGCGCAAGGCATCCACCAGGTAGGGTTCATTGAACGCATTCGACAGGGGTTCTGGCCCCAAACTGGCCAGCAATTTATGGTCTGCCAGCGCATTTGTTGGAATCAAATCCATCGCGCCAAAGCGGCGCGGATCATTGAACACCAGCTGGGCGCCATTGTCCATTTGCCAAACCACATGATCATGTTTTTGCGCGGCCGCATGGGTATGGGTGAATTGCCCCAAAGGATCGCCCGACACAGTGATCCGCCCAGACATCCCCAGATGGATCAACCAACTGTCGCCCGTATCCAGTTCCGCCAAAATATACTTTGATCGCCGATGCAACCGCAGCACCCGCGCGCCCTGCAGCCGCAGCTGCATCTGATTGGGAAAGGGCCAGCGCAGATCGGGGCGCCGGACCTCGACCTTAGCCAAGATTGCGCCCTCCATCGCGGGGGCAATCCCACGCATGACGGTTTCCACCTCGGGCAATTCAGGCATTTGCGCATCCTTCATCCGCTTCTTTGCGCACTATATGCGCCGGCAGATCGCAAAAGCCAGTCTTTTACTGAATTCCTTGTTTGTCCTTTCGGGCCTAAGCCGCTATTTGATGATAAGAAACGATAAGGCCGGAACAGCAGATATGACGCAGAATCACGAAAACACCACGCATTTTGGGTTCGAAACCGTGGCCGAGGGCGAAAAGGCGGGCCGCGTGCAGGGGGTGTTTTCATCGGTGGCCAGCAAATATGACGTGATGAATGACGTCATGTCGATGGGCATCCATCGGATCTGGAAGGATGCAATGATGGACTGGTTGGCGCCGCGGGCTGGTCAACGCCTGTTGGATGTCGCGGGCGGCACCGGCGATATTTCCTTTCGCTTTTTGTCGCGCGCAGGATCGGCCCATGCCACCGTGTTGGATCTGACCGAACCCATGCTGATCCTGGGAGAGCCTGGCTCGGGCAAGACGACCATGCTGCTGGAGCTGGCGCGCGGCTTGATCGGGCGCGCCCGGCAAGAGCTGTTCGAACTCGCCCAGGGAGCGCCGCTCCAACCAGAACTGATGCACC
>JALQTR010000229.1 GCA_023260835.1 Paracoccaceae bacterium
CAGGTTTCATACAGGCAAGAAACCTATCGAGCAGTGCACTCAATATAGGCAATTCCCCGCCCTGTTTCTAGCTTAAAGTTTGAAATTCGCATTCAAGCCCATTAGGCAGGAAGAAACCGCCCCCAAAGCCCGCAGAAAGGCGCCCCCCAGATGACCATTTTCTTGCGTCTTTTTTTCCTTTTAATCCTGTCCTTATCGCAAGCGGCCACTGCGCAGCCCATAGATGAGCATGGCATAGCTATGTATGGCGCGCCTGCATTGCCGCAAGATTTTGTGGCCCGCCCCTATGCTAATCCGGATGCGCCCAAAGGCGGTGAGCTGCGGTTTGCCGAAGTGGGCAGCTATGACTCTCTGAACCCATTTACCCTGAAAGGACAGGCGCCTTGGGCGTTGCGATTTATGGTTTTCGATACCCTCTTGGCGCGAAATTGGGATGAACCTTTCGCCCTTTATGGGCTTTTGGCCGAATCGGTGCGGATGGATAACAGCCGTGAATGGGTGGAATTCACCTTGCGTGATTCTGCCCGATTCTCGGACGGCAGTCCTGTGACAGTCGATGACGTGCTATGGTCCTTTCAGGCGCTTGGGACGCGGGGGCATCCCCGTTATCGCGCGTTTTGGGATCAAATCGCGAAGATTGCTAAAACTGGCCCGCGCGATTTGCGCATTGACTTTCACCCAGGCGGCAATCGCGAATTGCCACTTTTGGCGGGATTACGACCCGTTTTGTCAAAATCCCAATGGCAGGATCACGATTTGGACGAATCTGGCATGGGTTTTGTCCCAATTGGCAGCGGCCCCTATATTATTGCCACCGCCGAAGCAGGGCGCAGCCTGACCCTGCGCCGCAATCCACAGTATTGGGCCAAAGACCTGCCCATCATGCGCGGACTTCATAATTTCGACCAGATTAAATATGAATATTTCGCCGATAAAAATGCCGCATTCGAAGCCTTTAAATCCGGTATCGTTAACGTGTACCGCGAAAGCGCCGCGGAAAAATGGCGCGTTGCCTATGATTTTCCAGCGGTGCAGCGCGGGGATGTGGTGAAATCCGAAATTCCGCACAGCCGGCCCAGTGGAATGCGTGGATTTGCCCTGAACACCCGCCGCGCCCCCCTGAACGACCCTTCGGTGCGGCAGGCATTGGTGCTGGCATTCAACCATCCCTATATCAGCGAGGCGGTGTTCGGCACTGACGTGCGACGCATCACATCCTTTTTTGGCAATTCCGATTTGGCCCGACGCCCCGGCGACGCAGGGGCTGATGTGAAAAAACTGCTTGCGTCCTATAACGTCCCAGCCCGCGTGTTTCAGGCGCAGGATTTGCCCAAAGGGGCAAGCCGCAGCAGCAACCGGCGGGATTTACGCAAGGCCGCAAAATTGCTGGAAAGCGCAGGCTGGCAGATCAAAGGCGGCGTGCTGATGAAGGATGGTGCGCCGCTTCAGCTGACGCTGATGCTGCGTCAAGGCGACCAAGAAAATGGCGCTGTGGCGGATTTATATGCCAAATCACTGTCACGCATTGGCATCACTTTGATCACACAAACAGTTGATAATGCACAATTTAATGCGCGTCAGGCGGATCTGGATTTTGATCTAATCCCTTACACGCTGGCCCTGTCGCTCAGCCCCGGGACGGAACAGCGGCTGTATTTTGGATCGGCGCTGGCCGATGCGCCAGGGACGCGCAACTTGGCTGGTATCCGCAATGCGGCGGTCGATGCGATGATTGACGCCATATTGACCGCGCAAACAAATGATCAGCTGTTGAACGCAACACGGGCATTGGATCGACTGCTAATGGCCGGGGATTATGTGATTCCGTTTGTCTTTGATCCGGTGTCACGGATTGCCCATGATCACAGGGTTCAGTTTCCAACGACACTCCCGCTCTATGGTGATTGGATTGGCTTTTTACCCGACACATGGTGGATGGCCGCAGAATAAACCCTAGGTTATCTCCATGACTGTTTTGCCGAATTTCACCGCCGAATACACCAAACTGCCCGAACGATTGTTTGCGCGTGTGGCGCCTGTGCCTGTACCAGACCCCGGCCTGATTGCGTTTAACACCCAACTGGCCGAGGCGTTAGGATTTGGGGAACCGCCCGCACCCAATTGCCTGAGCGCGCTTTTCAGTGGCAATGATTTGCCCGACACCATGCAGCCCGTGGCCCAGATTTACGCAGGCCATCAATTTGGCAATTGGAACCCACAATTGGGGGATGGCCGCGCGCATCTTCTGGGCGAGCTGCGCGGGCGCGATGGGCTGATCTATGACGTCCAATTAAAAGGATCAGGTCCAACCCCCTTTTCACGCGGCGGGGATGGGCGCGCATGGCTTGGCCCTGTGCTGCGCGAATATCTGATCAGCGAAGCCATGCACGCGATCGGCATTCCAACAACCCGAGCATTGGCCGCGGTGCGTACCGGCGCACCTGTGCTGCGTGATGATGGCCCCCTGCCCGGCGCGATCCTAACCCGCGTTGCCCGCAGCCATGTCCGCGTGGGGCATTTTCAACTGCTGGCCGCCCGTGGCTGGACCGAAGAATT
>JALQTR010000101.1 GCA_023260835.1 Paracoccaceae bacterium
TGCCCGATGACCAAACCGCAATACGAGGCGTTCATCGATGCGCTTCTGGCCGCCGACAAGACCGAATTCCACGAGGGCGAAACCGCCGGTTATTTCGACGGCTGCCTGCCGATCGAGGTGATGGCCGAACGCGGGCGCGAAACCCTGCGCCATGGTCCGATGAAGCCCGTGGGCCTGACCAACCCGCATCGGCCAGATGAAAAGCCCCATGCCGTGGTGCAGCTGCGCCGCGATAACGCGCTTGGCACGCTTTACAATATTGTTGGGTTTCAGACGAAAATGAAATACGGCGCGCAGACCGATGTGCTGACACAAATCCCGGGCCTGCAAAACGCTCGATTTGCGCGGCTGGGGGGGATTCATCGCAATACATTTTTGAACTCACCCCGATTGCTGGATGACCAAATGCGGCTGCGCAGTCAGCCCAATCTGCGCTTTGCTGGGCAGATCACAGGGGTTGAAGGATATGTCGAATCTGCGGCCATGGGCCTGCTGGCCGGCCGCTTTGCCGCCGCTGAAATATTGGGGCAGCGCTTGCCGCCTGTCCCGCAGGACAGCGCGATGGGTGCGCTTGTCCATCACATCACCGGCGGGGCAGATGCAAAAACCTTTCAGCCGATGAACGTGAATTTCGGCCTGTTTCGACCCGTAGATGGGCTGAAATCCGGACGGCGTGGGCGTAAAGATCGCTATCCCGCCTATACCGACCGCGCCAAAGCCGCGTGGCAGGCGTGGCTGTCCGATCCGGCACAAATGGTTTAATCCCATATGGCGCAGGTGGTCACACGATTTGCCCCCTCACCCACTGGGCCATTGCATCTGGGCCATGCCTTCAGCGCACTGATGGCGCATGATTACGCCCGCACAAAAGGCGGGCAGTTTTTACTGCGCATTGAAGATATCGATCAAACGCGCAGCCGCCCCATGTGGGAGGCGCATATTCTGGACGATTTGACTTGGTTGGGCATTCGATGGGACGCCCCGCCACTGCGCCAGTCAGATCACCTGCCAAGCTACCGCGCGGCCCTACAAACCCTATGGGATCGCGGGCTGCTGTATCCATGTCATTGCAACCGCCGCGATATTCTGGCCGCCGCATCTGCACCGCAAGAGGGCGCACCGCTGCTGGGCCCTGACGGCGTGATTTACCCTGGAACCTGCCGGCCAAACCATACACCCACAGGCCCCCTGCCCGGCCCGGGCGTGGCGCTGCGGTTGAATATGGCCCGCGCGATGCAGGTTCTGGGTGATCCCTCGCTCACTTACATTGAATTGGGCGATGCGGCCACTTCAGCCGTGGATCCTGTCCAAACCATCGGCGATATCGTGCTGTCACGCCGGGATTTTATCGGATCGTATCATTTAAGCGTCACCTGTGATGACGCGGCAGCGCAAATCACCCATGTCATCCGCGGTGCCGATTTGGCGCAGGCCACACCAATTCACGTTTTGCTGCAAAAATTGCTGGGCCTGCCCACGCCAACCTATTGGCATCACCGCCTGATCCGCGATGATCAGGGTAAACGGCTGGCCAAACGCGATGATGCAGCGGCCCTGTCTGGTCTGCGCACGGCTGGCGCAACCGCGCAGGATATTCGCCGCATGGTCGGGCTATAGCGGCTGCATAATTTCCCGCGCTGTCCCATCGGTGATGTCGGTGTAGAAACAGCTGCGTCGGTTCGTATGACAGGCTGGCCCGGTTTGATCCACCACATACAGAACCGCATCCGCATCGCAATCCACACGGATTGCGCGGATATTCTGCGTGTGGCCGGAACTTTCCCCCTTGACCCAAAATGATTGGCGCGATCGGGACCAATAGGTGGCATTGCCGCTTTCAATACTGCGCGCCAGCGCCTGCTGATTGGCCCACGCCAGCATCAGCACCTCGCCAGAGGTGGCATCTTGCGTGATCACCGGAACCAGCCCATCCGCGTTATATTTCAATGTTGTCAGATCAAACGCATCCACGCCATATGCCCCTTTGATTTTTTGTCATTGCCCTTTATCTATACCGCATCAGGATAAAGGAAAAGACATGAGCGCCGATGCCGATCTGATCAAACTCTATTCGACACGCATTCTGGCCTTGGCTGCCGATATCCCACATCTGGGCCATCTGGATGCACCCGATGTGCAGATTAAAAAGCGCGCGCCGCTGTGCGGGTCAACCGTCACTGTTGATGTGGTCTTTGATGGGGATCGGATCGCGAATTTTGCCCAGGATGTAAAGGCCTGCGCCCTGGGCCAAGCCGCCGCCGCTGTGGTTGGCGCTGTGGCCATCGGTGCCGCGCGGAACGATATTTTCAAAGCGCGCGATCAGTTGCGTATGATGCTGAAAGACGATGGGCCAGTGCCAACTGCCCCCTTTGACGGGCTTGAGGTTCTGAAACCTGCGGCCGCCTATAAAAATCGGCATGCGTCGATCATGCTGTCACTTGATGCCCTGTGTGAAGCGTTCGAAGCCAAAGAAAAAACCCCAGCCTGACAAGGCCGGGGAGGATAAAGGCAGACAAACAATCAGCCGAACATGGGCAGGTGCAAGGCGCCAAACAAAATCACCATCACCGCCAATGTGCCAATCGCATCTTTCACGATCGCCATTGGGTCATGTGCAAGCAGTGTTTTAATATCTTTGGCCATGATGATTCCCCTTCGTGTTCTTCGATGTTGCAATAATGTTCTCATATGTTCTTTTCTTTGTAAAGAACTTTTTAAGAACATTTATGGAACAAGTGAGAACATGAAGGAATTAGGAGGGTCAGCCTACAGATAAATAGCGAATCGCCTCGTCTTTGCGCATCAGCCACAGCAAACAGCGCGCCGCGCGGCCGCGCGGTGTCGTCAAATCCGGATCTTTGACCAAAAGCGCGCGCGCATCGCTTTGGGCAAGGGCCAACAGATCACTTTGGCGTTCTAGGTCGGCAATTTGAAACCGTGGCAGACCGGATTGGGCCGTCCCAATCAAATCGCCTGCCCCGCGCAGGACCAAATCCATTTCGGCAATCGCGAACCCGTCCTCGGTGTCGCGCAATGCCCCCAGCCGCCGCGCAGCCGTCTGCCCCAGAGGGCTTGTGTACAAAAGTAAACAAGAGGAGGGTTTATCCCCACGACCAACACGCCCACGCAGCTGATGCAATTGTGCCAGACCAAACCGTTCGGCCGATTCAATCACCATAATGGTGGCATTGGGCACATTAACGCCGACCTCGATCACCGTGGTGGCCACCAATACCTTTAACCGTCCGGCCACAAATTCGGCCATGACAGCATCTTTTTCAGCAGGCTTCATCTGCCCATGCACCAGTCCAACCTGATCGCCAAGCGCCGCTCGCAAATGGGTAAAGCGATCCTGCGCAGCGGTGGCGGTCAGAACCTCGCTTTCTTCAACCAAGGGGCAGACCCAATAGGCCTGCGCCCCGGTGTCAATCGCACGTCGCAGGTTCTCTGTGACCTCATCTAATCGCGCATCCGATATCATCACCGTTTTTATCGGCTGCCGCCCAGGGGGTTTTTCATCCAAAATGCTGACATCCATATCACCATATTGCGCCAAGGCCAAAGATCGTGGGATCGGCGTGGCCGTCATCACCAAAACATCGGCCTGCTGGCCTTTTGCGCCCAGCCCCAAACGCTGGCGAACGCCAAAACGGTGTTGTTCATCCACAATGGCAAGTCGCAGATCGGCGAAAACAACATCCTCTTGGAACAGCGAATGGGTTCCGATCAAAATATCGATTTGGCCACTGGCCAAGGCCTGCAGCTTATCCAACCGCTGGCGTCCCTTATCCCGCCCGGTTAACAGCGCCAGCCGCAGACCGACTGTTTCAGCCAAGGGCTGCAGCGTTTCCATATGCTGGCGGGCCAAAATTTCCGTGGGGGCCATTAACGCGCCTTGGCCGCCCGCTTCAATCGCAATGCAAAGCGCCATGAAGGCCACCAATGTTTTACCGGCCCCCACATCGCCCTGTAACAAACGGCTCATGCGGTTTGGGCTGGCCATGTCTGCCGCAATTTCAGCCACAGCACGTGTCTGCGCCCCCGTTGGCGCGTAAGGAAGATTGGCCAGCACTTTGCCGCGCAGCTGACCATCGCCATCCGTCACCCGTCCAGGTTTCTGCCGATAAGCGGCCCGCGCCAAACACAGCGTCAATTGATGGGCAAACAATTCATCATAGGCCAACCTTTGCCGTGCAGGGGTATCATCCGCCAAATCAGACACCGCACGGGGGTGATGCGCGCCCTGTAAAGCCATGCGCCAATTTGGCCAATCCTGTTTAGCCAACAGGGCCGGATCGATCCATTCATCCAGCGCAGGCGCGCGGTCCAAAGCCGCCTGTGCCGATTTGGCCATCACGCGCTGCGTCACCCCATGTGTTAATGGGTAAACAGGTTCGAATGAGGGCAATGCGTCACCATCATCGGGTGATAAAATATGTTCAGGATGTGCCATTTGCAGCTGCCCACCGCGGTCCTCCACCCGCCCTGACAAAAGCCGCGTGGCGCCGATGGGCAGCATACGTTGAATGTAGTCTTTATGCGGGCGGAAGAAAATCAGCTCGATCCGACCAGCCGGCCCTTCTGTTAAAACGCGGTATGGAGCTGATCGATTTTGCGATGGATTATGGGATATGATCACCTGCTGCACGGTCACTGTGGCGGGCAAAGCAAGCCCCGACATTGTATCACGCAACTGGCGATCCACGCCGGAATGCGGCAGATGAAACAACAAATCACGCGGGGCTGTAATCCCCATGCGCGCCAGCCCCTGGGCCAGTTTTGGCCCGACACCTGGCAACGTTTCCAGCCCCGAAAACAGCGGAAACAGAATTTCTGGCCGTCCTGTCATACTGTTTCAATCATTATAAGCCAGGCGTCTTCGTCAATCACTTTAATGCCCAATTCGGCCGCTTTTTTCGCCTTACTGCCGGCCCCCGGTCCGGCGATTAAAATATCGGTTTTGCTGGACACAGATCCCGACACTTTGGCGCCCAAGGATTCGGCGCGGGCTTTTGCCTCGGCCCGGGTCATTTTTTCCAAGGTTCCAGTGAACACAACTGTTTTTCCAGCCACGGGGCTGCTGGAACTGGGCGCGGCGATGTCCATAATCTGCAGCTGCTGCGCCAGCCGGAGGATCGAGGCATATTCACCATCTTGCGAAAAGCTGGCCAGCAGGCTGTGCACCGTTACCGCCCCCAAACCATCGATGGCCAAAAGATCGGCATAGGCCGCACTGCCGGGGTCCTGCGCATCTTGCATGGCTTGATGAAGCGCAGCCCAACTGCCAAAATGTCGGGCCAACAGCTTGGCCGCGACCTCGCCCACATGACGTATGCCCAAGGCGGCCAAAAACCGATCCAGCCCAATGCTGCGCCGCGCATCAATCGCCGCGAACAGCTTTTGCGCGCTTTGGTCCCCCCAACCAAGACGGTTTTTCAATTTGGTCAAATTGGCCGCATCCCGCTGGGCCAAGGTGAAAATATCGGCGGGTTCTTTGATCGGCAAATCAGGGTCGTTGTAAAACCCCTCGATCTGTTTGGCGCCAAGCCCGTCGATATCAAACGCACCGCGACTGACAAAATATTTCATCTTCTCAATCGCTTGGGCAGGGCAAACTAACCCGCCCGAGCATCGACGCACCGCATCACCATCATCGCGAATGGCGGAGGATCCGCAATCGGGGCAATGATCGGGGAATTCAAATCGGGCCGCATCAGCAGGCCGTTTCGACAAATCCACATCATTGATTTTGGGGATCACATCGCCGGCACGATACACCTGAACCCAATCGCCAACCCGAATGTCTTTGCCACCGCGGATTGGCGCGCCATCCCCACCAATGCCCTGAATGTAATCTTCATTATGCAAGGTGGCGTTCGACACAACGACGCCCCCAACGGTCACAGGCGCCAAACGCGCCACAGGGGACAGCGCCCCGGTGCGCCCTACCTGAATGTCGATTGCCTGCAGCCAGGTCCAGGCCAGTTCTGCCGGAAATTTATGCGCAATCGCCCAGCGCGGCGTGGTGGATCGAAACCCCAGCCGCGCCTGCAGCGCCAAATCATCCAATTTATAGACCACGCCATCAATGTCATACCCCAGCGAGGCCCGCTGCGATTCAATCTGTGCGTAATGGGACAAAAGCGCATCAAGATCATCAAACCGTTGCATCAATGGGTTGGTGGAAAACCCCATCTGTGCCAGCCGCCCCACTGCACCCATTTGTGTATCGGATAATGGCATCGACAGGCTGCCCCAACCATAGGCGAAAAACCGCAGTGGTCGCGCGGCTGTGATCGACGCATCCAGCTGTCGCAACGATCCGGCCGCCGCATTACGAGGATTGGCAAAGGGTTTCCCCCCAGCGGCAGATTGTCGGTCATTCAGGGCCTGAAAATCAGCATGGGTCATATAAACCTCGCCGCGGACTTCCAACACTTCGGGGGCATCTGATATATGATGCGGGATATCCGCAATCGTCAGCGCATTGGCGGTGACATTTTCCCCCACGGCCCCATCACCGCGCGTTGCCGCCTGCACCAAACGCCCCCGTTCGTACCGCAGGCTAAGCGACAGTCCATCAATTTTCGGCTCTGCCGTAAGGGGCAAAGAGGCGTCATCGGGCAGGCCCAGATACCGTCGAATACCCGCCAAAAATTCCGCAACATCATCTGCATCAAAGGCATTCGCAAGGGACATCATGCGTTGGGAATGGGTGACTTTTCCAAACCCATCGGCAACGGGGGCGCCCACATGTTCGGTTGGGCTGTCGAGCCGTTTCAGGTTTGGAAAAAGTGCTTCAATCTCTGAATTGCGGCGACGCAACGCATCAAAGGCCGCATCATCCATGATGGGCGCATCCTGCGTATGATAGGCGGCATTGGCACGCGCCAACAAGTCCGCCAACTGCGCCAGTTCGGCGCGGGCTTCATCCTCTTGCAGCTGCTGTACTGGTTTTTCGTTGATCATCTGTGCCTCATATCACTGCATATACATCAGTGATAGGACGCGCAGCCGCACAGGTCCAGATCTGCGAGGCACGAAATCAGCTGAGGCGGGCCACCTTATCGAAATTAGGGGCCTCTTCATCAGGATCCGCCAGCTTATACCCGCGCCCCCAGACAGTTTCGATGTAATTTTTACCACCCGTGGCTTCCGCAATTTTTTTGCGCAATTTACAAATGAACACATCGATGATTTTCAATTCCGGTTCATCCATGCCGCCGTAAAGGTGATTCAGGAACATATCCTTTGTCAGGGTGTGACCTTTGCGCAGGGACAGAAGTTCCAGCATTTGATATTCCTTACCGGTCAAATGCACGGTTTTTCCGCCAACATCGACTGTTTTTGAATCCAAATTGACGGTCAGATTGCCAGTGGTGATAACCGATTGCGCATGGCCCTTTGATCGGCGCACAATGGCGTGGATACGGGCCACCAATTCCTCGCGATGGACCGGTTTCGTCATGTAATCATCAGCACCAAACCCAAATCCCTTGAGTTTGTTTTCAATATCGCTGCTGCCAGACAGGATCAGGATCGGGGTGTCGATCCGCGATTGGCGCAGCTGCTTCAGCACATCATGGCCGGTCATATCAGGCAGATTTAGGTCCAATATCACCAAATCGTAATCGTAAAGACGGGCCAAGGCGAGCCCTTCTTCCCCCAGATCGGTTGAATACACATTCAGATTTGCATGAACCAGCATCATTTCAATGCTTTTTGCGGTCACACGATCATCTTCGATTAGCAATATGCGCATGCACTGCCCCTTAACTCACCAAAATGTTATTTCACTAACAAACCATAAATACGTTAATTCAAGGTTAACGTGCATAAGTTGATATAAATTAATAAAACAGTTTTTGGTTGAAATATCAAGAGGGAATACAATCAGCGATGTTCGCCGCGCAGCTGCTGTAACTGGGTAATTTTCAGCCCGTTCACACCTTTCAACTGCATTGATTGCAGCCAGGATGCGAACTCCTCTTGCGAAATGTCATACATGGCCAACGCCTCGGTCTGGCCAAGCAATCCATAGACGACCGCGCGCACCACCGTGGCCTTGCGAGACGCAACCCATCGGCGCGTATCCGTCGGCGGCAAATCCGCCCGCGTCAAAACCGTTCCATCGGGTAATTTTACAGCCCGCAGGCCATCAACTTTTTTTAAAAACATGGTTGCCCCATTGCTTTTTATTATTCGGGACAATATGTGGTCTGGGTCTTAAATAGGGCCTAACCGCGGCGCCCAAAAATCGCAGCATTTGGCTTATATTTTATTCAATAGGACCGGTATTTATGGCTGACGGCACCCCACTCAATTCACTTGGTTTTGCAAAACCACCCTCGGAAACACGGGTGGTTGTGGCCATGTCCGGCGGGGTGGACAGCTCGGTCGTGGCGGCGGAATTGGCCGCAGAAGGCTATGACGTGGTGGGCGTGACGCTGCAGCTGTATGATCACGGCGCGGCATTGGCCAAAAAGGGCGCCTGCTGCGCCGGGCAGGACATCCATGATGCCCGCCGCGTGGCCGAGGCCATGGGTTTCCCGCATTATGTCCTGGATTATGAAAATATCTTTAAAGACGCCGTAATTGATGAATTCGCCGACAGCTATTTGGCGGGGGCCACGCCGGTCCCCTGTATCCGCTGTAATGAACGGGTGAAATTCAAGGATCTGCTGGCCACCGCGCGCGATCTGAACGCCGATTGCATGGCCACGGGGCATTACATCCAGCGCAAGATGGGCACTGGTGGGGCCGAATTGCATAGCGCCGCCGACAGCGCGCGGGATCAAAGTTATTTCCTGTTTTCCACCACGCAAGAGCAACTGGATTTTCTGCGATTCCCGTTGGGGCATCTGCCCAATAAGGACGCAACCCGCGCGCTGGCGCAAAAGCATGGGTTGGCCGTGGCAGATAAACCTGACAGTCAGGATATTTGCTTTGTCCCCAACGGCAATTACGCCGCCGTGATTGAAAAGCTGCGCCCCGGCGCGGCAGAACCGGGCGAAATCGTTGATATGGACGGGCGCGTATTGGGCCACCATCAGGGCGTCATTCATTACACCATCGGCCAACGCCGCGGGCTGGGCATTGGCGGGCTGGCGGATCCGCTGTATGTGGTGAAGCTGGATGTGGACAATCGCCAAGTCATCGTCGGCCCGAAAGAGGCGCTGTCGACCCGCCACATCCCCGTGCGTGAGATTAACTGGCTGGGCGATACCCCGCTGAACAGCGCCCCCCAGTGGGAGGTGTTGGTCAAAGTCCGATCCACCCGCCCGCCGCGGCCAGCGATCATTCATCCAAACCCAGATGGCACAGCAATGGTTGAACTGCTGACCCCAGAAGAGGGCGTCAGCCCCGGTCAGGCCTGTGTCTTCTACGACCCAGACAGCAGCCGGATTTTTGGTGGTGGCTGGATCTGGAAAGGCTGATCAACCAAAAGTTGCGCTTTCATTTTTAAATACACGCGTTAAACTGTTTCTGCGCGCAGGCCGCGCGCGGGCAGTTTATAGGAGTGTAACTCATGAAAAATGTTGGGGATTTTGACCGCAAGATGCGCATCATTGTTGGTGTGCTGCTGCTTGTGGGGTTTGCCATCAATCCCGGCGGTGGCTGGCATCTGCTGTATCTTCTGGGGATCATTCCATTGGTCACTGGGCTGATGCGCAGCTGCCCTGCTTACAGCATCTTTGGCATCAATACCTGCTGCAAAAAAGATTGACCCAAATTGCAGGCGGGGGTTAACCCGCCTGCGCCTTCAGGCCCAGCATGGGCAATAAATAACGCCCGGTGTGGCTGCGCGGGTTCTGGCCGACCTCTTCTGGGGTTCCGGTGCCAACGACTTGCCCGCCGCCAGTGCCCCCTTCGGGGCCAATGTCGATGATCCAATCGGCGGTTTTCACAACGTCAAGATTGTGTTCAATCACCAGAACCGTATTGCCCTGCTCAACCAGTTCATGCAGCACCTCAAGCAATTTGCGCACGTCTTCGAAATGCAGCCCCGTGGTGGGTTCATCAAGAATATAAAGCGTGCGCCCCGTGGCACGGCGCGACAGCTCCTTGGACAGTTTCACGCGCTGCGCTTCGCCCCCTGACAAGGTCGTGGCCTGTTGCCCCACCTTGATATACCCCAGCCCCACACGGCATAGCGCATCCATCTTTTCGCGGATGGATGGCACTGCTGCGAAAAACTCTTGCGCATCCTCGACCGTCATATCCAGAACGTCGGCGATGGATTTTCCTTTGAACTTAATCTCCAGCGTTTCGCGGTTGTAGCGCGCGCCCTTGCAGGTTTCGCATTCGACATAAACATCGGGCAAGAAGTGCATTTCGATTTTGATCACACCATCGCCTTGGCATGCCTCGCAGCGGCCGCCCTTGACGTTGAAACTGAACCTGCCGGGTTTGTAACCGCGCGCCCGGGCTTCCTGGGTGCCGGCGAACAGGTCGCGAAT
>JALQTR010000112.1 GCA_023260835.1 Paracoccaceae bacterium
CAGCGTCATCACCCCGCCATTGATGGACATGTGCAGATGGGGAAATCTCTGTTTCATTTCAAAAACCAGCGGGTAATCAAGTGGCGGTACCTCGCGGTTTTCTTTGGGCGACAACCCCTGAAGCCAGGCTTTGCGCGCGTGGATAATCACTCGCGTAACGCCTGCATCCGCAATCGCCCCCAGAAATTCTGGCAGGATCTGCGCCGGGTCTTGATCATCCACCCCAATGCGGCATTTGACCGTCACATCGGCACCTTGCACATCCGCCATGGCCGTACAACACTGCGCGACCAGTCGCGGGGATTTCATCAAAACCGCACCAAATTCGCCTGATTGCACCCGATCCGATGGGCAACCAACATTCAGATTAATTTCACGATATCCCGCCTGAACCCCCAGCGCCGTCGCCGCCGCCAGTTCCGCAGGATCCGACCCGCCCAACTGCAATGCAACCGGATGTTCCGCCGCATCGTGATCCAGCAAATGCAAAGCCCCACCGCGCACCAACGCCGCAGCTGTCACCATTTCGGTATAAAGCAACGCATTCCGGCAGAGCAGCCGATGAAAATACCGACAATGCCGATCGGTCCAGTCCATCATAGGGGCCACGGATAGCTTTGCCGCATTTACCAGATTGTCAGGTGTGTGGGTCGTGTCCATTATATCGACTGCATCATTAATCATGTGGACTGCTTTACCCTGAATCAATGCGTTTGTGTATAGCAGGGCCAAAATTTCATGCGTCCCACATCGAAACCACAGCCCGCATCATCAAACAGGCAATCAGTGCGTTTTAACCACAAAAAAGGGCGCCCAGTACAGGCGCCCCAGGAACCCCGCCATAGGGAGGGTTATCAGCGGGTCAGTTTATCCACCATTTCGCTGTTGGTTTGCAGCAAGCGAGCCGAGCCGCTGAATTGCTGCTGAGCGCGCATCATCACGGTCATTTCTTGCGTAATATCCACGTTCGAGCTTTCCAGTGCGCCAGATTGCAAATTCCCAACACCTTCGGTGCCGGCCGTCCCCAACCGTGGATTGCCTGAATCATTGGTCATCATAAACCGCGAAGCGCCCAGGTTGCGCAAACCGCCTTCATTTGGGAAGGTGGACAGAACAATCTGCCCAACCGCCTGCACGTCATTGTTGCCATATGTGGCAAAAACGCTGCCATCTTCGCGGATTTCCAACCCAGAAAGGTTCTGATCATTGCTGGAAAAGGGCACTTGGATTGCGCGAAGCGCGCCCAAATCATCGGGCACGGTGCCCACATCTGCGCCCAGCAAGAAAGACCCATCAGAGGCGGTGATGAACCCCTGTTTGTCCAAGCTAAATTCACCGTTGCGGCTGAAATTAACCACATTCGATGCACCGCCGCCCAGTGCGGGGGGGGCCACGTTGAAATACCCCTGCCCGATCAGCGCCATGTTCAAAACACCATCGCGATTGGTGATGCCGCCTTGGCCGTCATTGCGGCGCGTGTTGGCTGTTAAACTGCCGTAGCCCGCTTTGTTTTTGAAGGATGATGTCGGCGAAGACATCCCATAAACATCGGCAAATGACACATCGCTTTTTTTGAACGCGGTTGACCCCGCGTTGGCGATGTTGTTGGACACAACAGAAATTTCATGCATTGCAGTCGCCATGCCAGAACGGATAATTCCAAACATATCAGATCCTTATTCTTGCTTTCACATTGGGCCAAACATGACCTTATTGGGGCCTGTGTTGCACAAAGCGTGCCAAGTTTGACTGGGCCCGTTTATAATCAAATGCGCGCCCCAACCTATACTTACGCGTATCGCACCTTTTGGTTTGCCCTGATAAGCTGCCGTGCAATATTGATAAAACCAATTGCTAAAGATTTGACCAATGCCGCATAAAATTTCAAAACTTGGCCACGCATTACGACTTGTTATGACGGCGGCTTTACTGGGGATTGTGGTGGCCACGATCGCGGCTGGATTTGTCAGTGGTATTGCTGCGATTGGCGCGTGGGGCGCACAGATCATTCCGCCGATCACGATTGCAGGTGTTCCATTTCACGCCCATCTGTTGCCCAGCTTGGCAATCGCGGCGGCGGCAATTTTGATTGTGAAACGGATCTCGACCGCTGCGCGCTGGTATGGGCCCGCAGACAGCATATTGGCCGCACATCAAACGCAGGGGCAATTGGATGTGAAGGCAGGGTTTGCATCAACCATTGCGGCCTTTTTATCCGCAGCTGGCGGGGCCAGCGTGGGGCAATACGGCCCATTGGTGCATTTTGGCGCCACCATTGCCGCATCAATGCGGCGCATTTTGGGTAATATGCCCCATGACATCATGATTGGCTGCGGTGTGGCGGCGGCAATTTCAGCCGGGTTTCATGCCCCCATCGCTGGGGTCATTTTCGCACATGAGGCCGTGATGCGACATTTTTCAATTCGCGCGCTTGGCCCTGTGGTGGCGGCATCTGTAACGGCTGCCAGCCTGTCAGAGATTATCATGCCAGGGGCCAGTTTGTTGCATATTGATGGGGTGTTTCCCCCCGCGCTGCACATGGTGCTACTCCCCGCGTTGATATCTGGTTTGGTGTTTGGATTAGGCGCTGTTCTGTTCATGCATTCATTACGCAAAACCACAGCATTTTCTGCCAAATTGCCGCTGCCGGCATGGGGAAAATTGGCCGTGGCGGTGTGTCTTTTGGGCGCAATCGGCGGCTTTTTCCCCCAAGCGATGGGGCTGGCAACGAAAACGGTCGCCGATGCGTTTGCAGGCCAAATTGCCCTTCAGGTTTTGGTGTTGCTGTTTGTTCTGAAGATCGCCCTGACCAGCCTATCCTTGGGCTTTGGCTTTTTCGGCGGGGTGTTTTCCCCTGCGATTTTCACCGGCGCGATGTTGGGCGGCGCGATTGGTCAGGGGCTGGGGCTGATTGGGATTGTGGGCCTGGCGCCCAGTCTGACGTTGGCCGGAATGGCCGCGGTTGCTGCTGCGGTGATCGGGGCGCCATTGGCCACTGTGATCATCACGCTGGAGCTGACAGGATCCTATCATTTTGCTCTGATCGCCCTGCTGAGCGTGGCCGGCGCATCACTGGTCACCCACATCTTGTTCGGGCATTCCTTCTTTGATCGGCAACTGCTGGATCGCGGCGTGGATTTGGCGGCTGGGCGCGCCCAATTGAAACTGGCGCAAACCCCCCTTCGTGATCTGGCCCATTCCGATTATCTGGCCGTGTCAAACATGAATGATCGTCAACAGATCATTGACCAGATGATCCGTGGCAATGTCACCGAAAGTTACCTTGTGGACCCAAATGGCCAACTGCATGGCAAATTCATTCTGCCGCAGCTTCTGTCACTGCCAGACGACAGTGAGGACAGCGCAATGCTGGCGCCTGATCCGCTGATCTTACAGGCGGATGACAATGTGGCAAACGCCATGACACTTGCGCGGGATTTCATCGGTGAAAGCATTCCAGTTGTCGACAGCACAGGTCATCTGTGCGGTGTGATCAGCGAGGCTGACCTGTTTCACGCTTATGAAACGGCGCAAACGCAGACGCGCTGGATTGAACGCGATTAGGGTTTTCTCCGCGCGAATCCATCGCGAAACGCCTGAACTTTGTCCCAGTTTTTATGCAGGACACCGCGGGTTTCGCGCTGCTCTGTCAGGTCTGCAAATTGGCCAAAGACCACGCCGGTTGATCCCTCTGACCGCGCCAAAACCGCCAGCAAATGCGCATAGGTTTCATCCACCCCCATGCGGGCCGCGGCCCCAGATTGGGTGGACATGATCGGTTGGTCAAACCCGGGGCGAACCATACCAAAAATCGGGGCGGAACCTGCGCCGATCAAATAATCCGCATGTCCGCTGGATCCATTTTGCATATCCTTCATCGCCGCGCGATAGGCGCGAATATACCGGTTGTTATGCTGGGATTTTGGCGAATGATAATGGCGCACGGCCATTTCCCATGACCCAGTGCGCGCATAAAGCCGTTTTAAAAACTGCACGGCATATTGGATATTTTGCACCGGATCCAGCATGGCAGACAGGCTGGGAAAGGCATCACCATGCCAGCGGTGATTGATCTGCATACAGCCCACATCAATGTTGGTTTTGCCCTTAACTGTGGCCTGCTGCAAATAGGCCAGCGCCTTGGCGCGACTGTCGAAATAAAGCCCCTTGCCCGCGTGGTTCATGGTCCAGGGCCAAGCACGGGTTTGCCCATTCATTCGGCGACCTGATTCAATGCGCGCAATGGCGGGCAATATCCCATCCGGCAGCCTTGCCGATCGGCCAATTTGCGCGGCCATTGTTTCGCAATCAACAAAAGCACGGGCCTGCGATGGCAGCCATAAAACCCCCGCGCAAAGCAGGATCTGGCAAAGCCGAAACAGAAGATTTGGCATTTTGAGTTTCATCAGGGCCCGTTGGCGGTTTTTATTCGAATGAGCATCTGCAAAGATCAGGCCAGAATTGCCAAGGCCCAACCAAATCGCGCTTTCCCGCATGGATTTTCCAGCCTATAGTTAACCGCATGAAAACTGGCGCGCGATTCATACATCTTCGGACCCATTCGGAATATTCGCTTTTGGAAGGCGCGCTGCGGCTGAAGAAACTGCCCGCGCTGTGCGAGGGCGCGCAGATGCCAGCGCTGGCGCTGACGGACACAAACAACCTGTTCGCCGCTTTGGAGTTTTCCGTTTCCATGGCCGGCGCAGGTATTCAGCCAATCATTGGCTGCCAAATGTCCTTGGCCTTTGAACAACCGGATCCGGCCCGCCAAACCCTGCTTGCGCCCGCGCCGATTGTTCTGCTAGCGCAGGATGAGGATGGGTATAACAACCTGTTGAAGCTCAATTCCGCGCTGTATTTACGCACCGATAATCAGGCACTGCATATCACGCTGGATGATTTGGCCGCGCACAGCGACGGGTTGATTTGTCTGACCGGTGGATCCGATGGACCCTTGGGGCGCCTATTGCAACGCGACGCCCGGGCCGAGGCTGCGGCACTGGCCCAAAAACTGGCCGATCTGTTCCCCAATCGTCTTTACATTGAATTGCAACGCCACCCGGGGCCAAACGGTCTGCCCGCGCCCGAAGCCAAGACCGAAGGCGAATTTTTGCGCCTTGCCTATGATATGGCGCTGCCGCTGGTGGCCACCAATGATGTCTATTTTCCAAAACCCGATATGTATGAGGCGCATGATGCGCTTTTGTGCATTGCCGACGGTGCCTATGTCGATCAGCAGCAACCCCGCCGGCGCCTGACCGATCAGCATTATTTCAAATCTCCGCAGGAAATGGCGACCCTGTTTGCCGACCTGCCAGAGGCGCTGGAAAACACCGTCGAAATCGCCCAGCGCTGCGCCTTTATGGCCTATCGCCGCGATCCCATTTTGCCGCGGTTCGCCGATAACGAAGTGGCCGAATTACGCGCGCAGGCGCAGGCCGGGCTGCAGGACCGTCTGGCCGTTATCCCCCATGCTGCGGATGTCTCGGTTTATGAAGAGCGGCTCAATTTCGAATTGGACATCATCGAAGGCATGGGCTTTCCCGGCTATTTCCTGATCGTGGCCGATTTCATCAAATGGGCCAAAGACCATGACATCCCCGTGGGGCCAGGGCGCGGGTCGGGCGCGGGGTCGCTGGTCGCTTATGCGCTGACGATCACCGATTTGGATCCGCTGCGTTACAATCTGCTGTTTGAACGTTTCTTGAACCCCGAACGCGTCTCGATGCCGGACTTTGACATCGATTTCTGCATGGATCGCCGCGAAGAGGTGATCCAATATGTGCAGGAAAAATATGGCCGCGATCGGGTGGGGCAAATCATCACCTTCGGCGCGCTTTTGTCCAAAGCCGCAGTGCGCGATATTGGTCGGGTTTTGCAGCTGCCCTATGGCCAAGTGGACCGCCTGTCCAAAATGATCCCGGTCGAAGGAGTCAAACCCGTCAGCATTGAAAAGGCCCTGAAAGATGAGCCGCGCCTGCGCGCCGAGGCCGACGCAGAAGAGGTGGTGGACCGCCTGCTGACCTATGGCCAACAGGTCGAGGGGCTGCTGCGCAACGCCTCCACCCACGCCGCTGGGGTTGTTATTGCCGACCGTCCTTTGGACGAATTGGTGCCGCTTTACCGCGATCCGCGGTCTGATATGCCCGCCACGCAATTCAATATGAAATGGGTCGAACAGGCCGGTTTGGTAAAATTCGACTTTCTGGGCCTAAAAACCCTGACCGTGGTGCAAAACGCGGTGGATCTGATCCGTGCATCAGGGCGCGAATTGCACATTGCGGCAGATGGCACACAGCTTTACGCCCCGCCCGAGGGCGCAGAAAACCAGATCAACGCCATCCCGCTGGATGATGAAAAAACCTATGCGCTTTATTCATCGGCCAAAACCGTGGCGGTGTTTCAGGTGGAAAGCTCGGGGATGATGGATGCGCTCAAGCGTATGAAACCCAAGAAAAAGCTTTTGTTGCTCAGATAGAATTAGCTAATGAGTTAAATCTTCCGTTAATGATTCATACTCGTGGTCCTCAGCCCGGAAAGGAAAGTCCGACAGGAAGAAGTGTTTATGAAGATGTTTATGAGGTTT
>JALQTR010000070.1 GCA_023260835.1 Paracoccaceae bacterium
AAAGCCAAGAGCATGTCACCGGCACCGTTCGCTTGCAGCTGTATAAAGGCAGCGCACGCACCGTGGCGCGCTGGTCCGATCATTCGCTGTATTCCGAGGCCCATGTGACCTTCGAAGAGGACGCTGGCGCCTATGATCAAAAAGATGCCGCTGGGTTCATCCAGCTGAATGCGCTGCGCCTGAAATTGCTGGCCGCGCGCAATCGCCGCCTGAAATAAGGCGACTGCCCAACAAAAGAAAAAGGCCCGCAAATGCGGGCCTTTTTTTATGTTTTGGATCGGGGCGTTTACAGCAGCCTGCGGCAGCTGCTCAACTGGGATTCATATCGCCGAGCGCGGGCGTCCACGGCATTGGCGACAGACAGCAACCAGCCCTTGGAATTATGCGATCCACGCCGATATCCGGTGCGCCCTTCGTGATAGGCCAGGTATTGCGCCCGCGTGTCGCGTTTGGAAATCCCTAAAGAGCGCGCGCTTTCGGCGGTGTACCAGCCGATGAAATCGGCCGCATCGCGGATGTTTTCCCGCCGCGCGCCCCAGCGGCCAGCGCTGCGTTTGTATTCGGACCATGTGCCATCAATCACCTGCGCATAACCGCGTGCCGAACTGGCGCGGCCACGGGGGATGATGAACAGGAAATACCGCTTTGGCGGCCGTGCGTGGCTTTTGAACCGGCTTTCTTGGTAAATCATTGCCATTTGACTGGACACAGGAATGCCCCATTTGCGTTCAGCGCGGCTGAAGGCTTTGGCGTAATGTGGGCGTTCACGCAGGATGGAACAGGCGTTTTCCATGTTGCGCGGTGCGGTGTTGCGCCCGGTGCTGCAGGCGGCCAGTGCCAGCATCAGCACCAGTAATGTGGTGATTTTTTTCATATCTTGCTCGTCTTTTCTGCCTCACACATCCGCGAACGCACCTTTTGCGGTGTCTTTAACACGAACGGTATTACCAACCAGTATAACGCATCTTTGCAAAAAGCAAAATCCCTATACGAACAGGGCCAAAAGCAATGGCAGGGTTAGGATGGACATGATGGTTGAAATCACCACCAACCCCGCCACCGTATCCGGCCCCGCGCGGTATTTTTCCGCCAGCAGGTAAGATGACACAGCCACGGGCGTGGCAAATTGCACCACCAAAACCGCAAAGGCGACAGGGGGCAGATCAAACGCCCGACCCACAGCCCATGCAACGGCTGTTAACACCATAAACCGTATCACACACAGCAGCCCCGCGCGGCCCAAATCCCGAATTTGCAGCCGTGCCACCGCCACCCCCAATGTGATCAGCATGATCGGAATGGCAATTTGTCCAATCAAAGACAGGATATTGGTGATCACCTGAGGGGTGTGCCACCCTTGGGATAGAAATAAGGTTCCCAATAAACTGGCCCAAACAATCGGTTCACGCGCCAGGCGGGTGATCCCGCCGCCACCCGATAAAACCCAAATGCCAAAGGTGAAATTCCAGATGGCCATAACAGCAAATACCACAATGCCATAGCTCAGCCCCGCCTGCCCAAAGGCAAACAGCATCAGCGGCAGTCCCAAATTCCCCGTGTTGCCAAAGATCATCGGGGGCAGCAATTCGCGTAACTTTTGCCCCGCCAATCGCAATCCCACGGCCGCCAATACGGTGACAGCGCCATAAGAGGCCATGGTGGCCAAGAAAATTTGCCCCAACGCCCCCGGATCAATCTGTGCCTGCATCAGCGCGGTAAAGATCAAACTGGGAACAGCAAGGTTCATCGCCAATCGGGTCACGAATTCGACATCGTAATCATGGCCTTTGCGAACCCATAAAAATCCAATCAGCGCCAAAACGAACACTGGGGCCGATATTTCAAGAACATTTAAGGCGAGGATCATGTCTGTTCACTTTTGCGTTTGGGGAATGGACAAAGGGGTGGATGCTCGTCTAAAAGGGCGACCTGAGAAAGGCAATGGAAATGCTCAAGGCGCAGGCAAAATATCATTTGGGCCAGGTGGTCCGTCACCGCAAACACCCGTTTCGCGGGGTGATTTTTGATATTGATCCGGAATTTGCCAATACCGAAGAATGGTACGAATCCATTCCCGAACAAAAGCGCCCGGCGCGCAATCAGCCCTATTACCATCTGCTGGCGGAAAATTCGCAAAGCTATTACGTGGCCTATGTGTCTGAACAAAACCTGATCGAGGATGACAGCGGCGAACCTGTGGATCACCCCGATATCGAGGATTTCTTCGGCCCCTATGAAGATGGCATTTATCCTCTGCAATACGAATTGAACTGAACGGGGGGCGCAGATGGTTGATCGTGATTTACCCGTTTTGGATCCGACCGCATTGGTGGATTTGTTCGGCATCGAGGACCGCAGTGTTTTTTGTAAAATCCTGTCCAGTTATCCCATCAAAGATGGGCCTGATACCCATGCGTTGGCGGATATTATGGCCAATGGGGGCGCGCCGCGGGATTTGGCGCATAAGCTGAAATCATCCGCCCGCGCGATCGGCGCACAACGACTTGCCGATCTGTATTACCGGATCGAACAGGGCAATCTGGCACCCTCTGCCGCAGCAGCGGGGGTGATTGAACAAGAATTTTCCGCCGTAGCATCAGCAATTGAACAGTATTGCGCAGGCTAGGGCTTTTTTTATTCGCGGGTTTGGTGTAGGTTTGCTCAAACCTGAGCGAGATGGGACATGGACGCGCAATCCTGGTATTTGGTACAGACAAAACCCAGCGGCCATGCCATGGCCCAGCGGAACCTGTTGCGTCAGGGGTTCGAGGTATTCTTGCCCCTGCAGCGCGTCACCAAACGCAAATCCACCCGATTTTTGAACGACCTGCGACCGCTGTTCCCGGGGTATTTATTTGTGGCGGTTGCCGCTGTTTCCGCGCCATGGCGGAAAGTTAATGGCACCTTCGGAGTGTCGAAACTGGTTCGGTTTGGCGAAAAACCGTCTGCCGTTCCAAATGAATTGATCGCCGCATTGCAGGCGCGCTGTGACGATGGCGGCGTGATGCTGCCGCCCGCGGTCCTGTCTGTGGGGGATGAGGTCCAGGTGCTAACCGGCCCATTCGCCCATTTCGCCGCCACCGTGGACAGTATCGCCGCGGATCAGCGTGTTTGGGTGTTGATGGACCTGATGGGTCAGATCACCCGCGTTGCGCTGGATGCGGATCACCTGCAGCGGGCTTGATATCAGTCGAATTTCCGGCTGGGGGCCAAAACGGTTGCTTCGCCGATCAGAACCTTTTTCCCATTCACCAAACAGCGGCAATCCAGCTTTACGCGGCGTTTTGCGTGTTCGATGTCGATGACCTCGACCTCGGCGGTGACCATATCGCCGGGGCGTACTGGGGCCAGAAATTTCAATGTTTGGCCCATATAAACTGTGCCGTGGCCCGGCAGCTGTTCCCCGATCACGGCCGAGATCAGCCCCGCAGTCAGCATACCATGGGCGATACGGCCTTCGAATATCGTGTCATTGGCGTAATCATCGTCCAGATGCACCGGATTGCGGTCGGTAGAGACTTGCGCGAACATTTCAATATCTTCATCGGTGACAATTTTGCGCAGATGGCGCGTCATGCCCATTTCGATGTCTTCGATACAGATTGTTCCGCGTGGCAAATTATCCAACATCCCGCCCTCCATCTGGCGCTGTTATGCGCAACAAATGGGTTTGCCGCGCGGTATTTCTGGTAATTTTATTACTTTGCACGCGCAGAAAATCAAGTGGAAATTAACGCAAATACCCGATTGAATAGGTGGGATTGGACGTCGCTGCCTGCAAAACCTGCGCCAGCGCCGCCGGATCGGGCTGATCCGTGGTTTTGGTTTCCGCCGCGGCCAGCCCGCCTGTGATGAACAGCGAATCAATATCTTCGCCCATCGCGCCTGCGATGTCGGTTCCAAGCCCATCGCCGATGGCAATGATTGCATCATTCAGCGGGCGGCGGGCCAGTTTGGCCAGTCGTCGCCGCGCCAGATCATAGATCGGAGGATGCGGTTTGCCAAAATACAGCGAGGTGCCGCCCATTTCGGTATAAAGCTGCGCCAGCGCCCCGGCGCACCATTCGCGTGTTTCACCGCGGTCCACAATGATGTCGGGGTTGGCACACAGCAGCTTCATCCCGCGGGTCTTGGCCTCCAAAAACGCGGGGCGGTTTTCATCGGGATGTGCCATTGGATCAAACGGTCCACAGCAGACAATGCCTTCGGCCTGTTCCAGCGGTACGCGGGTGATGGTCAGGGGGTTGTCCAGCAGCTGCATGGGTTCAAAAAAAATGCTGTCGCGGCGTTCTTCGCCCATGAACCAAACCTTTTGCCCCACCGCGCCTTGAAACATGGCCGCGCGGGCGCTGTCACCGGATGTGGCGATGTCGTCCCAGCAATCATCTGGCACACCAAAGCGGGTCAGCTGGCGCATCACCCCGGCCTTTGGTTGGGGGGAATTGGTCACCAAAATCACCACCCCGCCGGCCGTGCGGTAGGCGCGCAGCGCCGCAACGGCCGCCCCAAAGGCCTGCACCCCGTTATGCACGCAGCCCCACAGATCCACAAAGGCGGTGCCATAATCGGCGCTGATATCGGCAAAATGGGTGATGATATTGGTCATTTACGTGGCCCCTTATGAAAAAGCGCCCACAAGGGGCGCATTTTCTTAGACTTTCAGGTTTGGCATAATCTGCTTTTTACGGCTCATAATGCCTGGCAGAACAACCGTGTCGCCGCTGACGCTGGCACCAAAGCTTTTCTCGGCAATGGTTTTGACCAGATCGTTGGGCACCAGCAGCGTGGCCTCTTCGTTCAGAATGTCCACGATGAACAGCAGAACCTGATCGGCGCCATCTTCGGCGGCCACGCCAGGCATGGCAGCCATCAGCGCATCCTTGCGATCCAGGATCATTTTGGGCGATGTGGTTTCCAAAACGCTGACGCGCAGATCGGTGCCACCGATGGTGTATTCTTTGCTGTCCATGCGCAGCAATTCGGCCTCGGAAAAGGCGCTGACGTCGGATTTTGCGGCAAACATATCGGCGGCATAGTCGGGGATCGACACGCCCAGATCTGCAGCCAGCTTTTCAGCCACGGCACGATCATGGTCGGTTGTTGTTGGGCTGCGGAATTCCATCGTGTCGGACAGAATACAGGACAGGGCCGCGCCTTTGATCGCGCGCGGCATTTTATCGGCATCGGTGCCCATCAGATCCACCATCAGCGTGGCGGTGCAGGCCAAGGGGCGGATGGTGATGTCGATCGGTCCTTTGGTTTCCAGACCGCCCACCAATTTGTGGTGATCGATGATCGCCAGAATATCTGCATCATTGATCCCCGCGGGCAATTCGGCGGGGTTGTTGGTGTCCACGATCACCGCCTTGGTGCCATCGG
>JALQTR010000039.1 GCA_023260835.1 Paracoccaceae bacterium
CCGCCGCTCACCCGAAGGTGCGCTCGACTTGCATGTGTTAGGCCTGCCGCCAGCGTTCGTTCTGAGCCAGGATCAAACTCTCAAGTTGAAAAGCTGTTACCAGCTTATCCTTGACAGTGAACCTTGCACATCGTCCCAGCCGGCAAAGGCCGGGACAGTCATCTGTTTGATGTACATCGTTTCCAAAGAAACAAAAGTCCATACAAACAGTGAAGCTGACACTCCATCATCGGGCCTAAACCCTAGGAGCGCGATATGCGAAGGCCAATCCATCGATCAGGACCAAACACCCCACATATCTCTTCGTTCTTTCAACAATGTCAAATAGCAGTGCAAACCTAAAAGACCAAAATAAACCAACCGCGCCCTAAATTATCGGCGCCGCTCGCCCATCCCTGCCTCTAAATCTGCCAGTCAATCAAACCGCCAGTCTTTCCAACCAGCCCCTCAATCAACCGCCCAACAGCACCTCAGCCCCGCCGGTGAAGGCGTATCTAGGGGTACTGCGGAAAAGCCGCAACCCCTAATTTGCATTTTTTGTGACATTCTGATGATTTTTTTTCAACGCGTCCATATTTGGGGCAATTTAAGGGGCTTTAAATAGGTATTTTTGCCCAGTACGGTCTCCGTAAAAGACCTGCATGCCTGATTTTGACCAGAATCAGCCCCGAATAAGATGGAGAATCGTATATGACTGCATGGCCCGCGAATGGATTCGCCGATTGGATCGGTCGATTTGATGAAGACAGCGAATGTTTATCCCCCCAATTGGCACAAAGATTCGCCGTCACCTTGCCATCGGCCGTCCAAACAGAGGGTGCGCTACCATTGGGGCTGCAATGGTGTCTTGCGCCCATAGCAGAGGATTACGCGAACTTAGGCGGGGATGGGCATCCAAAGCTGGGCCTGCATTTGCCGCCTGTTCCCCTGCCCCGTCGTATGTGGGCCGGTGGCGCATTGGAATTTTTCCGCCCCTTTGCGATTGGCGATCATGTAACACGGCGCAGCACCATTAAAGATGTGAAACGCAAAACGGGATCCACCGGCGAATTGGCTTTTGTCACGGTTGAACATGATTACAGCACCGATGCCGGACTGGCCCTGCGGGAACGTCAGGATATTGTGTATCGCGACCCTGCGGATATTGGCAAAGCTCGCGCAGCGGCCCCAGTGTCCGCCCCCCAGGACCCTGGGGTGGCAATTGAAACCAACCCAGTGATGCTGTTTCGCTATTCGGCGCTGACGTTCAACGGCCACCGCATTCATTATGACGCGCCTTATGCGCGGGATGTTGAAGGATATGATGGGTTGGTGACCCATGGGCCGCTGATTGCCACGCTTTTGATGAATTATGCGCAGATGAAACTGGGGGCGCCGTTGAAACAATTTGCCTTTCGCGGGCAGTCCCCAGCGATTGTTGGGCAGACATTGCATCTGCACGCAGATCAGGGCGCAGATGGTCTGACCCTGACGGCCACTGGGCCTGCTGGCAAAATCATTATGACGGCCGAGGCGCGTTAGGCCACCCCAAGCGCCGCCTGCGTGGTCTTATCCCACCCCAAATAAAGCGCGTCCCCATTGGCAATCAGGGGGCGCTTCATCAGCGTTGGATGCGCGGCGATCAAATCCAGTGGCGCGCCGGACCGCGCCGCAGCATCCAATTCGCGCCAAGTTGTAGACCGCGTGTTCAAGATTTTATCGCCAAACAGATCAAACGCCCGTGCCAAAACCACCTGATCCATGGGATCATCGCGGACATCGTGCATCTGCGCCCCCGGAAGGGCCTTCAGCGCCGCGCGGCATGTGGAACAGTTTTTCAATCCATAAATAATCATCTGCATCTCCGATCCGTTTATCCGTATGGTAATGCATCGGGGTGATCACGCAAGGGTCAGGCGCGCTGTAATCGCTGTGCCTCTTCCCCCGCAAGGCGGATCAGATCCGCCATATAGGGCTTTTGAAGATCCGCATCGCGGCTGGCGGCATAAAGCCGCCGGGTGATTCCGCCTTGCGTCAGCGGTCGGGTGATGTAGTCCGAGCTGTATTTCACCTCGCGCACCACCCAATCGGGCAGAACCGTCACACCACGATTGGACGCGACCAGCATCAAAATCACCGCGGTTAATTCCACCGGACGGATCGCGGCAGGTTCCACCTTGGCCGGAATCAGCAGCTGGTTAAAGATATCCAACCGATGCCGATCCACCGGATAGGTGATCAGCGTTTCCCCGCGAAAATCAGCTGCCTCGATATAGGGTTTGGCCGCCAGCGGGTGATCCGCCGCCGCCACAAACACCGGCGCGTAATCGAACAGCGGCGAAAATGTCACCCCGGGCAGGTTTTCGGGATCCGAAGATATGACGACATCCACATCCTCTTTTTGCAAAGCGGGCAGCGCATCAAAGGCCAGACCGGGACGGATATCCACATCCACATCGGGCCAAGCTTTGCGGAACCGTTCCAGCACCGGAAACAGCCATTCAAAACAGGCGTGGCATTCGATGGCGATATGCAGGCGCCCTGCCTGCCCGCTGCGCAGATCGGAAAATTCGGCCTGTACTGCGTCGATGCGCGGCAGCACCTCTTCGGCCAGACGCAGCAGGCGCTGGCCAGCCGCCGACAGGCGCAGGGGTTTGGATTTGCGGGCGAACAGCTCGACCCCGGCCTGATCCTCAAGCCCTTTGATTTGATGACTCAGAGCGGATTGGGTGATGTTCAGCACCTCGGCCGCGCGGGCGATGCCACCCATGTCATGGATCGCCTTAATGCTGCGCAAATGGCGAAATTCAATGTGCATCTTCATATCAAACTCATAACAATGATGAATTATATGAAGTTGTTTCATGTTTTTGGGGGTGCGACAAGGGGAAAGATCACTTTCGCAAAGGCATACACCAATGACACAGGTTTCGTTTGAATATTTCCCGCCACAATCGATCGAGGCAAGCTTTCGCCTGCGCGACACGGCACAGGTTTTGGCCCCTTTTGCGCCGCGGTTTGTATCTGTGACCTATGGTGCGGGGGGAACGACCCGAACATTGACGCGCGATGCCGCGCGGGCCTTGCAGGGGCCGAACCAGCGCGTTGCGGCGCATTTAACCTGCGTGGGTGCAACCCGCGACGAAACATTGCAGGTGGCCGACGACTATGCCGCCGATGGGATCACCGACATTGTGGCCCTGCGCGGGGATCCACCAAAGGGACAGGGCGCCTTCACCCCCCATCCAGATGGGTTCACCGATTCGGTTGAATTGATCGAGGCATTGGCCAAGACCGGCAAATTCACCATTCGGGTTGGCGCCTATCCCAACACACACCCCGAAGCGGCGAACCAAGCCGCCGATATTGACTGGCTTAAGCGCAAAATAGACGCCGGCGCGTCCGAAGCCCTGACCCAATTTTTCTTCGATCCAGAGGATTTTTTACGCTTCCGTGACGCCTGCGCCGCAGCCGGCATCACCGCGCCCATCACCCCCGGCATTTTGCCGATTGAAAATTGGAACGGGGTGAAACGATTTGCGGCGGCCTGCGGCACGCCAATCCCGCCACAGTTAATCAATGCCTTTGAAAAGGCCAGCCGTGACGGGCGCTGCGATCTGCTGGCGGTGGCACAATGCAGTGCATTATGCGATCGGCTGCGCGATGAAGGGGTAGATCGGTTCCATTTCTACACGATGAACCGCCCTGATTTGACCCGCGATGTTTGCCGCGCCTTGGGGCTGCCTGAACACCGCCACGGCCTGCAGCGGGTTGCCTAGACCCGGCGGAAGGTCAGGTAATGTGGGGTGCGCCCCTCGCGCAGGGCCTTTTGTTCGTATCTTGTGGACAGCCAGTCCGACCAAGGCTGGCGCCAATCTTCGGCGGTTTCAGCCAGCCATTCAAACCCCTGCCCTGGCACCTCTTCCAGCGCCTGACGGACATAATCGGGGATGTCGGTGGCAATGCGAAAGATCGACCCGGGTTTTAAAACCCGCGCCAAGGGCGCCAGATATTCAGGCGTCACAAACCGGCGGCGGTGATGGCGCTTTTTGGGCCAAGGATCGGGATACAGTAAAAAGGCCTTTGAGATTGACGCATCTGGCAGCACATCAAACAAATCGCGCACATCGCCGGGATGGATCGACAGGTTTGGAACGTTGGCCTTTTTGATCTTGCTCAGCAGCATGGCAACGCCATTGATGTAGGGTTCGCACCCAATAATCCCGACACCGGGATTTTGAACCGCCTGATGCACTACATGTTCACCGCCGCCAAAGCCGACCTCAAGCCAGACATCCTTGCCGCCAAAACGGGCGGCCAAATCCAGTGGGGTGCGGTCTGGGTTTTCATCCCAAGATACCGCACCGGGGGACAGGGCCGCCAAATCATTCTCCAGCGCCGCCTCTTGCGAGGCGCGCAGAGTCTTGCCCTTTATCCGGCCATAGAAGTTGCGCCAGGGGGCGCCCGATGGGTGGTCTTTGGTCATGCTTGCGTCCTTATCCGCGCACCGCACGGGCAAATGCATCGGCCAGATCGGTGGCTTCCCACGAAAACCCGCCATCAGACTCTGGCGCGCGGCCAAAATGGCCATAGGCAGCAGTGCGTTCATAAATTGGGCGGTTCAGACCCAGATGGGTGCGGATCCCGCGCGGGGTCAGGTCCATCAACCCCGGCACGGCGGCCTCAATCTGTGCATCAGGCACCGCGCCAGTGCCATGGGTGTCGACATAGATTGACAGCGGGGCCGAGACGCCAATGGCATAGCTCAACTGCAGCGTGCAGCGCTGCGCAAGGCCGGCTGCCACAATATTCTTTGCCAAATAGCGCGCGGCATAAGCGGCAGAGCGGTCCACTTTGGTCGGGTCTTTGCCCGAAAACGCCCCGCCCCCATGCGGCGCAGCGCCGCCATAGGTGTCCACAATAATTTTTCGGCCAGTCAGGCCGGCATCGCCATCAGGGCCGCCGATGACGAATTTCCCTGTGGGGTTGACGTGCCAAATGGTGTCATCGGTGATCCACCCATCGGGCAGGACCTGATGAATATGGGGCGCCACAATGGCGCGCACGTCCGCACTGGTCAAATCCGGATCCAGATGCTGTGTTGATAAAACGATCGAGCTGACGCCAACCGGCTTGCCATCTTCATACACCACCGACAGCTGCGATTTGGCATCGGGGCCAAGCGCAGGTTCCGCACCAGATTTGCGCACCTCGGCCAGACGGCGCAGGATTTTATGCGCGTATTGAATGGGGGCGGGCATCAGATCAGGGGTTTCATCGGTGGCATAGCCGAACATGATGCCCTGATCGCCGGCGCCTTCATCCTTATCCGCCGCGGCATCCACGCCTTGGGCGATATGCGCGGATTGTTCGTGCAGCAGGTTGGTGATTTCCACGGTTGCGTGATGGAATTTATCCTGCTCATACCCGATATCGCGGATCACGCCGCGGGTAATGTTGGGAATGCGATCCATCATTTGCGCCAGTTTATCGGGGTCAGACAGGCCCACCTCGCCGCCGATCACAACGCGATTGGTGGTTGCAAAGGTTTCGCATGCCACGCGGGCCTCTGGCTGAATTTCCAAAAAAGCATCAAGGATTGCATCGGAAATACGGTCGCAGACCTTATCCGGGTGCCCCTCTGACACGGATTCAGAGGTGAAGGTATAATTTTGACGTGACATGAGTTGTGCTCCGATAGATTAGGTTGCCACGTCAGGAAGCCGTTGTGACAACAATGCGCTGCACCTAGTGCGCGCGCGGCCCAAGGTCAATGGCGATTTATGCGCAGCCGGATGGCCGCCAAAACCAATGCCCCCAGCAGCATGATATTAATCAGATCGCCATACAGGGCGTAAACAGTGGGCGGCAGCGCCTGCGGCAGCGGGGCATCGACATGCCCCTGCGCACCCATTGGCATCTGTGCGATAATCCGGCCAAAGGGGTCGATCATCGCGCTGATACCGGTATTGGCCACCCGCGCCATCGGTAGGCCCTGTTCAATCGCGCGCAGCCGCGCCTGCGCCAAATGCTGCTGCGGTCCGGCGGTGCGGCCAAACCAAGCGTCATTCGTCACATGGATCAACAGATCCGGTCGATGGGCGGTTTTGGCATATTCTGGAAAAATTGCCTCGTAACAAATCAAAACCCGCGCGCGCAGGCCCTGCGGCAGATCCATCAATGGCTGCACCCGCGCCCCAGCGGCAAAGCCGCCAAAGCGAGCAACCCAATCCCCCAAGCCAATGGGGTCAAACAGGCCGCGCAGCGGCAGATATTCACCAAATGGCACCAAATGCGCCTTATCATAAGGCGCACCAAGCGCACCATCTTGCAGCACCAGCGCGCTGTTGAAAGCGCGCCCCTGTTCGTCACGGCGCAGCGCGCCAAACAGGATGGGTTGATCCAACGACATCATATCCGCCAGCAACGGATCCGCATAATTCAACAGCTCTGGCAAGGCGGATTCTGGCCATATGACCAAATCAGGTGCGCCCTGTGCGGCGCTGCTGTGCATCAAGCGATCAAAGAAAAGCGGGGCAAAAGCCGGATCCCATTTTTGCGCCTGCACTGCATTGGGCTGGACAAGACGGATCGTGTAATCAGCGTTTATATCTGGCGCATTCAACCGCCCCTGCCCCGCCCCCCAAAGCCCCGCGAAGATCGCCAGCGCAGCCAGCGCGCCGCGCGACCCGTGAAACGCTGCCAGTGATGCCAAACCCAGCAAAACCATCAGCATCCCTTCGGGGCCAAACACCGCAAAATGCTGTGCCAATGGCGTTTCAGCAAGCGTGTAGGACAGCTGCGCCCAAGGAAATCCAGTGAAAAACATGCTGCGGGCCAGTTCGGCCCCCACCAGCATCAAGGCAAACGCCCAGCCGCCGGATATTTTATGCGCCACCCCCGCAAAGAGCCCCCAAAACAACGCCAGCCCCGCAGCCATTGCAGCAAGGGCAAAAGGGGCCATCCACAGATGGCGCGTGGGATCAATCAAAAACGGTTCGATAAGCCAATGCAGGGCGAC
>JALQTR010000062.1 GCA_023260835.1 Paracoccaceae bacterium
AATGACCTTGGCATGGCGACAGCGAACGCTTTGGCCGCCGTTGGTGCGGGCGCACGCCAGATTGAATGCACGATCAACGGATTGGGCGAACGCGCCGGCAACACGGCCCTTGAGGAGGTCGTCATGGCCCTGCGGGTGCGCGGGGATATCATGCCCTATACCACCGGTGTGGATACCACCAAAATCATGAATATTTCGCGCCGCGTTGCGGCTGTGTCGGGCTTTGCCGTGCAATTCAATAAGGCGATTGTGGGCAAGAACGCCTTTGCCCATGAATCTGGGATCCATCAGGATGGGATGCTCAAAAGCGCGGATACGTTCGAAATTATGCGCCCGGCGGATGTTGGGCTGGCGGCGTCCTCGCTGCCACTGGGCAAACATTCAGGCCGCGCGGCGCTGCGGGCGAAATTATCGGATCTGGGATATCAGATGGCAGATAACCAGCTGAAAGATGTCTTTGTCCGATTCAAAGATCTGGCCGACCGCAAAAAGGAAGTCCATGATGAGGATCTGATCGCTCTGATGCGCGCCGGTGAAGATGCGGCCAAAGATCATCTGGTCATCACCGATCTGCGCGTCAGCTGCGGCATGGGCGGCCCCGCCACCGCCACCTTGGACATGAGCGTGGACGGCACAGCCCATAAAGCCACCGAAACCGGCGATGGACCGGTTGATGCCACCTTCAAAGCCGTGCGCGCCATTCACCCAAATGCGGCACATTTGCAGCTGTATCAGGTGCATGCCGTGACCGAGGGTACCGATGCGCAAGCCACGGTGACCGTGCGATTGGAAGAAGATGGCAACATCGCCACCGGCCAATCGGCGGATACCGATACGGTTGTGGCATCGGCAAAGGCCTATGTGAATGCGCTCAATCGGTTGATTGTGCGCCGCGGCAACCTTGGCGAAGACGCAAAACAGATTAAATACACCGATTAAGGATCCGCTGGCCACGGCTGGCGCTGATACTTCAGGTAAAAAACCCCAAGCCCGCCGTGTTGCGGGCTTGGACATTTTAAAGGGGTCCCTTGGGGCCAACATAGGGCGGATTTACATGACACCGATTTCACAGTTTGAACCCGGACCAGATCGCGCTGCGGATTTACGTGCGGCTTTGGGGCAATTTGCCACCGGCGTGACGGTGATCACCTGCCAATATCAGGGGGCGCCAATCGCGATGACGGTGAACAGCTTTGCCTCTGTCTCGCTTGATCCGGCGCTGGTGCTGTGGTCGATTGCGCGCAGCTCGAAACGGTTTGATGCGTTTTTCAACGCGCCTGCGTTTTCGATCCATGTGCTGGGCGTTGATCAAAAGCCCCTGTGCGATCGGTTTGCCCGTGATGGGCGGAATTTTGACGGGGTTGATATGGCCAAGGCCCCGCTAACCCAGACGCCTGTAGTTATGGACGCTTTGGCCCGATTTGATTGTGTCACCCACCAAAAACACGATGGTGGCGATCATGTCATTTTGGTGGGGCGCATTGCCCATGTGATGCAATCGGATGGGGCGCCCTTGGTCTTTGCTCAGGGGCGTTACGGCCCGCCCAGCGCCCAATCCATCTGATCATCCGTTTCAATCGCGCAAGGCCGCGCGCCGCGCAAATCTGCCAGGGCCGCCGGCCCTACCAGGCCCATTCCCCGCATCAGGCGCAGGGTGATCATGCCAGACCGGCCGCACCCGCCACGGCAATGAATGAACACCCGCGATTGTGCGCGCAAGCCTTGCAGCAACTGATCCTGAAGCTTCGCCCAATCGGCTGTTTGGGCAGGGATCGGTATGCCAAAATCCTGTATCGGTAGATGCTGCCAATCGGCCCCAATCGCACGGGCCTGATCGGGCAAATCTGCCACCCCCAGTTGCGTCATTTCTGCCCGTTCCAACAATGTGACTATCACCGCAGGGTTCCACACCGCCAATTCTGCCCAATCGGCCGAAACCACCGGCACAGGACCAATGGCAAGCTGCCCCATAGGGGTTGAAATGGGGGTTATGGTAAAGCGATGCGCCATCTTTGCCTCATGACATGGTGATGCCCTTGTGACACGTGGGGCATTTGCTGGGCAATGGCCAATCTGCACGCCCCTTGACCCTGCTGCTGCAACGCGGCAGTAAGGACAGATCATGAAACGCAAAACGCCCCACAGCCCCCCCCCGTTTGCCCGCCACGAATGGATGCTGGCATGGGCCTATTTGCGCGCGCGCCGCGCCGAAGGCGGGGTGAATGTGATGACATGGATATCCATCATCGGCATTACCTTGGCGGTGTTTGCTCTGATTGCCACCATGGCCGTGCGCACGGGGTTTCGGGCCGAATTTGTCGATACAATCTTGGGCGCGAATGCGCATGCCAGTGTCTATGCAACACCCAGCTATGGCGCCAATGGCCGCGTCATCCGCGGCATTGCGGATTATGACGCCGCAGCCAAAGCATTGGCCGCCATCCCCGGCGTGACCGAAGCCGCCCCATTGATAAAGGGGCAGGTCCTGGCCAATGCCTTTGGCCGCAATGCAGGGGTCGAGGTGTTTGGCATCCGCCCCACCGATCTGGCGCAAATCCCACGCATCAACAATCCAAATACGATCGAAGGCAATTTTGCCGATTTCAACACCGGCATCGCCATTGGCAGTGGGGTTGCCCGCGAATTGGGCGTTGGGGTTGGGGATGCGGTGAAGCTTATCTCGCCCGATGGGGTGAAAACCGCCTTTGGCACCAGCCCGCGGGTGAAAACCTACAGCGTGCGTTTCATCTTCACCGCCGGCAGGTTCGATATCGACCGCACACGGATTTACATGCCCTTTGACGCGGCAGCAGATTATTTTGGCCGCCAAGGACGCGCCGATCAAATTGATCTGATGGTGATGGACCCCGAAGCCATCAACGATTTGATCCCCGCGCTGATGCAGGCCGCAGGGGACCAAAGCTATATTTGGACATGGCAGGACGCTAGCGGCGCCTTTTTGCGCGCCCTAACGGTCGAAGATAACGTCATGTTTATCCTGATGGCGATTTTGGTGCTAATCGCAGTGATGAACATCACATCGGGCCTGATCATGCTGGTGAAAAACAAAACGCGCGATATTGGCATCTTACGCACCATTGGCCTGACCGAAGGGGCGGTGTTGCGGGTGTTTTTCCTGTGCGGCAGTTTCACAGGGATCATAGGCACCGCGCTTGGGACGGGTTTGGGCTGTTTGTTTGCCCTTTATATCGATCCGATCTTTTCAGCGGTGAATTATCTGGCCGGCGGCGGCGTTTGGGACCCGGCCATTCGGGGCATTTACACCATTCCGGCGCAGCTGCAGATGGGGGATGTGCTGCGGGCGGTGGCCCTGTCGCTGGGGCTGTCTTTTGTTGTGACCTATGTGCCGGCGCGCCGCGCCGCGCGGCTTGATCCGGTAAAGGCGCTGCGCGATGAATAACCCTGTATTAGAATTATCCGATATCCACAAATCCTATGGCGCGCTGCACATCCTGCGCGGGGCCAATCTGCGCCTGAACGCGGGCGAAGTTGTTGGCCTGATCGCCCCATCTGGCGCAGGCAAATCAACCCTGCTGCATATTGCTGGCCTGCTGGATCGGCCCAGCGGCGGCAATCTGTCCATTTCAGGGCAGGATTTCACCACGGCAGGTGACAAGGCGCGCACCGCGGCGCGCGGCCATTCGGTTGGGTTTATCTATCAGTTTCATCACCTGCTGCCCGAATTTACCGCCCGCGATAACATCATTTTGCCGCAATTGGCGGTGGGCCAATCTCCCAAAGCGGCCCGCGCGCGCGCCGATGATCTGCTGGCCAAAGTGGGGCTGGCCGATCGCGCGGGCCATCGCCCCGCAGCCCTGTCTGGGGGCGAACAGCAGCGCGTGGCCTTCTGCCGCGCCTTGGCGAATAATCCGGCACTGCTGCTGGCGGATGAACCCACAGGCAATCTGGATCCAGCAACATCTGCGCAGGTGTTTGATGTGTTGATGCAGATTGTGCGCGCCACGGGCCTGTCGGCGCTGATTGCAACGCATAACATGGATTTGGCCGCCCAGATGGACCGCGTTGTGACGCTGAAAGATGGGCAGTTGGTCTAGGTCTATCTGCCCAAAACCCAGGCCCCTTTACCCCTCGCGCAGGGTGTCGATCATGATCTGCACGTTATCGGGATCTGCATCCGGCGTAATCCCATGGCCCAGGTTGAAAATATGCGGACCGCCAGCAAAGGCCGACCGAATGTCGCGCACAGCCGCGCGCAGTTTATCACCACCTTCAACCATATGAATGGGCGCCAAATTCCCCTGCACGCAGCCATCGCATTGCACATGTTGCGCCGCCCATTTGGGATCAACCGAATTGTCCAGCGCAACACAATCCGCACCGGTTGCACGGGAAAACCCAGCATAGCGTGGACCAGCTTCACGAGGGAAGGCAATGACCGGCACATTGGGATGCGCCGCCTTTAGCGCCGCAATGATCTTTGCCGCGGGTTTCAGCGCGAAATCATCAAAATCCTGCCCCTGCAGCGATCCCGCCCAGCTGTCAAAAATCTTCACCACCTCTGCGCCCGCTTCGATCTGGCGGGACAAATAGGCGATGGTGGCATCCGTCAGCAGATCAATCAGACCCGAAAACAGCGCGCGGTTTTCGGCCTTCAGGGCATGCGCCGGCCCCTGATCGGGCGTGCCGCGCCCCGCAATCATATAGGTCGCCACCGTCCAAGGCGCCCCGGCAAAACCAATCAGCGTGGTTTCGCGCGGCAATTCCGCGCGCAAAATCCGCACCGTTTCATAGATGGGGTTCAGCGTTTCATCGATATCACCAATGCCCCGCAGCGCATCAAAATCGGCCTGTGATGTAATTGTGGAAAGGCGCGGGCCTTCGCCCGTGACAAACCACAAATCCGAACCCAGCGCCTGTGGCAACAGCAGGATATCGGCAAACAGGATCGCCGCATCAAACCCATAGCGGCGAATGGGCTGCAACGTGACCTCGGCCGCCAATTCGCTGTTATAACACAGTGACAGAAAATCCCCTGCCTGCGCCCGCGTTGCGCGATATTCGGGCAGATACCGCCCGGCCTGACGCATCATCCAAATCGGCGGCGTGGGCAGGGTTTCCCCGGCAAGGGCGCGCAGGATCAGCTTTTGCTCTTGGGTGGTGTCGGCCATGGTGTTCCTCACTGTCTTTGTCCCTTGTGCCTCGCCCCCGCGGGGCGCGATGTCAAGCGGTTTTCCCGCGACAGTTTGCCCAAGCCGCGCGCGGATAACCGCTTGCCGTGGGGCCGCGCGCGGGGTAATTCATCGGGCATGACGATATCGCTTCCCTCTCCCGCCTCGCCATTGCGCATCGGCACCCGCGGATCCCCGCTGGCGTTGGCGCAAGCCTATGAAACCCGCGCGCGTTTGGCCGCGGCCTTTGATCTGCCCGACACGGCCTTTCATATCGAGGTGATCAAAACCACCGGGGATAAGGTGCTGGACCGCCCGCTGAAGGAAATCGGCGGCAAGGGCCTGTTCACCCGCGAGATCGAAGATGCGATGCTGGCAGGCGAGATCGACATTGCCGTCCATTCAATGAAAGATATGCCAACCCAGCAGCCCGATGGGCTGGTGCTGGAGTGTTATTTACCCCGCGAAGATGTGCGCGATGCGTTCATCTCGCCCCGGTTCAAAACGCTGAACGATCTGCCCGCGGGAACGCGGCTGGGCAGTTCCAGCCTGCGGCGGCGGGCGCAGCTGCTGCATCGGCGACCCGATCTTCGGGTGGTGGAATTTCGCGGCAATGTGCAAACGCGTCTGCGCAAATTGGAGGACGGCGTGGCCGATTGCACCTTTTTGGCCATGGCTGGTCTGAACCGGCTGGATATGGCCCATATTGTTGCCAGCGCGATTGAGCCTGACCAAATGCTGCCCGCTGTGGCGCAAGGTGCGATTGGCATTGAACGGCGCGCGGATGATGCGCGGGTGGCTGACATGCTGGCCGCGATACACGACCGCGACACGGGCCTGCGCCTGGCCGCCGAACGGGCCTTTTTGGCCGCGCTGGATGGGTCCTGCGAAACCCCCATCGCCGGACTGGCCCTGCTGGAGGGCGGCCAAATCTGGCTGCGCGGCGAGGTGCTGCGCCCCGATGGATCAGACGCAATCCAAATCGACGGCCGCGCCGCATCACAAGATGGCGCCGCGCTTGGCGCCGATCTGGGACGGCAACTGCTGGCCCAAGCTGGCCCCGGCTTCTTTGACTGGAAGGGATAGGCCTTTCATTGGCCGGCCATAGGCTCTAGCATAATATCAAAATAGCACGAAGGATTCGACCATGCCCCTCGCCCCCGAGCAAGCCGCTGAAATTCAGGACCTGCGCAGCAATGCAAAACCCACGCTGCGTGCGGTCTCCGAAGGGATGGAACAGCATCTGTACACCGCTTACCCCGTTCTGGATCATGGGTTTGTGCGCGTGGTGGATTACATGGGCGACGATTCGGCGATTTGTCAGGCGGCCCGCGTCAGTTACGGCAAAGGCACCAAATCGGTGCAAAATGACGAAGGGCTGGTGCGGTATTTGATGCGGCATTGGCATTCCACCCCCTTTGAGATGTGCGAAGTCAAACTGCACGTCAAACTGCCGGTGTTTGTGGCCCGCCAATGGATCCGGCACCGCACGGCGAATGTGAATGAATATTCTGCCCGCTATTCCATTTTGGACCGTGAATTTTACATCCCCGCCCCCGATCAACTGGCGGCGCAGTCGCAGGTCAACAACCAAGGCCGCGGCGAAGCACTGCAAGGCGAAGAGGCCGCCCGCGTGCTGGAGATTCTGAAATCCGACAGCACCCGCGCCTATGACAATTATGAAAAGATGATCTCGGACGACGGACAACAAGGTCTGGCGCGCGAATTGGCGCGGATGAACCTGCCGGCCAATATCTATACCCAGTGGTATTGGAAGGTGGATCTGCACAATCTGTTGCATTTCCTGCGCCTGCGCGCAGACAGCCATGCACAATATGAAATCCGCGTTTATGCCGATGCGATCTGCAAAATTGTTGCCGATTGGGTGCCGTTTTCATTCCGCGCCTTCGAAGATTACCGCATGAACGCGGTCACAATGTCGGCGCAAATGATGGGTGCGCTGCGTCGGATGCTGGCAGGCGAGGCCGTGACCCAAGAAAATTCCGGCCTGACCGCCCGCGAATGGCGCGAATTCCAAGATGCGCTTGGGCAAAACGGGTAACACATAACACCCGACAGACGGGCCCGGCGGCCGCCGGGCTGTGCCTGCCGTTCAAAGCTGATTAAGCACCTGATGCGTCACACCCAATGATTTGGCCAACGAGGCCATGCGCGCCTCGGCCACTTCGCCATAAAGCGGCCGCGCCTCATCGCTGAGCGTCAGCGTCAGCTGTTTTGCAGCGCGGTCCAGCGACAATTCCCCTGGGCGCAGCTTGTCAGATACGCACAGCATTGCGCCGATTCGCATGGCTTTGCCCAAAACTTCGGCCTGAAGCTGCCGATCCGGCGATATCAGATCATAGAGCGGGGCAAAGGGTGTGTCGTCACGTTTGTTGCGATAACGGTGCAAAAGGGCGATGCCTAAAAACACACGTTCTTCGTGATCCAGCCCGCTGAGGTTCGCGCGCGTCACCGTATCGAAACAGGTTTCTGCGCGGTAATCGGGATGCGCCCGCCAGTTCACATCATGCAGCAAACAGGCCGCTTTCACCAGCCGCAGTTGGGTGATCGGCATGGGGTCAAACAGCGGCGCGACGAATTTCGTCAGCACCTTACCAAAGCCAGGCAGGCGAGCGTCCTTGGCCTCGGCAAAGCGGCAGGCCTCGACCAGGGGGTCGCGGCCACGCAGGCGGGGGGGCATTTCTTCGTACAACAGCCCCTCGCGGATGCCGAAACCGGAAATGGCAATTTCATCGGGGCCAAACCGACGGATCAGCTGGACCAGAACCTCGATTGCGAAGGGCACCAAACCGATCCGCGCGGATGATATCCCACAGGCGCGGCGCAAGTCTTCCAGATCATTATTGGCAATGAAATCGGCCGTTGCGTGAATATTGGCGCGGCTGATGCGGTATTCATGCAAAACATGCAGCGGGTAATTGCGCCGCAGCATATCAATGCGGGCAATCGCACGCCAAGACCCGCCAACCAAAAACAGCCGTGCATGGCGCGGCCCAACGGTTTGCGCCATATCATCCAGCGCCGAAATGATTTCCGTTTTGCGAACCTCTGGCGCCAGCGCCATCAATTTCAGCGGCCCCAATCGCGATGATATGCGCGCGCCAACCTGTGCGTCCCGAACCACGGCCAGCTCCATCGAGGATCCGCCCATATCACAGACCAACCCATCGGCTTCGGGCCAGCCCAACAGCACCCCCTGCGCGGTCAGGCGGGCCTCTTCATTGCCATCGATGATTTTAAAATCAAGGCCGGTTTCGCGTTTCACCTGCGCCTGAAAATCACGCCCGTCGTCGGCATCGCGCACGGCGGCCGTTGCCACGGCCGATAGGCGCGCAATGTTCAGATGTTTCGCAATGCCCTGAAACCGGCGCAATGCGACCACTGCGCGCGCGCGCCCATCTGGGTTTAATCGTCCCGTTTGCGCCAGTCCCGCCCCCAAGGCGCACATGATTTTTTCGTTATAAAAATAGGCCGGGCTACGCGCCGCGCCATCAAAAACCACAAACCGGACCGAGTTTGACCCAATATCCAACACCCCAACCCGGCTGAGCGAGCGCGCCGCAGGATCATCAAACAGGGCCGTTCCAAATGGTTCCCAGTCCAGATCAGCCGATTTGGCAGAGCCTTTGGTTTTCGACATAAGCACAGCGCCATTCGTTAGGATCGTTAAGCAATCTTTAAGCCACGATGAAAGATTCGCAAAGGGGCGTGGCCAGGATAAATGATCCGAACTGCCCATTGCATTACAAGCCCGCTGCGCTAGGGTTTGCATGAAAACCATAATACGAGGTCACCCATGAACATTCGCTATCTTCACACAATGGTGCGCGTCAAAGATTTGGAAAAATCAATGGCGTTTTACAGCCTGCTGGGGCTGCGTGAAACTCGCCGCTGGGATAATGACGCGGGACGCTTCACTCTGATCTTCATGGCCCCAGAAGGGCAAGAGGACTGCCCAGTCGAGCTGACCTATAACTGGGACGGCGATGACGGGCTGCCCAGCGACAGCCGGCATTTTGGGCATTTGGCTTATGAGGTCGAGGATATCTATGCCCTGTGTCAACATTTGCAGGACAATGGTGTGACAATCAATCGCCCCCCGCGCGATGGGCGCATGGCCTTTGTGCGATCGCCCGATAATGTGTCAATCGAGCTGCTGCAACGTGGCACCCCCCTGCCCCCTGCCGAACCTTGGGCCAGCATAGAAAACACGGGTCATTGGTAAATACGCGCATTCCCCATTGCGCCACAGCCATCATTTGGATTTAATCCATACCAATGATACAGCTGCCATCATATGATCGGGGTGTGGTTTGGCCCTTGGCGATGCGATTTCGCAGCACCGTTTTGGTGTGTTGCTTGGCTTTGCTTTGGGCCTGCACCCCTGCCCCGCCTGAAACACCACGCGCCGTATCCGCCAAATCCGAAAAAATCGCCCGTTTCTATGCTCGGATGCAGGATCGACAGATTGCACGCGGATTGCTGCGCCAAGACGGCGGCGGACCAGATACGGTGTTTACCCAAAGCCAGCTTTTGCAAAATTTTCGCGATATCGCGTTTCAAGATGAATATTCGGCAGGGTTAGGGCTGACACCGGCCAGCCCCGGGGCCGCGCCAGCCGTGGCCTTGCGCAAATGGACCAATCCTGTGCGCATCACCGTTGAATACGGGCCAAGCGTTCCGCAAAAAACCCGCGCAGCCATGGATGGCGAAACCGTCGCCTATGCCGCCAGGCTGCATCGGATCACCAACCACCCAATCGGGGTGACCCGATTTATGGGGAATTTCCATATCCTGCTGACCAGTGCCGATGATCGCGATTTCCTGTCCGCACGTTTGGCCCAACTGGCCCCCGGGCTGTCGCGCAAAACGCAAGAACAGCTGCTGGATTTGCCGCTTGATATCCGATGCCTTGTCATGGGTTTTGGCGAGCGTAAAACGGGCTACCGCCAAGCCGTTGCCATTATCCGCGCCGAACACACGGATCTGATGCGCCGCGCCTGCCTGCATGAAGAGCTGGCCCAAGGGCTGGGATTGGTGAATGACAGCCCGCGCGCTCGGCCCTCGATCTTCAATGATGATGATGAATTCGCGCTTTTGACCACGCATGATGAATACCTTCTGAAACTGCTTTATGATCCGCGCCTGCGCCCGGGTATGCATCAGGCCGAGGCCCTGCCCATATTGCGTGATCGGTTGTCACAGATTATGCCTGACGGGTAAAACAAAGGGGCCAATATGCGCGCACTATTACAAAGGGTCAGCGAAGCGTCTGTTCAGGTGGATGGGCAGGTCATCGGACAAACCGGACCGGGGTTGTTGATCCTGATCTGCGCCATGCAAGGCGATGACGTATCCACCGCACAAAAGCTGGCACAGAAAATCGTCAAAACACGCATTTTCAAGGATGAGGCCGGCAAAATGAACCGCGCCTTGCCCGATAGCGGCGCATCCGCCTTGGTGGTCAGCCAGTTTACCTTGGCCGCGGATACCAGCCGCGGTAATCGGCCTGGGTTTTCCGCGGCAGCCGCCCCTGATGAAGGGCGTGCCCTTTATCATGAATTTTGCGCCGCGCTGCAGGCGCTGAATATCCATGTCGAAACAGGCGAGTTTGGCGCCGATATGCAGGTCCATCTGATCAATGATGGCCCAGTGACCATCTGGATGGACACACAGGCGGGGTGACCCCTATATTTCCCAGTAAAAACCATTGCCAGCACGCCCTGCCTGCATTAGCCTGCACCTGTTTTATAACATAAGCCCTGG
>JALQTR010000063.1 GCA_023260835.1 Paracoccaceae bacterium
GCCTCGTGGCTGATGAACATGCAAGAAATGGGCACCGCGATGCAGTATCGCCTGCCTGTAAAACAGTTCATCCTTAACAACGAACGTCTCGGCATGGTCCGTCAGTGGCAAGAACTGCTGCACGGCGAACGCTATTCGTCGTCGTGGTCTGAATCCCTGCCCGACTTCGTAAAACTGGCCGAAGCCTTTGGCGCCAAAGGCATTTATTGCGACAATCCTGCCGATCTGGATGATGCGATCATCGAAATGATCACACATAAGGGGCCAGTAATTTTCGATTGCTTGGTGGAAAAGCATGAAAACTGCTTCCCCATGATTCCATCGGGCGAGCCGCACAATAAAATGCTGCTGGGCGAAGACAAAGCCACCGATGCCATTGGGGCAAAAGGGGCGGTGATGGTCTGATCCATCCCCCACCCTGACCCAACTGATTGAAAAGGATTACCCCAATGTCTGCACTGCATATCAAAAAAGGCTCTTCCAAACATTCGGCCTATAACCTGCGCCCGAACTTCTCTGACGTGGAAGAGGCACATACAATCGCCGTCTTGGTCGATAACGAAGCGGGCGCGCTGGCGCGTGTGATTGGCCTGTTTTCAGGGCGCGGCTATAACATCGAAAGCCTGACCGTGGCCGAAGTCGACCACAGCGGCAAGCTGAGCCGCATCACCATCGTCACCAAAGGCACCCCGCAGGTGATCGAACAGATCAAGGCGCAGCTGGGCCGCATCGTATTGGTGCATGAGGTGCATGATTTGACCGTCGAAGGCCCCTTTGTCGAACGCGAATTGGCATTGTTTCGCGTCTCAAGTACCGGTGATAAACGGGTCGAGGCGCTGCGACTGGCCGATATCTTCCGCGCCCATGTGGTGGACAGCACATTGGAAAGTTTTGTGTTTCAGCTGACCGGCACGCCCGATAAAATTGACGCTTTTGCCGATCTGATGCGCCCCTTGGGCCTGTCAGAGGTCGCCCGCACCGGCGTTGCCGCCATGTCGCGCGGCGCATAAGATTATTCAGACAAAAACAAAGGCCACATCCTGCGGGGTGTGGCCTTTGGCGTTCAGCCTTGCATCGCGCGGATAAAGGATTGCAGCTGCGCCACGGGGTCCGCCGCATCCCAAATTTCAGCCCCAAGCGCGATGAAATCCGTCACCTGTGCAAGCGGCGCCATTTGGTCCAGCGTCAACCCGCCTTCGGCGACAACGGGCAGTTCGATCATATCGGACCACCAGGAAAACAGATCCAGATCCGCCACAGTGCCGTCCCCCAGGCTGCTGGCGCTTAAGGGGCCAAAGCTGACGTAATCTGCGCCCGCTTCAGCTGCGTTCATACCATCATGACGGCTGTCACCACAGGCCGCGCCGATGATGGCATCCGCACCCAATTCATCACGTAATTTTCGAATATTGCGCGCGCCGCGGGGCAGATGCACCCCATCCAGCCCCAACCGTTCAACCAGCATGAAATGCCCATCAATCACAATCGGCACATCGCGCGCATGGCAGATATCACGCATGGCATCGGCAGCGCGGCAAATTTCATCCTCGTCATGGCTGGCCATCGACAGGCGCACACAGGCGATATCCGCCGCATCCAACAATTTGGTCATGTCAGATTGCAGCTGTGACAATTCAAACTGATCTGGGGTGATAATATATAGTTGCGGGATGTCTTGCGCGCTCATCTTATCAAACTGCCTTGTGATGTCCTTTGGTTTTGGTTCTTACCCCGTTTGCATCCCCGTGACCATAGGGCGCAGGCGTAAGATAATGCGGAAATCTTGCAAAAGCTATTTTCCCTTTTATCTGTGCTGCGGTAAGGGGGGAGGCACCCCCCCCGGTAACGGAGCCAGATATGTTAGATCATCCCGCTGTCATCCTTGTGCGCCCGCAAATGGGCGAAAACATTGGGGCCACAGCCCGTGCGATGTTGAATTTCGGATTAGAGCATTTGCGCCTTGTCGCCCCCCGCGATGGGTGGCCCAACCCACGTGCCGCGGCGCTGGCATCAGGGGCGGGACGCGTTTTGGATAATGTGCAGGTTTATGACGATTTGCGCGGCGCGCAGGATGGGTTTGATTTTATCATGGCCACAACCGCGCGCGGGCGCGATTTGGCAAAACCCGTTTTCACCCCAGAAGGCGCCGCTGAAGAAATGCGCACGCAAATGCAGGCAGGGGCGCGGGTTGCGGTGATGTTCGGGCCGGAACGATCCGGGTTGGAAAATGATGATCTGGCGGCGGCAAATGCGCTGATCACGATCCCCGTGAACCCCGATTTTGCCTCGCTCAACCTGGCGCAATCGGTGCTGCTGATGGGGTATGAGTGGCGTAAACAAACCACGCAAAACGCGCCAATGACCCAACATTTGGCCGGTTCGCGCTGGCCCGCGCAGGCCGAAATTCAGGCGTTGGCCGATCATTATGAGGACCGCCTGGATGAAGCCGGTTTCTTCTTTCCCGCGCATAAAGCTGCGCCCATGAAACAGAATTTGCGCAATTTATGGTCGCGCCTGCCCCTGAATGATGCGGATATTCGCATGTTCCACGGCATGCTGCGACAGCTGATCCGCGCCCATAAAGACAAAGGATAAGGCCATGGCAAAACGCCCGATTTTCACCGAAGCGACCCAAACAGACGCGCCCGTATCCCCCGCAGGCACAGCCACAGGGCGCAGCCCCGCAGCGCGGCGCTGGATGCGCATTTGGCTGGGGGTGTTATTTGCATTAGTTGTCACCATGATTGCCGTGGGCGGGTTGACACGCTTGACCGACAGTGGGCTGTCGATCACCGAATGGCGGCCTGTCACGGGGGCGCTGCCACCCATGTCGGACGCAGCTTGGGCGGCGGAATTTGAAAAATACCGCCAGATCCCAGAATATCAGCTGCAAAACAAAGGCATGTCCTTGGCCGAATTTCAATTCATCTATTGGTGGGAATGGGGCCATCGCCAACTGGGCCGCTTTATCGGCCTGGTTTGGGCAATCGGGTTCATTGGCTTTTTATTGGCCGGTCAGCTGAAGGGCGCATGGCGCAACCGCGCATTAATGCTGGGCGGCTTGGGCGGTTTGCAAGGCGCAATTGGTTGGTGGA
>JALQTR010000146.1 GCA_023260835.1 Paracoccaceae bacterium
GGTTCTGTAGGTCGGGGACAGTTAGGGCATCGGTCCAATCAGACCCATCAAAAACCACTAATTTGCTTGCATCCTCGACCCAGGCCAACCAACCCGTTTGGGGCGTAAGGATCTGCCAACCGTCAATAATGGCCGATGCGATTTGACTGGCTTCACCGGGCCAAATACCGCCCGCCCCGTCGGGGATAATGAACCGAGTGCCCACCTCAGCGTCATTTGGTGGGGTTTGGGTTGTGCTGGACACCACCGACAGCTGGATAACAGCGTCCAGCCTGGTCAACGCCTCGTTATAGGTGATGTGCTTTTGCGCCTGCCCCTGTGCCATAATGGGAAGCTGAAGATGGGGTGTTTGATCTGTCATGTTGCCCTCGGTTTCAAAATGTTTCAGGCACTATGGTTGGCAAAGGCTTTGTAATTGGTGTTCATGGCGTGCGCAGATCACGCAACACTGCATCAATCAGCCGGTCTGTGCGCGGGTGGCCCCGTTGGGCTGGACAAGATAAAGCGCGATTTGGTAAAGCCAGCCAAACAGATAAAGGACCTCTGGTATGAGCGGTAAATTCTTTGGCACCGATGGTGTGCGTGGGCAGGCCAATACCTATCCTATGACAGCAGAAATTGCCCTGCGTTTGGGCGCGGCTGTGGGTCGGTATTTCCGCCGTGATGTCCAAGAGCACCGCGTTGTGATTGGCAAAGATACGCGCCTGTCGGGGTATATGCTGGAAAACGCGTTGACCGCGGGTTTTACATCAACAGGGATGAACGTGTTTTTACTGGGCCCTGTTCCAACCCCAGCCATTGGCTATTTGACGCGGTCCATGCGCGCCGATGTGGGGGTGATGATTTCCGCCAGCCACAATCCGGCGACAGATAATGGCATCAAATTCTTTGGTCCCGATGGGTTTAAATTATCGGATGACGCCCAAGACGAGATTGAACAGATGCTGCATGATGGGGTGGACCCCGCGCAGCCACAAAACATTGGTCGCGCCAAACGGATTGATGATGCCGGCGGGCGCTATGTGGAATATGCCAAGACCACCTTCCCAAAACATCTGCGTCTTGATGGATTGAAAGTTGTGATTGATTGCGCCAATGGCGCGGCTCACCGTGTTGCCCCAGCCGTATTGTGGGAATTGGGGGCCGAGGTGATTAAAATTGGCACCGATCCCAATGGGTTTAACATCAACGAAGGCTGCGGTTCCACTCAGCCGCAAGTGGCTGCTGCGCGCGTGGTTGCTGAAGGCGCGGATATTGGCATCTGCCTTGATGGCGATGCGGATCGCGTTATTTTGGTGGATGAAAAGGGCCAAGTAATCGACGGCGATCAGATCATGGCCGTTATTGCAACACGCTGGGCGCGTGTGGGGCGCTTGGCGCACAATACTTTGGTCGCCACGGTTATGTCCAATTTGGGATTGGAACGCCATTTGGCGGCCCAAGGCGTGCAGTTGCTGCGCACAGGCGTTGGCGATCGTTATGTTGTTGAACAAATGCGCCATGGTCAGTTTAATCTGGGCGGGGAACAATCTGGTCACATGGTCATGACGGATTATGGCACCACGGGTGATGGTTTAATCGCAGGGCTTCAGGTTCTTGCCGCACTGGTGGAAGAGGGGGTGCCGGCATCAACCCTTTTGGCGCAGTACACGCCTGTGCCGCAGAAATTGGTGAATATTCGGTATGCGGCGGGGGCTGCGCCGTTGGATGCGCCAGCGGTTCAGCGCGCAATCAGCCATGCCGAAACCGTTTTGCAAAACAATGGCCGTTTGCTGGTTCGCAAATCCGGAACAGAACCATTGATCCGACTGATGGCCGAGGCCGAGGATCTCAGTTTGCTGGATCAAGTGTTGGCCGATCTGCAACAGGCCATAGAAGGCGCTGCATGACCCAGCTTTTGCGCTGGATCGCGGCCTATATTGTGCTGATTTCAGTGGCGGTAACCGCGCAGGCCCAGCCCCTGCGCATATTTGCGGCGGCCAGTTTGAAATCCGTTTTGGATGATCTTGCCGATCAGTATCACGCAAAGACAGGGCAAGAGGTCAATCTGATCTATGGCGGGTCAGGTGATCTGGCGCGTCAGATCAGTCAAGGTGCCCCAGCCGATGGGTTTATTTCGGCCAATACGGCCTGGATGGATTGGTTGGTGGATCAAAATCTGCTGCACCGGGGTGATGTGCGTATTGTGGCCGGCAATCGTTTGGTTGTGATCGCTGCACGATCTGACCCATCGTTTCAAATGCGTGAATTGACCAGCAGGCTTGGGCCGGATGCGCGGTTGGCATTGGGTCTGACGCGGTCTGTGCCGGCGGGGATCTATGCCCGTTCGGCCATGGAAAAGGCGGGCATTTGGCCCGATGTGCAGCCCTTTGTGGTCGAAACCAGCAATGTGCGGGCGGCTTTGGCGCAGGTTGCGTTGGGGCAGGCCGCCTTTGGGATTGTATATGCGTCTGATGTTGTGGGCGTGTCGGGTGTTGTTTCATTGGCAACAGTTGATGAAAAACTGCATGATCCCATCGCCTATGCGGCGGCGCCCCTCTTCAATCCGGATGCGGCGCAATTCATCGAATATGTTGGCTCTGCCGAAGGGGCGGTGGCGTTGCGACGCTGGGGGTTTATCGCACGGTGAAACAGGCTTGGCCTTTTGTTCCCTGCCGTGCTAAAGGGGGTATAAAGCGCCACCAGAAACGCCAAGGCAGATATGAGTACAGATATTCAAGACGACGAAATTGACCTGGCCGAATTGTTCGCCACCCTTTGGGCCGGCAAACATATTATCGGTGCCTTTTGTGCCGCCACAATTTTGGCGGCATCGGTTTTTCTGCACACAGCCGATCGCAAATATACCGCATCGGTCACATTGCAGCCGATCACCAGTGACCAGTCGGTCCCTAATCTGGGCGGTTTGGGCGGGCTTGCCAGCTTGGCTGGTGTATCACTGCCATCAGGCGGCGCGTCTGATTTTGGAACTTTCGAGGCGCTTTTAACTTCCGAGGAAGTGGCCGCACGCGTCATAAACCGCGCCCCGTTGATCCAGAAAATCTATGCAAGCGAATGGAATGCGGATGATGGCAAATATATGCCAAATGTTCCAGGCCCTGCATCCAATGTGCTGCGCGCAATTAAATACGTCCTAACGGGAAATTCCGCGGGGGATTACACGCCCCCCAACGGCCAAAGATTGGCCGAGTATGTGTCCAAAACTTTGGCCCTTTCGACCAATCGGGATACAGGCTTTTTAACGATCAGTGCCGAAGTGAGCGACCCCCAGCTGCATGTTGAATTGATGCTGGCGGTTGTGGAGGAGGCAGATGCCTTGCTCAAGGAACGGTTCATGGCAACGGGTGCATCCACATTGGCCTTTTATCAAAATAAAATCCTTTCGGCCCGGGCGCGCGAACACCGTGAGGCACTGGCCAAATTGATTGCCCAAGAAGAACAAAAACTGATGCTGGCAACGCGTGACACGGCCTATGTCGCTGATGTGGTCATGGGGCCGAATATCAGCCTGAAACCAACCTCGCCCAAGGCATCGCTTGTTTTGGCTTTGGCGTTCGTTTTGGGGCTGTTTTCAGGGGCCGCGGCGGTTTTAATTCGATCTGCGATAAAGAATAGACAAGAAAATGCATAAATTTAAATCATATTTGATCGTTGCGGCGGCGCTGGTTTTTGTGGGGCTTCAGCCAGTTATGGCCCAGCAGGATTTGCAGCAACTTCTGTTGCAGGCGAACCCCGCGCTTGCGGATCAAATCCAAAAACTGCGACCTGGCAATTCCAGCAGCACCAGTGAAATTCCACGGGCGCGCAGCGCTGTTGCCCCCACAACGCGCGATCTGTCAAAAGCGCCTGAAGATGTGGATGAACAGGCGCCAGTACCAAACCAGGGGATTCCATTTTTTAACGAACCTGAGGCTGATCTTTTTGCAGTTGAACCTGCGCTTGATGACGAAGCCCCCCAAAGTGTTTATCAGCGGTATTATCAAATTCTGACAGGCGCCGAATTGCCCATCTTTGGGACCAATTTGTTTGATGCGCAAACCCAAAGTGATTTGGTGTTCTTTAACACAGTTGGTCGCAATTATGTCGTGGCGCATGGGGATATTTTGCGTGTCACATTGCGCGGTGTTGGTCAAAGTGATGACCGGTATGAGATCGGCCAAAACGGCATGATTATTTTGCCAGACTTGCCGCCCATTCAGGCAGCGGGGCAATCTTTGGCGGATATCGAACAAAAAATTACCGATATTTTGCGGTATGATGATGCGGCGGCGGCGGCCTTTGTTTCGTTGGATACGGCACGATTGATTGCGGTGCAGGTGACAGGTGCTGTGAACAATCCGGGCGTTGTTGCGGTGCCGGCCTATACACCGCTCAGCCGGGTTTTGATGGCTGCGGGCGGGGTGCTTGACAGTGGCGCCCTGCGCGATGTGCGGATATCTGACAGCGCGGGTCGTTTAACGCAGGTTGATCTGTATGCGGCCCTGCGATCTGCGGATCGATCAGCGGATCCGGTGATTAAAGATGCTGCCCGCATATATGTGGCAGATAAAACAGCAACCTTTGGTGTTGCAGGTTTTGTCCCGCGCCCGGGGGTTTATGAATTACCCCCGATGGAGGAGGAAATATCTGTCCGCGATGCATTGTCCATGGCTGGTGTGCAAATGGTTCTTCCGGGGGCCGAGGTGGATTTGTTGTCCTTTGCCGATGATGGATTTGTTACACGGCAAACCGTTGATTTATCGGCCACGGTTCCCGCCGGCGCGGCGTTGGAGCTGCGGTTTGTTGAAACCCGTGATCCATCCAAAATATCTGTCATAGGCGCAGTTATGGCGCCCTACAGCATTCGCAGCAATGCGCCGGTGCCGATTGGCCAAGTCTTGCGCGGCGGTGCAAGCCTTGCCCCTGATGCATTATTGTCCTTTGCAATGCGTATTCCCAGCCCCGCACGCGCTGCCGATCAGCCCAGGGCGCTGAATTTACGGACAATTTTGGCAGGCGATGATCAGCAAACATTATTGCCGGGGGATCGGCTTTTTGTGTTCACGCAAAAGCAATTTGCAAAATTGGTGGCGGCAGATCCGAATGACAGTGGCGATCCATTGATTGCGCTGATGAAAACGGCCAAGGTTGCCCAATTATTTGTGGATGGGCAGCGCGTTGCATATTTGGCCCCCGGCGCTGAAAATCATTTGGGGCGAAGTCTGGCAGATGTTTATGGCCTTGGAGCGGACATTGTGTTGGATGTCGCCATTGCGCAAACGCGCAGCGCGGGGCGTGTTGATACCCGCGCCTTCAGCCTGTCCAAGGCACTTTCCCAACCGCAAACCTACCCAGTTGAAGCCGGCGCCAGTTACCACATTTTTAATAACGCATATTATCAGGCCGTTATTGCAGATCAGGATGGTCCGCTAGCACAGCAAAAGGCGCTGTTTCAGCAAGCCGGCGTTGTGCAGATTTTCGTTGATAATGATTTGACAGCGTTTTTGCCTTCAGATGCCGATTTGCGCGCATCAGAACAGCTGAAGGCACTGCAGGGCAGTAATGCGCTTTATCCACTTTATGCGCTGCATTCATCGGCACAATCCAGCACGGCAGTTTCACGTCGGGCGGTTTTGGTGCAAGATATTTTGGGTGATCAAGCTGCCGTTGGGTTGCGGCCGCAAGACCGTTTCGATTTTTATACGGTTGATTATATTCGTAAAATTTTTGATGAAATTGGTGAGGACGCGGGATCCAAAGTGCAATTGCAAGCGTCCCAACCCATCGACCTGATGGCAGAGGACCAACCGAACGCTGCCGAAAACCCAGCTGACACATCCCTGCGGATTGAGGCGAAGCCTACGGCAAAAGCGGCTGCCGCAAATTTGGCCCGTTTGCAGCGTGCCTCGCGCTTGGTCAGTGGGGCTGTGGAATATCCGGGGTATTACCCTGTGGCTGGCAAGCTGCCACTGGGGCGGCTTTTGGCCGTTGCTGGGGGTGTGTTGGATAATGCCGATCTCGATCAAATTTCAATCCGGCGTTACCGCGCGGATCAATCCGGACGGATCAGCGCCCTGCCAATCGTTTCGCTGGATTTGAAGTCCCCGCAGGCCAGTGAATTTATTCTAGCGGGTGATTATGATGTGAATGTGCCTGTTTTGATCAATGATGCCGTCAGCGGCACAATTGAATTAACGGGTGAGGTCCTGCGCCCCGGCGTATATACATTTGCCCGCGATGAACAGCTGCATGATGTGATCCAGCGCGCTGGCGGCCTGTCCGAGGTTGCCTATCCCTATGGCGCAGTTTTCCTGCGGGAGGTTCTGCAAGACCAGCAGCGCGATGCCAATGCGCGTTTGGCCCAACAGGTTGAGCAAGCGGTTTTGGCCGTGGCACAGGGGGATGTCGGGGCAAAAGACACGCAGGTAAAGGCGGTTTTGACCTATGCGCAGCAATTGCGCAATTTACCCGCGGCCGGTCGGCAAGTGATTTCGCTGGCGCAAGAACGCTCTGCAACGCCCCTGTATCTGAACGATGGGGATAAATTGCACATTCCAAAACGCCCGTCGCATGTTCGGATTATGGGCAATGTCAACAGCGAGGTTGCTGCGACATACGCACCTAATAAACGATTGTCGGATTACCTGTCAGATGCAGGTGGTTTGGATCGGTTGGCCGATAAAAAACGGGCCTTTGTGTTGATGCCCGATGGGGCCAATGTCCCGGCAGATGCGGATGTGATTATTCCGCCTGGGGCAATCATTATCGTGCCGCCCAAGGTTGGCCAGCTCAGCATACTTGGCCTAACGGATGTGATTTCGCGCGTCATGGGCAATATCGCAACATCGCTGTTGGCGATTAACAATGTGAAGTAATGGCTTGGGCTTGGCGCAAAGGGATCTGGGCAGCGGTCATCCTGATCGCTGCTGCACCGCTGATCCCTGTATCAGGCACATCTGCTGCGGTTAAATCCTGTTCATCCATCCTGCCGGCGCAAACACGCGCTTTGTTGGGAAAAAACCCGCAGATTGCGGCGGCATTTTCTAAAGATATCACACGCGTTTATGCGCTGTCTGATGTGATCCCTGATCTGTCTTCAGGTGCAGGGCCTGCGGAATATTTGCAGATCAAAAACGGCAAGCTGGAATGGCTGGGCGCGACTGGGGACCTATGGCCGCCGCTGGCCGTTTTGGGTGACACAATATTGGTCTGGCAGGATGGTAAATCCGCATTGTTTTTCCCAGCCGGCAGCCCCTTGCCCTGTTCGGCAGATTATATGTTCGAAGCCCAAGACACCGAACGCTACCAGCTGCAATCGCGCAACACTGAGGTGCGGCTGCGACAGTTGGATGTGATCGAAGCCATGCTGTTGAACCGGCTGGAGGATGTTCTGGATGGCGAGGCCGTTCATGTTCAATATGACCCAGATAAAACACCGGTATGGCCAGCGATTGATCAGGCATTATCAGGTAAACCATGGGCGAAACAGATCATCGCGCAGCCGCTTCGACATGGGTTGCGTGGGCCGCAATTACACCTGCCGCGCCGTGGGGCAGATGCGGCGCAGACCTATCGGGATGTGAACCCGCTGCTGTATCAAACACAAATTATTCAAACACCACCGTCGCCATTGCGGCCCGCAGGGGTGCGCATCAATGGGCTGCTGCATCAGGGGCGCGATGCGCGGTTTGCGCAAATCAAAGGTGCGATTGATTTTGCCCCGCAATTTGGCGTTGCCGTTGGTGGCAGCTATTTGGGCGATGATTTCACCCCAATTGCCGCCTTGCAGGCCCGTATGACAGGCCCGCAGAACAGTTTGCTGCATTTCAGCCTTGGTAGGTTGGGCCGCACCGAAACCGCAGCCAGCGTCGCCGCCGAGCGCAGCTTTCAAAATGGCAAATGGCACGGTTTGGGGCAAATCACAGCTGGGCAGGGCAATCAGGCAGCCCTTGGCCTGCGCGCGACCAGCTTTGGGTTTATGTCATCCGCGGATCTGGGGCTGACGTTTGTCGCAAATCACGATGATGGAACATGGGGCCACAGCGCCTCTGCTGCGCTTTATTTTGGTCGCGGCGTGTTTCGCCCCGTCCTAGGGGCCGCTTTGTCCAATGCAACTGGCCCAGAACTGTTTGCGGGACTACATATCGATTTCGGCGCGCCGCGCACAGACCTGCAGGTCCGGGCAATGCTTGGTTATTCTGGGGTGCAGGCCGATATGGCGGCGCCATTGGGCGGCTGGATCCAACCGCAGCTACCGGATTTGCGCCAAGATGCCATTCGCCGCGATTGGCGACATATTGCCCGACTGCCCTAGGGGTTATTTCCCCGTCCAAACTGGGTCGCGTTTTTCGGCGAAGGCGCGGGCGCCCTCTAACTGATCTTCGGATCGATAGAGCCGCTCCACGGTTGCAAATTGACTTTTGGTAATGCGGTTCATCGCGTCTTGGAATTTCATGTCCTCGGCTTCGCGCACGATCTCTTTGATTGCGGCGTAAACCAGGGGCGGGCCAGAGGCCAGCAGGGTTGCCAATTTGCGCGCTTCAGCCATCAAATCTGTGGCGGGATGGATCGCATTGATCAGGCCCCAGCGGGCGGCCTCTGCCGCGTCCAGCCAGCGGCCTGTCAGCAGCATTTCCATCGCAATATGATAGGGGATGCGTTTGGGCAATTTCACGCTGGCCGCATCTGCAACAGTGCCAGACCGGATTTCGGGCAGCGCAAAGCTGGCATGATCAGCGGCCAGGATCATATCCGCAGACAGGGCCAATTCCAGACCGCCACCGCAGCAGATGCCGTTCACCGCTGCGATCACGGGTTTGTTCAGCCCGCGCAGCTCTTGCAGCCCACCAAATCCGCCTTTGCCGTAATCCCCGTCCACCGCATCGCCATCCGCCGCGGCCTTCAGATCCCAGCCGGGGCAAAAAAACTTATCGCCCGCACCCGTGATGATCGCCACGCGCAGATTGGGATCATCGCGAAAATCGGTGAAAATATCCCCCATGATACGGCTGGTGGCCAAATCGATTGCATTGGCTTTGGGGCGGTTCAGTGTGACCTCAAGAACCGCGCCGCGTTTTTCAACGTGAAGGGGGGTGTCCATGTTACTCTCCTATTTGGATCAGGGCGTCTGCGGCAATTGCGCCATTGGGCAGGCACAAAAGCGGATTTACCTCAAGTTCGATCAATTTGTCCTTATGTGCAAGGGCATAGGATTGCGCGGCCATGATCGCGGCGGTGATGGCACGGGTATCGGCCGCAGGCGCCCCCCGAAACCCATCCAGCAGTGGTTTCATGCGCAGGCCGCGCAGTGCCGTTTCAATGTCAGATGCTGTTGCGGGCAGGGTTAATGTGACCGTGTCGCGCCATAGTTCGGTCAATGTGCCGCCGGCGCCGATGGTCAGGGCGAACCCATGCGCGTCATCGCGCCGAATACCGATCAACAGTTCGGCCACGGATCCTGTGATCATCTGTTCCACCAAAAAGGTGGGGGCATTCATGGTTTGTGCAGCGGCCTGAACGGCCTCGGCGCTGCACAGGTTCAGCGCCACCCCGCCGCTTTCGGATTTATGGGCCAACCCATCCGCCTTGAGCACCACAGGAAAGCCGATTTGTGCGGCCATGCCGGCCGCTTCGGCTGCGGTTTGCGCGCTTACGGATTGGGGCAGGGGCAGGCCGTATTCGGCCAAAGCGGATTTCGCCGCCGCCTCGTATATTATACGGCTGCCCCTTGGTTGCCCCGGGATGGTGACATCAAAATCTGTGGGAACCGGTGCGGCGGCGATGGCGGCGATGGCCTCTAATGCCTCATGCATGCCCGACAGGGGAATTACCCCCATTTGGGTCATTTTTTGGGCCATGGATTCAGGCATATTTTCCCCAATGCTGGCCAAAAGCGCGATGGGTTTGCCGGTTTGCGTCCGCGCATCCGCAGCCGCTTCGATCACCCGATCCCAAGCGGGGGCCGAAAACCGATCCAGTCGCGGCACATCCAAAACGACGCATCCCATAGCCACATCGCCTTGCAGCATCGCGGTAAAGGTGGCGGCCATTGCGGCACGGTCGCCCCAAATATAGGTGTGGTAATCCAATGGATTGGCCAGCGCGACCTTTGGCCCAAGCGCGCTGCGCAGGGCTGTGATTTGGTCCTTGCTTGGGTCTGGATAGACCAGCCCCGCGGCCTCGCCCATGTCGGCCATCAGTGACGCCTCGCCGCCTGAACAGGACATGGATGCAATCTTGTTTGACGGCAGACGCCCCACCATATGCACGATTTTCAACGCCTCGAGGAAACTGGACGGCGAATGGCACCAGGCAATCCCCAACCGTTTGAACAATGCCCGCGCCGCCGCGCCATCCCCCGCTAATGAGGCAGTATGCGATATCATCGCGGATTGGGCTTTGCTTGATACCCCCAGTTTTAGGCCCACAATGGGTTTGCCCAAGGCGGCGGCTTCGGCCGCAAGCCCGACAAATTCGGCCAGATCACCAATGCCTTCGATGTGCAGGCCCAATGCGGTTACCCGTGGATCGGCCAGAAAATGACGTGCAAGGGCGGCCATGTCGGTCTGGGCCTGATTGCCGGCTGTGGCGACATAGGCAACGGGCAGGGCGCGTTGCTGCATCGTCAGGTTGATCGCGATATTTGATGACTGGGTGATGATCGCCACCCCACTGTCGCACCGCGTGGCCCCATGCAGATCGGGCCACAGCACCGCACCATCCAAGGCGTTGATCAGCCCGTAACAATTCGGCCCCAAAATGGGCATATCCCCCGCGGCGTGCACCAATTCGGCCTGCAGATCGCCCCCGTCGGCCAATTCGGCCGCAGCTTCAGAAAATCCGGATGCAAAACAAACCGCCCCGCCGGCCCCGATTTGGGCCAGCTGCGCGGTAACAGTGACCGTGGCATGGCGGTTCACCCCAATGAACGCCGCATCAGGAATGCTGGGTAAATCGGCCAGATCCGCAACACATGCCGCACCGGCAATTTCTGTGCGTGTGGGATGGACCGGCCAGATATCGCCGGTAAAGTCAAAGGCGCGCGCCCCGTCGATCACAGATGCGCACCATGCACCGCCGCCGATCACGGCGATTGATTTGGGGTTAAACAGCCGATCCAGCGCGCGCATGGCATCAGGCCCCAAGCGGGCGGAACAATTCGCGCGCAATGATGTGGCGTTGAATTTCGGATGTCCCATCCCAAATGCGTTCCACCCGCGCATCGCGCCAGAACCGTTCAATGGGATAGTCATCCATCAGCCCCATCCCGCCATGGATTTGCAGCGTCGCATCCGTGACCTGCGCCAACATTTCAGAGGCATACAGCTTGGCCGATGCGATTTCTCGATTGGCAGGCAGGCCTTCATCCAGCCGCCACGCCGCAGACAGCGTCAGCCAATCGGCGGCATCAATCTGGGTGATCATATCGGCGACCTGAAACCCGACGCCCTGAAATTTTGCAATCGGCTGACCAAATTGTTGGCGCTGCGCGGCGTAATCAACCGCCATATCAAAACAGCGACGCGCGCGGCCCACACAGAAGGCGGCAACCGTCAGGCGCGTGGCATAAAGCCAGGTGTTCATCACGGCGAACCCGCCATCCACCTCGCCCAACACCTGCGCATCGGGCAAACGGCAATTATCAAATTCCAAGATACAGTTTTTATACCCCCGATGCGACACCGATGCATAACCATCGCGCACAGCAAACCCCGGCGTCCCCCGATCCACCAAAAAGCACGTGATGCGTTTTTTGGGGCCATGGGCGGTGTCATCCACGCCGGTTGCAATAAACACGATAAAGAAATCGGCGTGTTCAGCCCCAGAAATGAAATGTTTGGTGCCGTTGATCACCCAATCGCCACCATCCCGTATGGCGGTGCATTTCATCCCGCGCACATCGGATCCTGCATCGGGTTCTGTCATCGCCAATGCATCCATCTTTTCGCCCCGCACGGCGGGTAACAGATATTGTTCGCGCTGCGTGTCATTGCAGGCCATCAGAATATTTTGCGGACGACCAAAGAAATGCGTCAATGCCATGGAGCCACGGCCCAATTCACGCTCGACCAAGGTGAAATCCAGATGTGACAGGCCGGCGCCGCCGACCTCGGCGGGGAAATTGCAGGCATAAAAGCCCAGATCAATGACCTTTTGTTTGATCTCTTGGCCCAGCTCGTGCGGGACATGGCCCAGTTTTTCAACCATCGCTTCATGCGGATAGATTTCATTTTCAACGAATTCGCGCACGGTATCGGCGATCATTTGCTGTTCACTGCTTAGGCCAAAATGCATGGTAATCCCCCCTATTTGCACCGCATGCTGGCGCAGAAACCAGCAGGGCAATACCTCATATTGCCGAAAAACTGGCCAATGCGCGACATTGTGATGAAATGACTGCCCTTTTAGAATGTCAAATCGGTGCTGTGCGCCTGCGCGGGGGTGTAAATCACCCCGCCGCCGGATGGGACGCTGCGCCCCGTGATGGCTTGGATCACCACCTGATGCGTCACCATCAGCACGGTGTTTACGGCGGGCAGTTTGAACAGTTTATCGTTCAGCATGATACCCCCTGATGCAAAAGATAGGTGAGGATTGGACGCGGTCCAGACAATAAAAAATCCCGCCCGCGCCCCTTGCGCCGGCGCGCGCGTGCCATAGGTATATGCCATAGGACCAAATGTATGGAGATTAAGCATGAGCGAATGTGGATGCGGCCGTTCCCCAACCGGAAAATGCGTGGGATGGCATAACCTGTCCGAAGAGGAATATCAGGCTAAGAAGGCCGCGTGGGAGGCCAAACAGGCCGCCAAAGCCGATAAATAACGACCAAACGCCGCGCACATTGCGCGGCGTTCCCCCACCCCCTTGGCAGGCCCCGTAAAGGCGGGCATAAGATTGCCAAAGATATGGGGGCATCATGGTGCA
>JALQTR010000187.1 GCA_023260835.1 Paracoccaceae bacterium
TGTTCTGGTCACGACAACTTCCACAATATACGTATCGCCTGACGTCACCGTCGCGGTTTTGAGGATGTTGAAGTTAGCCGACTGCGCGCCGCTGACATCCCACTGATCCCCTACCGCATCAAAGGTGCCCGCAGCATCATCCGACGCCCACCCCGCAGCTTCCGCCGCAGCCTGATCCGCATACCCCGTGAAATCATCATCAAGCGGCGTGGATGCAGCAGAAGCTGAACCCGGCGCCGACCGATCCGACGCAGCAGATGATCTTTGCCTGGATGCCGTGGATATTCATGTTCATGCTGGGCAGCTTTGCCAGCGGGCTGGTCATCTATTGGATTGCCAACAACACAATCACCTTTATCCAGCAGTACACCATTATGCGCTCGCACGGGTATAAACCGGATGTGTTCGGCAATATCCTGACCAGCCTGCGCCTGCGCGCCAAAACGGATGGTGGTAAATCCTAATGGCAACACTGGCCCATATCTGGCGCCATCCGATTAAATCCATCGGCCGGCAGTCCCTGTCGGCCGTTGATTTATTTGCGGATGCGGCACTACCATTGGATCGGTTGTGGGCCGTTATGCACTCGGCGGCCAAAGCAGACGGGACCATCTGGGCAGATTGTGCAAATTTCGTAATCGGGGCAAAGCACCCACGGCTGATGGCGATTAATCTGGATATGGATCCGGCGCAGCCACATATCATCCGCCTGACCCACCCAGATCAGCCTGATATGCATCTAAATATGGATGCAAACCCTCAGGCCCTGCTGGATTGGATCGCCCCATTGATGAACCCCGATAAACCCGCCCCAGCACAAGTGATTTCACTGGGCAGCCGCGGTGTGACCGACACGGATTATCCATCCGTCTCCCTTGGCAATCTGGCGACCCATCGCGCGCTGGAAGCGCAGGCCGGTTGCCCCATCGACATCCGCCGCTGGCGCATCAACCTGTGGGTTGATGGGTTGGATCCATGGGTTGAATTTGATTGGACCGCCCCAATCGCCATCGGCGCGGCCCGTTTGCAACCGATCGAACCCATCCGCCGCTGCAAGGCCACAACAACAAACCCCGATACCGGACAGCGCGATTTGGACACCCTGTCCCTGCTGCGCGAACATGGCCACCAAGATATGGGGATCTATACCCGCGTTCTGACCGGTGGGAAGATCGCCCTGAATGACACAATCGAGCTGCCCAATGCAAATTAACTTCACCCCTGCCCCAGAGCCCGATGACGCCCGCCGCGAAGCGGGGCGCAAGCTATTCGCGCATGGGACAGAGTTTCTGAAGGGTGTTGTCGCCATGTCCGGCCTGCCCGATGCCGACCGCCCCGAGGTCTGCTTTGCCGGGCGCTCCAACGTTGGCAAATCCAGCCTGATCAACGCGCTGACCAATCGCAAAAATCTGGCGCGCGCGTCAAACACGCCTGGCCGTACGCAGGAAATTAACTTCTTCACCTTGGCAGATAGCCATTATCTGGTCGATTTGCCCGGATATGGGTTTGCCAAAGCCCCCGTGGCCGTGGTGGAAAAATGGCAGCGCCTGTTGAAACAATACCTGTCGGGCCGCCCATCGCTGCGCCGCGCCTTTGTCTTGATCGACAGCCGCCACGGCGTGAAACCGGTTGATGATGAAATCATGTCCCTGCTGGACAAAAGCGCCGTTACTTTTCAAGTGGTGCTGACCAAGGCCGATAAAATCAAAGATGCCGCCCGCCCCGCCCTGATCGAGGGGGTATCGCGCGCGCTGGCCAAACACCCCGCCGCGTTTCCAGAATTGATTGTGACATCATCGGAAAAAGGCGATGGGATTGAAACCCTGCGGGCGATCATATCTGGGATTGTGGATTAACCCGCCACGAAGGCCAAAGCCGGACTTTGCGATAGTTACTAACATACAGCCTGAACAACATCCGGTTGTATCATCGCGCCTTGACTTCAGGTGATGCTATACCCAGTTGCAAATCTATGCTAAAGTGTACCATGACTATGGCCGTGCAGAGTTTTAACACATCGCACGACCACTTAAAGTTAACAAAACGCAGCCGGTCAAACGCCAAAATGTTAAAATTTATTTCACAATTAATGGATTTTTAACCTTGATTACAACCATGGCGTGTTGATACGAAAGTATAGGCCAGCAAGCGCAAGCACAACAGGATCAAAAACATGAAGTTAACCCGCAGAAATATAACAGTTTTTATCGCCGCCTGCGCTATCTCTGCGGTGTCGTTGCCGGCGACAAGCCTGGCCAATGCGGACATAGTGTTAACTATAACAGGTGAAAGCGGCACGGCATTAGAGGGTAAAAAATAACCCTCACACGCGATGATCTGCGCAAGATCGATGAAACCAGCCTGCAAACATCCACCATCTGGACCAAAGGCACACAGAGCTTCCGCGGCACGCGACTTCACGCGCTTGTCCAGCATCTGGGCCTGACATCGGGAGTTTTTCGTGCCTATGCCGTCAATGATTACGCGGTGAATATTCCCCTGACAGACGCCACACCGGACGGGCCAATCATCGCCTATGAAAACAACGGCAAAGAAATGACCCTGCGCAGTAAGGGGCCGCTTTGGGTCGTCTACCCCTATGATCAATCCGAAGACTTCCGAACCGAAGTCACCTATTCACGCAGCATTTGGCAACTTGACCGACTAGAACTGATCGCAAAGTAATCGTCCCCCCAAACAGGCGAGACCTCATTCATGAATAAACAGCGCCTTGTGACTGGGGTTATCCTTTTTCTGTCATTGGTGGCTTTTGGAGCGGCCATTGCCCTGTCGCAGGTGGTGGTGACCAAATTGGACGCTCTGCGCGAATCCTCGCATGACAATATTTTATGGTCGCTTCAACGGCTAGAGCTTGAGGCTGCAAACCTTGACGCCAGTGCGAAAGACGCAAGTCAGACAGGCGAATTCGCCGAATTTCAACAAAGCTTTGATATTTTTGCCAGCCGTGTCGCAACCTTCAACGATGGCCCGCAATTTGCCCCCTTGCGCCAGCGGGACAGTTTTCAAGCCACATTGGGGCAATTGTTGGGTTTTATCCGCCGCACCATTCCTTTGGTGGATGACCCCAATACGGACCCAAAGCGGATCATTGCAATCATTCAAAATGACTTGCCGCAGATACGGCAATTCACCAATGATATCGCATTGGATGGCTTAACTGGGATCACGTTGAAAACAGCGCAGGATCGGGCCGAACTCTACCGAACATTGCGCAATTTGGGGCTGGTCAGTTTGGGGTTGGTTCTGCTGCTGGGGACATTTGGCCTGTATGTGACGGGGCGCGAACGCGAAGCCAGCCATCTGGCTGTGGTACGTCAGGAGTTACTGAGATCGATGGAAACGGTGATCAACGCATCCTTGGATGCCATCGTAACGATTGATGCCAATGGCAAGGTGACAGGGTTCAACCCCGCGGCGGAGCGGATTTTTGGCTATTCCAAATCCGCGCTGATGGGGAAAGAAATCACCCATTTTCTGGTGCCTGAAAAATACCGCGACGTTCACAAGGCTGGTCTGATGCGGGCGGTGCGCGATGGTCAGTATCGTTTGGTCGGCAAGGGACGTGTGCATATGCAGGCCCTGCGCGCCTCGGGCGAAGAATTTGCCATGGATATGCTGATTGAACGTATAGGCAGCGATGATCAATTGCAATTCGTGGCCTTCATTCGGGATGCGTCAACCCTTGCGGGCAGTGATTCATACGACACTGACAAAGATGCGCTGCACCCACGTGATCTGCAGGCACTGTCAATTCTGATATCCGGTCTGGGGCGAAGCGTGGTGCAAGACCATCCCGATACGGCGCCGGAATGGTTAACCGATGATCTGCACGATCTGGGGCAGATCATCCAAATTCTGTCCGCCTCAGACACAGCAGATCCTACCCCCTATGCGTTTGAAACCCTGCTACAGAACATCGTCACCTATATCAATTCGGTCAGGCCAGCCGGCACAAAACCCGCAAGTTTGGAATGGGAACATCTGCCCATCAGGCAGGTCCACGGAAATCGGGCCGTGCTGCGGGCCATGCTGAAGCTGCTGGTGCATCAGGTCATGCTGCAGCTGCCCAACCCTGTATTTGCCTTTGTCGTGCAAGAGGTGGCGCATTTGGGCGGGTCCCAATTGATCGAACTGCGGCTGATCATCGACGAAGACGCCAGCAATCGCCATCAAATCCTGTCCGATATGCTGTTTGTCACAGACGGCCGTGATGCCGCACATATCGCCTGCCCCACATTCGCCAAACTAATCGCGCATCTTGGCGCGAATATCGCCCTGCAGCAGATCAACCAAAAACAAAGCGCAATTGCGCTTAAAATCCCTGTGCACAGTTTGTGATTGATTGTCTTGCCTCCCTGCCTTTAGGGTACGGAAAAAACAGATCATTGGGGACCCACATGAAAACAGCAATCGTCACAGGCGCCGCGCGCGGCATTGGACTGGCCAGCGCCAAAACATTGGCCGCGGATGGATACACCGTCGCCATGATCGACCGCGACAGCGACGAATTGGCCCGCGCGGTGGGAGATGTGCCAGGCGCCTTTGCGGTGGATTGCGATGTGTCGATCCCTGATCAGGTGGATGCGATGATCGCCGCTGTGCTGGCCCGCACAGGGCAAATCGATGCACTGGTCAACAATGCTGGCGTTGCCGATTTCGGCCCGATTGAGGACACCAGTTTCGAACGCTGGCGCACCGTTATGGCCACCAATTTGGATGGGGTGTTTTTGGTCAGCCAAGCGGCCATCCCCGCGCTGAAGAAAACCCAAGGGGCGATTGTGAATATCGCGTCAATATCGGGGCTGCGGGCCTCGACGCTGCGGGTGGCCTATGGCACCTCAAAGGCGGCTGTCATCCAGCTGAGCAAACAACAAGCCGCCGAATTGGGTGAACATAACATCCGCGTCAACTGCGTGGCCCCCGGTCCGGTGAAAACAAAACTGTCCATCGCGGTGCACAGCCAAGCCATCATTGACGCCTATCACGATGCAATCCCCCTGAACCGATACGGATCGGAACAGGAATTGGCCAATGTGATTGCGTTTTTATGCAGTGACAAAGCCAGCTATGTCACCGGACAGGTGATTGCCGTGGATGGCGGGTTTGAAAGCACCGGCGTGGGCCTGCCGGCCCTGCGCGAGTGAGGGGCGCTGACGCCCCCCAGTCATGCCTTATGCCATCCGGCCGTCTGCCGTGATCCGCGTTGCGCCCCGCAAATAGGGGTGCAGCGCCGCAGGCAATGTGACCGACCCATCGGCCTGCTGACCGTTTTCCAGCACCGCAATCAGCGCGCGGCCAACTGCCAGGCCAGAGCCGTTCAACGTATGCACATAATCCGGCTTGCCGCCCGCCGCGGGACGGAACCGCGCGTTCATGCGCCGCGCCTGATAATCGCCGCAGGTCGAAACGGAACTGATCTCGCGATAGGTGTTCTGCCCCGGCAGCCAGACCTCGATATCATGGGTGCGGCGCGCGCCGGCACCCATATCCCCGGTGCATAGGATCACAGTGCGGTAGGGCAGCTCCAGCTTTTGCAAGATCGCCTCGGCGCAATCGGTCATGCGGTTATGCTCGGCCTCGGAATGATCGGGGTGGGTGATCGACACCATTTCGACCTTTTCAAACTGGTGCTGGCGCAGCATGCCCGATGTGTCCTTACCCGCAGACCCGGCTTCGGACCGGAAACATTGCGTATGGGCGACATAACGCCGTGGCAGGCTGGTTTCATCCACAATCTGATCGTTCACCAAATTGGTCAGCGTCACCTCGGCGGTGGGAACCATCCACCAGCCATTGGTGGTTTGATAGCTGTCCTCGCCAAATTTGGGCAACTGTCCGGTGCCATACATCATTTCTTCACGCACCAAAACGGGGGTCCAGGTTTCTTGCAGCCCGTGGTCCTCGATATGCGTGTCCAGCATGAACTGGGCCAGCGCGCGATGCACCCGTGCAACCGCCCCCGACAAGACCACAAAGCGCGACCCTGACAGGCGCGCGGCGGCTTCGAAATCCATGCCCGCCTTCACCGCGGGCAGGTCGAAATGTTCACGCGCCGCGAAATCCAGAACGCGCGGGGTGCCCCATTTGCGGATCTCGATATTGTCATCCTCATCCGCGCCAAGTGGCACATCGTCATATGGCAGGTTGGGCAGACGGATCAAAATATCCATCAGCGCCGCGTCCAATTCCTTGGCCTTGGTGTTCATATTGGCCACTTCGGCCTTTTTATCGGCCACCAGCGCGCGCAGACGTTCGAATTCGGCATCATCACCGGCGGCTTTCGCGGCGCCCACCTGTTTTGACGCGGCGTTTTGATCGGCCTGCGCGGTTTCAGCGGCCAGAATTGCGGCGCGGCGATCGGCATCAATCGACAGGATTTGCGCGCTGACCGGGTCCAGACCACGTTTGGCCAAGGCGGCATCGAACCCTTCGGGATTGTCGCGGATCATTCGAATATCATGCATGCCAGCTGTCCTTATGCTGAAATTTTGGTGTTACATAGGGCGATACCTGATCTTACGCGCCGCCTCAAGCCGGTTCGCTTGCCTTGGGCGGGGGCAGTGCCTATGTGTTGGGGAAATAGTCAGCCAGAATTGGAACCCGGATATGACAGATACCTACACCCCGCCCAAAGTTTGGACCTGGCAACAGGAAAATGGGGGGCAATTTGCCTCGATCAACCGGCCCATATCGGGGGCCACGCATAACAAGGATCTGCCGCGCGGGGTTCATCCGTTTCAGCTGTATTCGCTGGCCACACCCAATGGCGTCAAAGTCACCGTGATGTTCGAAGAGCTGCTGGCCGCCGGCCACAGCGCTGCCGAATACGATGCTTGGCTGATCAAAATTGGCGATGGGGATCAGTTTTCATCGGGGTTTGTGGATGTGAACCCCAATTCCAAAATTCCCGCCCTGATGGATTACAGCGGGAACACCCCTGTGCGCGTGTTCGAATCGGGCGCGATTTTGATGCATTTGGCCGAAAAATTTGGCGCCTTTTTGCCCGCATCTGGCCCTGCGCGCAGCGAAACCCTGTCCTGGCTGTTTTGGCAGATGGGCAGCGCGCCTTATTTGGGCGGCGGCTTTGGGCATTTCTACGCCTATGCGCCCGCCAAGCTGGAGTACCCCATCAATCGCTATGCCATGGAGGTCAAGCGCCAGCTGGATGTCCTGGATCGCAATCTCGAGGCGCGACCCTA
>JALQTR010000197.1 GCA_023260835.1 Paracoccaceae bacterium
TGAAATTCTTACTCTTAAGCCTACATGCGACCGAAAGACCAGACGAAAGAGTTGATCGCCCGCACCGCCCTGGCCCTGTTTGTGGAGAAAGGCATCGACGGCGCCACCATCCGGGACCTCGCCACCGCGGCCGGGATCGCCGAACAAAGGCACGCACACCGATCACCGCCAAATTGGTGGCCAATATGATGGTGTCTGCCGGCATTGAGCGGGTTTTGACGCTGGATTTGCACGCGGCCCAAATTCAGGGCTTTTTTGATATCCCCGTTGATAACCTCTATGCCAGCCCAATCTTCGCGCTGGATGTTCTGCATCAATTCGGCGGCAATGTCGAAGATGTGATGGTTATTTCCCCTGACGTAGGCGGCGTGGCGCGCGCCCGCGAATTGGCCAAACGTATTGGCGCCCCGCTGGCAATCGTGGACAAACGCCGCGAAAAGGCCGGCGAGGTGGCCGAAATGACTGTCATCGGTGATGTGCGCGGCAAAAAATGTATCATCGTGGATGACATCTGCGACACAGCTGGCACCTTGTGTAAAGCGGCCGAAGTGTTGATTGAAAATGGCGCAACCGAGGTGCATTCCTATATCACCCATGGGGTGCTGTCTGGTCCCGCGGTGGAACGGGTGACAAATTCTGTGATGAAATCACTGGTGATCACCGATTCAATCGAACCCACCGCCGCCGTAAAAGCCGCGCCAAATATCCGCATTGTTCCCACTGCGCCCATCTTCGCGCAGGCAATTATGAACATCTGGAACGGCACCTCTGTGTCATCGCTGTTTGAAACCGACTCGCTGGAGCCCATTTATGACGGGCAATTCCAGCGCTAGGCGCAGCGGATCATTTTCAGTCGGGGCCATGCGCGGCCCTGACAGACACCACATCCAAAAATCTGGCGCGGGCCTCTGGAATGGGGCCCTGCGCCAAAGCGGGCGCTAATTTTTCATGTAAAAAATACCCCGTCACGCCCAAAGCATCTGTCACGGCTTTGTCATCGCCATCCCCTTGGCCCAGCATGACCGGCGGTAAAGGCAACAACCGATCGGCCCATTCCCCCGCGCCTGCGCGGCTGACCGCGCGGCCGGATTTTGGGGAAATATACGACAGATCATTCGCCCCGCCACAGACCGCGCAGGCCCGCAGATCCAATCCAAACCCCAAGGCCTGCAGCAGATGCATTTCCCAACGCATATAGGCCAGCGGCCAAACATCATCCTGCCCCAGCAAATCAAACAATCGTTCGGTGTGGTCAAATATCTGGGGCTGGGGCTCACGCTCAGGTAAGGCAAAGGCCAGCAGCGCACAGGCCGCATTCAACCCAGACAGGGATAATTTGCTGGTGAATACCTGCGCACCGCGGGTGCGCAATGGATCGATCGTGAAACTGCCCAAATGATCCTCAAGCCGAGCGCGCCAGATCAATGACAACTGCGCCCCAGGTTGCACCAAGGCCGCCCGTTTGGGACTGGCACCCCCGCGCACCAATCCCAAATGGCGGCCATGGGTCTGGGTTAGAACATCCAAAATGATTGCATTTTCGCCATGGCTGCGGCCGCCCAACACAATACCTTGGTCGCGCCATTCCATTGGGTCAGCCCCCCAACCCATCGTCATCCAGCAGATGACGGCCGGCGCGGTCTTCGACCTCGATCACCCAAAGATCCGTGTCGCTGTGTCGTTGTTTTTCAATGAAGGCATCAGCCTCGGGCTCGGGGCCAGAAAAGACGCAATCCCAGACCCTGCGATCCTGCATCAAATCGTAAATACGCTGAAACAGCTGCGCCTGCCCATCCAAGGTGGACAGTTTGACCAAGATTGCCCCGCTGTCATCATCACCATGGGCGAGCACATAGACCGGAATTGACAGCAGCCCCAGCCGCCGTCTGTATGCATCCACCCAAATCCGCGCTTTCAGCTGAGCCATGGGATGCCTTGGTCACAAATTGCCGTCTTTGAAATCCAGACCCATCTGGGTGTAGCGTTCGGCCTCATCCTGCCATTTTTCGCGCGTCTTCACGTTGACAAAGACATGCACGGCGCGGCCCAAAAATTCAGACAGCTCTTCACGGGTGGCTTTGGAAATGGATTTCATAGTCTCGCCCCGATGGCCCAGAACGATGCCCTTATGCCCATCGCGGGTGACATAGACCGTCAGGTCGATCCGCGCAGAGCCATCCTTGCGCTCTTGCCAGCTTTCGCATTCCACCGTCAGTTGATAGGGCAGCTCTTGATGCAGGCGCAACATCAGCTTTTCGCGCAGCATTTCGGCCGCGATCATACGCAGGGGCAAATCGGCGATTTGATCCTCGGGGTAAAGCCAGGGGCCTTGTGGCAGCTCGCCCGCCAGCCAGGCGCGCAGATCATCAACGCCATGCCCGCGTTCGGCCGAAATCATAAAGCTGCGCTGAAAGGGGAAGCGATTGTTCAAATCCTGCGCCAAGGCCAGCAGGGTTTCCGCCTTGACCCGATCAATCTTATTGATCGCCAGCGCGATTTTGCGGCCCTTGGCGATATCTTCCAATCCTTCAAGGATGCGTTCGACCCCTTCGGTGATGCCGCGATGCGCCTCGACCAGCAAAACCACCACATCGGCATCCGCAGCCCCACCCCAAGCGGCGGCGACCATGGCGCGATCCAACCGGCGGCGGGGCGCAAACAGGCCTGGGGTGTCCACAAACACAATCTGCGCATCGCCTTCGATCGCGACCCCGCGGATACGGGCGCGCGTGGTTTGCACCTTATGCGTCACGATGGACACTTTGGCCCCCACCATGCGGTTCAGCAAGGTGGATTTCCCCGCATTGGGTTCCCCAATCAGGGCGACAAAACCGGCGCGTTGCATGGATTATTTTCCTTCTACTTCGGCCAACAGCAATGCCGCCGCCTGATGTTCTGCGGCCTTTTTGGACGCAGCTTCGGCCCGGGCTGTAGGGCCATTTTGCAGTTGCGCCTCGACCAGAAATTGCGGGGCGTGATCTGGACCGCTGCGGTTGATCAGCACATATTTTGGCGGGGTTTGCCCGCGGGCCTGCGCCCATTCTTGCAGCGATGTTTTGGCATCGCGCGCATCTGTTTTCACCTGATCCATGGCTGTTTTCCACTGGCGCAGAATAAAATCACGCGCCGCATCCAACCCGCCGTCCAGATAAATGGCGGCGATCACCGCCTCCATCGCGTCACCCAGCAGCGCCTGTTTGCGCCGCCCGCCAGACAGCATTTCACTGCGGCCCAATTTCATCGCCGCCCCCAGATCAAGCGCCCGTGCAACATCTGCACAGGTTTCTTTGCGCACCAAGGCATTGAACCGTGGGGCCAGCTGCCCTTCGGATGCGTCCGGGTCGCGCGCCAGCAGCGCCTCGGCCATGATCAGGCCCAGCACACGGTCCCCCAGAAATTCAAGCCGCTGGTTATCATCCCCCTGTGCCGCCTTGAACGAGGCATGGGTCACAGCCTGCCGCAGCAATTCTGGGCGCGTGAACTGATAGTTAAGCCGCTGCTGAAGCGCGGAAATTTCGGCGGAAACCTTCACTCAACCCCCTTAAAGAAGCGGTCACTGCGCCACGTCCAAAAATACAACATGGACGATCCGGCAGATGAAAACAGAACCCGATCGGCGCGCCCGACAAGGTTTTCAAAGGGGACGAAACCCACCCCGCCAAACCGCTGCGGCACGCGGCTGTCTGTGGAATTATCGCGGTTATCCCCCATGAAGAAGAACTGCCCCTCGGGGACGGTGTAAACGGGGGTGTTGTCCAGAGATTGTGTGCCAATATCCAGCACATGATACTGCCGGCCTTCGGGATTGGTTTCCAGCAAACGACGTTTTTGGCACTGATCGCCTTCGCGGATGGGGCCATTGGCGCAGCGCGGGGCCAGGGCATGCGGCCCCTGCGGGGCATAGATTTCATCGAAAACGCCGGCGTCCTCTTGCAGCAGGGGTTTGTCATTCAGGTAAATCACCCCCATGCGCATCTGCACCCGATCCCCCGGTAATCCAATCAGGCGTTTGATGTAATCACTGCCATTGACCGGATGGCGAAAGACCACCACATCGCCCCGTTCGGGCGTGCTGGCCCAAATGCGCCCCTGATCCGTTCCCATCCATCCACAGATGTCTTTGGCATCAATATCAATCGGGCCGAACCGCACCGTCGGGCAAGAGGCATAGGAATACCCATAGGCCATTTTATTCACAAACAGAAAATCCCCAATGAGCAGGGTGTCCTTCATCGACCCAGATGGGATCCAAAACGGCTGAAACAGCAACGTCCGAAACAGCCCCGCAATCAACAGCGCATACACAATCGTTTTGAGCGTTTCAAAAATGCCGCCCTTTTTTGCTTTACTGGTTCCCATAGTTTACTTTCCTTTATGCGCCGCCCGCGGGGTTTCTTGCTTCATGCGCTGCACGCGCAGGTCTGTCAAGGATTGGGGCGTGCCTCGATCAGAACAAAGGCCTGCGCCCAAGGGTGATCATCGGTCAATGTGACATGGATATATGCGCTGTGCCCTGGCGGGGTCATCTGCGCCAAACGATCCGCGGCCCAGCCGGTTAGGCACATTGTGGGCTGGCCGGTGTGCAGATTGCTGACAGCCATATCCTTCCATGCGATCCCCATCCGCAGACCTGTTCCCAGCGCCTTTGAGCAAGCCTCTTTCGCGGCCCAGCGTTTGGCATAGGTGCCAGCGGTATCAGCGCGCCCTTCGGCCTTGCGCTGTTCGGTTTCAGTGAAAACACGGGTGCGAAATCGGTCTGGATGACGGGCCAGAACGGCCGCAATGCGGTCAATATTGGCCAGGTCCGTGCCGATCCCCAAAATCATGCGCCACGCGCCGCCTGCATTTGTGCGCGCATCTGCGCAATGGCGGGACCAAGGCCCATAAAGACAGCCTCGGAAATCAGGAAATGCCCGATGTTCAGCTCCATCACCGATGGAATGGCGGCGATGGGGGCCACCGTTTCAAAGGACAGGCCGTGACCGGCATGCACCTCAAGCCCCAGATCGGCAGCCAGGGCCGCGCCGCTTTGCAGCGCCGCCAATTCCGTATCGCGGCCAGCGAAATCGCCCGCAGCATGCAGATCGCAATAATGGCCCGTGTGCAATTCCACCACCGCTGCACCAATTGCGGCGGCGGCTTCGATTTGCGCGGGTTCATGCCCAATGAACAGCGATACGCGCGCACCGGCATCGCGCAGGGGCGCAATGTAATCCCTCAGCCGCGCCTGATCACCGGCCACGTCCAAACCGCCCTCGGTTGTGCGCTCTTGGCGTTTTTCGGGCACCAAACATACCGCATGGGGCCGCGTGCGCAGGGCGATTGCCTGCATTTCATCCGTGGCCGCCATTTCAAAATTCAGCGGGATATCAATCGCATCCATCAGCGCCGCAATATCCGCATCACGGATATGACGGCGGTCTTCGCGTAGATGCGCGGTGATCCCATCCGCGCCCGCATCCTGCGCCATCAGCGCCGCGCGCACCGGATCGGGGTAGGCCCCGCCGCGCGCATTGCGCAAAGTGGCCACATGATCAATATTGACACCCAATCGTTGCTGCATGATTGCCCCCTTAATGGCGTTGCGCCTTGGCCTTGATCGCGGCCAGTTTGGCCTTGATCGCGCCTTTGCGCCGCTTTTGATAGGCTTTGATGACTGGCAAAGACAGCCAATAACAAATCCCACCTGCAATAATACCTGGGATGATGCCCCCAATAAGATATGGGAAAAACACCTCATCCGCGAACAGATGAAGCCCTGACCAATCCACCGGATCGCCGGTGATCCATGTCATCAGATTATGCCATAAATCCCAACCGGCCGCGGCAAATTTATGCGCAAGCGATGTGCCTTCATGCGCAAATTCTGTTCCCAGCAAGAAATGCCCCGTTTTCAGCGACACCACCCCAATTGGCACATAGGTCAGCGGATTTCCAAAGAACGTGGCCAAAAGCGCCGCCAAAATATTGCCGCGAAAGACCAATGAAATGGCCGCAGCGGTCAAAAAATGCAGACCGTAAAAGGGGGTAAATGTGGTGAACACACCCGCCCAAATCCCCCGCGCAATGCGGTGCGGATTGTCATTCAAACGGTGCAGGCGATGCCGGACATATGAAAACGCCCGCCCCCAGCCGCCTTTGGGCCAAAGCGATTCGAGTATGGCCCGTCCAAGGGGGCGTTTATTGCGCCGTTTAAAGACCACGCACCGTTCCTTTACACCTGCGGCATAATGCAGTCACTGCGCGCTGGATCGCGCAGGCGCTGCACCTGGGCCACATCTGTTTGCGCCTGCAAGGCCAAAACAACCGAATGCAAATGTTCACAATCCCGCAGATCGACATTCACATGTAATCGATAAAAATCAGGCTTTTTATCCACAAATTCCATGTCCGAGATATTCGCCTTTTGCTCGCCTATCAAGGTGCAGATTTGCCCTAAAACGCCCGCGCCATTGGCAATGGTCAAATCCAAGGTAACGGTGTAAATCGCCGGATGAACGCCGCTGTGCCACGACAGATCCACCCAGGCATCGGTCAGGTCATCAAATTTTTCCAAAGCCGCGCAATCAATCGCGTGGACAACCACGCCCTTTCCGCGCAGCCCCAGCCCCATGATGCGTTCGCCCGGCAAAGGCTGGCAGCAGCAGGCGCGCTGAATGGCCTGCCCTGATGCCAGCCCCGCAACGGCGCGGGTTCTGTCGACCTCGGCCTCGCCTTCGGGGGCAAGATCAGGGTAAACCGCCCGCACCACCGATGCTGCCGACAGTTCCGCATCCCCAATGCGGGCCAGCAGTTCATCACGGTCTGTCAGGCGCAAATGCCGCGCCGCAGTGTCCAGCGCCTTATCGGTGGATTTGCGGCCAATATGGTCAAAGGCCACCCGCGCCAATTCACGGCCCAGTTCGATCGAGCGGTCCCGCTGTGCCGCGCGCAACGCCCGGCGGATGGCGTTTTTCGCCTTGCCGGTGGCAACCATATCCAGCCATTGCAATTTGGGCTCTTGCCCCTGAGCAGTGATAATTTCAACCGATTGGCCATTGCGCAGCCGCGTCCACAAGGGCGCGCGCATCCCATCCACCTTGGCCCCAACAGACGCAGACCCAATTCGCGTGTGAATCGCATAGGCAAAATCAAGCGGTGTCGCCCCGCGCGGCAGTTTCACCACATCCCCCTTGGGGGTAAAGCAGAACACCTTATCGGTGTACATTTCCAGCTTCACTGCCTCGAGGAAATCCTCATGATCGGCATCATGGGAAAACTGTTCAGTCAGCGATGCAATCCATTTCACCGGATCAACCGCGAATGGGTTATGCGAGCGTTCCCCATCGCGATAGGACCAATGCGCCGCAACCCCGCTTTCGGCCACATCATGCATTTGTCGGGTGCGGATCTGCACCTCGACGCGTTTGCCATCGCGGCCCGACACGGTGGTGTGGATCGACCGATATCCGTTCGATTTTGGCTGGCTGATGTAATCCTTAAACCGCCCCGGGATCGCCCGCCAGCGGCGATGGATCACACCCAGCGCGTTATAACAGGCCATGTCATCATCGGTGATGACACGAAACCCGTAAATGTCTGACAGACGCGAAAACGCTAGCTGCTTTTCTTGCATCTTTCGCCAAATCGAATAGGGCCGTTTGGCACGGCCATAGACCTGCGCGGTGATCCCTTCGCGTTCCAATTCGGCCTGCATATCGCCGGTAATCTGCGCGATGACATCGCCTGAATCCTTGCTGATCGTAGCAAACCGGCGCAGGATCGAATTGCGCGCCTCGGGGTTGCTGGTTTTAAAGGCAAGGTCCTCGAGCTCTTCGCGCATCCATTGCATCCCCATGCGCCCCGCCAAGGGCGCGAAGATATCCATGGTTTCGCGTGCCTTTTGCAGCTGCTTTTCAGGACGCATGGATTTGATCGTGCGCATATTGTGCAACCGATCCGCCAATTTGACCAAAATCACCCGCATATCTTTGGACATAGCAAAGAACAATTTACGGAAATTTTCCGCCTGTTTGCTTTGCACATTATCCAGCTGCAGATTGGTCAGCTTGGTCACCCCATCGACCAATTCCGCAACCTCTGTGCCGAACAGGCGTTCAACCTCGGCGAAGGTGGATTTTGTGTCCTCGATCGTGTCGTGAAGCAGGGCGGTGATGATGGTGGCATCATCCAACCGCTGCTGCGTCAAAATCGCGGCAACGGCCACAGGATGGGTAAAATATGGCTCGCCCGAATGGCGAAACTGCCCCTCATGCATCTTTTCGCCGTAGGCATAGGCCTGACGGATCAGATCAGCGTTCGTTTGAGGGTTATACTGCTGGATCAGCGCGATAAGATCATCTGCCCGGATGTCTTCGGTCCGGTTCATATCGCGCTCCTGTTTGTTGGGGCGGTGCAGAGCATCCGCACCATATTAGGCCTGACCCTGAGCGTCCATCAGCGCGCGCAGCAGTTTCTCTTCGGACATGTCGTCATCGGCGGGTGCGTCAGCCGATTCGCCCATCAGCAGGCTCATGGCGTCATCTTCAGGCTCATCCACCTCGATCTGGGTCTGGTGGGCCTCGATCATGCGTTCACGCAGGTCATTGGCGCTTTGGGTTTCATCAGCGATTTCGCGCAAGGAAACAACGGGGTTTTTGTCGTTATCACGATCAACCGTCAGGGGCGCACCGGATGCCAATTCGCGCGCACGGTGGGCCGCCAACATGACCAGTTCGAACCGGTTTGGAACTTTGTCAACGCAATCTTCAACGGTCACACGCGCCATATTCGGGCCTCCGGGGTAGGTGAGATATATCTGAGTGGGTGCGCATACACGACCAGTCGCAAAATGACAAGGCCCCATTGCCGCAAAGCGGCATAGCCGATCATCAGATCGGCGCAATATCCGCCAAATCCCCCGCGGGCAAAGCCGCCAACATTTGCGCAACCGTCTGCCCCGTAATCGGATGCGCCCAATCTGGCGCAATGTCCGCCCAAGGCACCAGAACAAAGGACCGATCGGCGATACGCGGGTGCGGCAACAGCAATTGATCCGGCGTGCGGCCCATTTGATCGCGCAAGGGCAGGTTCATCCAATCCTCGACCATGGCTGCATCCGGCGCGATGATGCCATCATAATCCAGAATATCCAAATCCAGCGTTCGCGCCCCCCAGCGGGTATCGCGGGCGCGGCCCATATCTGCCTCAATCGCATGCAGTTGGTCCAGCAAATCGCGCGGGGCCAGCGGGGTTTCAATCCGCACCACCGCATTGATGTAATCCGGCCCTGCCCCGACTGGAAAGCAGGGCGTTTGATAAAACCGACTGACAGACCGCAAATTCAGCCCCGCGTGCACCAAGGCACCCAAAGCATCATGCAACGTTTGCGCCGGCAGCTGATCCCCCAGCGACAGATTTGCCCCCAGCGCAATATATGCAGTGTGAATATTATCCATTTTGCGGCCCCGATTTCTGCTTGTCCCTTGCACTTTGCCCAATATCCCTTATCTTTTCAGGACAAATGCACAACACCATTTTCTAAACTTAATTCACATCAGGATTTCTAAGATGTTTTACAAAGACGAACGCATTGCCCTGTTTA
>JALQTR010000025.1 GCA_023260835.1 Paracoccaceae bacterium
TGATGTGATAATGTCGCCAATGATGTCGCATCCCATGGCCCGGGCATGGTCCTGCATACGCACCATCAGATCGGGGCCTTGCACTTCGGTATCGCCGGGCCAGTTTTCGACCTCGGTCGTGGTGGTCAGCTGACCGCCCGGTTCAATCCCCTGCACCAAAATCGGCGACAGCATGGCACGGCTGGCATAGACACCAGCGGTGTAGCCCGCGGGGCCGGATCCGATAATCAAAACTTTGGTGTGGCGTGTGTCAGACATGGGATTCCCTTTGGATAACAAGATTTGCTTTTCTATACCCGCTGGGGAAGATGCAGGAAAGGTCTGATCGTTTGATCCGCATATATTCTTGCGCATGTTTGAAATATTATTGCGCAGCGCGCCGTGGGTGCTATAAGAAAAGAAAAAATATTGAGGGGCCAAATGCCAGCCACAAGATTAGACCCAATTGACCGTAAAATCCTGGCAGAGCTGCAAGCCGATGGCCGGATGACCAATGTTGAATTGGCCAAACGCGTCGGAATTTCCGCCCCACCCTGCCTGCGGCGTGTACGCAGCCTGGAGGAAAAGGGATATATCCGCGGATATCACGCCGATGTAGACCCGCGCGAATTGGGGTTCGAAGTGCAGGTTTTTGCCATGGTTGGCCTGCAAAGCCAAGCCGAGGCCGATTTGCGCGCTTTCGAAGAACGCTGCCGCAGCTGGCCATTGGTGCGTGAATGCCACATGCTGAACGGTGAGGTTGATTTCATCCTGAAATGCGTTGCTCCGGATCTGAGCAGTTTTCAATCCTTCCTGACCGGCGATCTGTTGACCGCACCCAATGTGGGCAGTGTGAAAACATCACTGGTGATCCGCGGTGCAAAGGACGAACCTGGTGTGCCCTTTGACACGCTAGAGGCGCGTTTGGCCCAAACACCCTAAAGCATCCTTTCTATTACAAAATGGAAAACCCCGCGCCTGTCACCAGGCGCGGGGTTTGCTGTATTTCCCCGTTAGATCGACTGCGCGATCAGCCGGGTGACATCCCGCGCAGGCGTTCCGAGCGACGACGCAACAGTTCGACTGTTGTCAAAAGGCCAATCGAGATCACAACCAAAATTGTAGCCACAGCCAAAATGGTAGGGCTGATTTGTTCGCGCAGGCCTGTAAACATCTGCCATGGCAGGGTTTTCTGGCTGGCGGATCCCACAAACAGAACCACCACAACCTCATCAAACGAAGTGATGAAGGCAAACAAGCCGCCCGAGATCACGCCTGGCAAAATCAGTGGCATCTGCACACGGAAGAAAGTGGTCACAGGATCCGCGCCCATATTCGCAGCGGCGCGGGTCAATGAGCGGTCAAACCCAACCAAAGTGGCGGTCACCGTGATGATCACAAAAGGCACGCCAAGCACCGCGTGGGCCAAGATAACCTTCACATAGCCGACAAAGTCCTTGTTAAAGCCAAGGCTGTCCTCCAAAATATTACCAATTTGTGAATAGAAGAAGAACATACCCGTCGCCGAAATGATCAGCGGCACAATCATTGGCGAAATCAGGATAGCCATGATCGCGCGGCGCCCCGGCACGTGGCTTTGGCTGAGACCGATTGCGGCCAAAGTCCCCAAAGACACAGAAATGATCGTCGCGATCGGCGCAATGATCAGCGAGTTTTGGAAGCTGCGCTGCCATTCATTATTCGTGAAGAAATCACGGTAATGTTTCAGCGAATAACCCTCGGGATCAAGCCGCAGCATTTCAGGTGTGAAGGTGAAGAAATCCTCGGCGTTGAAGCTGAGCGGCAGGACCACCAAAATTGGCGTGATCAAAAAGATAAAGATCGACGCACAGATCAGGCGGAAGCTGTAATGCCACAGCACTTGGCCTGGGGTCAGATAGGGCAGCAGGCTGGTGCGATATTCGCCAGTCCCAATCCAATAGGCAAACCATGCCAAAAACGCGCCGTAAATCAGGCCCAGAACCGCACCGCCCCCAGCCATAGTGACATACCCAAGCGCAAGTGTTGCGGCAAAGATCACCGCCTGACCCAGACGTTTATGTGGTGCCATGTAAAAAACGCCGCCACCCAGAACCGCGGAATAGGCCGCCAATACGGCAATACCGCCGATCAATTGGTTATTGGCCAGGCCAACCAACATACCCAAGAAGGCACCGGCCGCCGCCATCATCGCAAAGACAAAACCCTTCGTGGGGCGAAAGTTCGATGTAATAAAACCCATGTCAGTTACCCCAGTTTCACGTTATCAATGCCAACGATTTTATCGTAAGCCCAGTACAGGATCAGAACCACAGCCAGCAAGATTGTGCCCAATGCCGCCGCCAAACCCCAGTTCAGCGAGCTGGAGATGTGGTAGGCAATCCGGTTCGAGATGAACACACCCTTGGTGCCGCCGACGATTTCGGGCGTGATGTAGTAGCCGATCGCCAAAATGAACACCAAGATGGACCCTGCGCCGATCCCCGGCACAGACTGTGGGAAATAGACCCGCCAGAAGGTTGTCCAATTCGTTGCACCCAGTGATTTAGCCGCGCGGACATAGCTGGGTGGAATGGTCTGCATCACCGAATACATTGGCAAAATCATAAAGGGCAGCAGGATGTGGGTCATCGCAATGATTGTCCCCAATTCATTGTTGATCATCACAAGCCGCGCCTCATCCGCGACAAGGCCCAGCCAGACCAACACATCATTAATGACACCTTGTTGTTGCAGCATGACCTTCCAGGCCGATGTCCGCACCAAAAGCGAAGTCCAAAACGGCAGCAAAACCAAAATCATCAGCAGGTTCGATGTGCGCATAGGCAAGTTCGCCAAAATATACGCCACAGGATAGCCCAAAAGGATACACGATCCGGTGATAATCAGCGACATAATCAGGGTTCGGCCAAACAGCGTCAGCAGAATCTGCTTATCCTCAGGCTGCCAGGCCGCACCTTCGGCTGTACGGCGCATATCGATGGCATTCAGAAAATACCCGTTGGTGAATGTAGGGCTGTGCGTTTTAATTGTCTGCCATGTAGAGGCTTTTGCCCAGTCCTTATCAATTTTGGCAAAAATCGCGCCGTAATCAGGGGCTGCGATGCTGTCTTTGGCGGCGATGGCTTGTGCCAGCAGATCCGCATGGGGGCCATTATACCCTGTCGCATCAGCGGTTTGCAGATCCTCAGCCAAGGCCACGAATACCGTTTCCCACGGCTTGCCTTTGGCCAAGTTCTTACCATCGATCCCACCTTCAAAGGCCGCATAGGCCATGAACGCATCGGCAGTTGCGGGCAACATCGCACTGACACGCGCGGATGGCGCAAAGTCAAAGCTGGCCGGGATGGTTTCGCCCACCATGGCACTGATTTCGGCGCGTTTCGTCGCTGCAAGGGCCGTGTCGCGGGCATCGGCGGGGTCTCCGGCCATCAGCGCATAAATCGCACCGCCTTTGGCCCAAGCCGCATCCAGCTTTTTGAAATCTTTCAGCAGGTCCTTACCCGGCTTATCCAATTTACGGCCCGATTGGCGAAACAGGCTCGACATACCGGACACTTCGTAATTCAAGCGAGTGCCAAGTCGGGTATGACGCTTGGCTTCGGCCGCGGCAAACATATCATAATACATGGCGCGATACAGCGGCGCCGGCACATCAGACTGCCCATCCCAGGCTTCCAGTTGTACCTTACTTTGCGGCAAAACATTGCCAACAATTTCATTCTCGACCGAGCGGAACAGCATCGACGCAATCGGGAAAATGAAAGACAATAGAACGAAAATCAAAAGCGGGGAAATCAGGGCCAATGCGCGCAGCTTTTGGTTGCGCAAAGACCGCGCAAGCGAGCGTTTCAGCGGGGTGCCATCTGCGGCCAACATGGGGCCGTTTTGTGTCGCGTCACTCATATTATTATGTCTTCCCGTCGGACTTGGTTACTTAAAATGTGGGTGAAAAGGGGCCATGATGGCCCCTTTTCGTTGGTCAGATGCGATTACTTCGCCAACCACGCCTGGAATTTGGCGTCGATGTCGTCACGGTAATCGGCCCAGAACTCGTAGTTGTACAGGAACGTGTTCTTGGCGTTGTTAGGATCGGTTGGCATGTGTGGCGCCATGTCGATGCCCAGATCGGCGTGCTTGCCAACCAGTGGTGCAGACGATTTACGTGCAGGACCGTAAGAAATGTATTTCGCCTGATCTGCCAAACGCTGAGTGTCGGTTGCGAAATAGATGTAGTCCAGCGCGCGCTGCTTGCGCTCTTCGCTCAGGCCTGCTGGGATGATCCAGCCGTCCAGATCGAACACCTGTGCGTCCCACAGCATGGCCACAGGCTGTTTCTGCTCTTCGATGACCGAGAACAGACGACCGTTGTAGGTCGAGCCCATGATAACTTCGCCGTCAGCCAACAGCTGAGGTGTGTCGGCACCTGCGGACCACCAGACAACGCTGTCTTTGATGGTGTCCAGTTTTGCCAATGCGCGGTCTTGACCTTCGGCAGTTGCCAGAACGTCGTACACGTCGCCTTTTGCTACGCCGTCACACAGCAGAGCCCATTCCATGTTGTTGATTGGGCGCTTTTCCAAGCTGCGCTTGCCAGGATAGGCTTTCAGGTCGAACACGGCGCAGATATCGGTTGGGGCTTTGTCGCCAACCAGATCGGTGCGGTAACCAAAGGTGATCGAATAAACGATCTGTGGGATGAAGCAATCGGAAACGCGCAGTTCGCCGAAATCTTCAGACGCTGGGGTGCCATCGGGCGCTGGCGCCAGTTGGGTGTCCGCGTCGATTTCCATTGCCAGACCTTCGTCACACAGACGGATTGCGTCGGATGCAACAACGTCAACAACGTCCCAGGTCACATTGCCTGCTTCGTTCATCGCGCGCAGTTTTGCAACGGCTTCGGCCGAGCTGTCGTCGTTGATGATGGTCACGCCAGTTTTGGCGGAATAGGGCTCGTGGTATGCTTTCAGCTGCGATTTGGAATACGCGCCGCCCCAAGATACGATTGTCATCTCATCTGCGAAAGCTGCACCAGCAACGGTCAGAGCCGTACCGGCCAGCAAAGTTGTTGTGAATTTCATCACATTCTCCCTAAAGTCAGCCCGCTATTTGGATCCTGAAACATGTGCTGCGGGCCTTTGGCACATGTTTTTTGCGCCGCCCGGGACAGGCGGGCGCAAACTGCATCATGCATCAAGCGCGCGGCAATCTTCGGGCAACCAACCGATGTCGATTTGCTGACCGGGCTGCAAACGCACCTGATCGGGTGCATTGCGCGTTTTGATGATGAATTCTTCGTTTCCGGCCACGCGCAGACGTGTGCGGAAAATATCGCCCATGTAAATGAACTCCAGAACCTCGGCTTGGATCATGTGAGATCCTTCGCGCAGACGGTCCTTGTTCATTTCGACACGCTCTGGGCGGATGGAAACGCGGGTGCGTTCGCCAGGTTTGGACACGTTGACCGGTTTACAGTCGATCAAATCGCCGCTGTCCAGCTGAACCAATGCGATGTCGTTTTTGATTTCACGAACCACGCCTTCCAGCGTGTTGTTTTCGCCGATGAACTGGGCAACAAATGAATTCTGTGGCGCCTCATACAGCTGATCTGGTGGGGCCAGCTGCTGAATACGGCCATCGTTGAACACGGCCACGCGGTCCGACATGGTCAGCGCCTCGGTCTGGTCGTGGGTCACATAGACCACCGTGATACCCAAGCGGTGCGCCAGATGGGTGATTTCGAACTGCATCTTTTCCCGCAGTTGCTTGTCCAATGCACCCAGAGGTTCGTC
>JALQTR010000082.1 GCA_023260835.1 Paracoccaceae bacterium
GGATTTGTGTTTGGCGCCCCCGCCGTTGGATATTTCTTTGGCAACTTTACATCCGGACGGTTTTCCGCTCGTGCCGGCATTCACCCGATGATACTGGGCGGGCTACTGATCACATCCAGCGGCGCGGGGCTGTCCCTGCTGATTGGCGTTCTGGGATATGGCAGTCCGATCAGCTTCTTTGGTGGAATGATCATCATCGCCTTTGGCAATGGGATGACCATCCCCAATGCCACCGCTGGAATGCTGTCAGTGCGCCCCAATTTGGCCGGCACCGCATCGGGGTTGGGTGCGGCGATGATGATCGCGGGCGGCGCAGCCCTGTCTGCCTTTGCCGGCTTTATCCTTGAAGGCAGCGCCACTGCCCTGCCCTTGCTAAGCCTGCAATTTGCCAGCTCACTGGCTGGGATGGCCGTTATTTTAATGGTGCTGCGCCGTAATCGGCGGCTGGGGTTGTAATCAGCCCCTTGGCCGAATTTGCAAACTGCGCTATGCAATATGCAGAAATTTGCAAATCGGGATCCCCTCATGGCCGTTCAAAAGCTGTATGCCGGCGTTAAACTGCGTGAAACGCGGCAAAAAATTGGCCTTTCGCAAAAGGACTTCGCGGCCAAACTTGGGGTCTCGCTGCCGTATTTAAACCAAATGGAAAACAACCACCGCCCTGTCTCCACCACGGTGGTTCTGGCGCTGGCGCAGGAATTTGGGTTTGATGTGACGGAGCTGACCAGTGGCGACAGTGAACGCATGGTGTCCGATATGCGCGAAGCATTGGCAGATCCAATTTTCACCGATATGGCCCCCTCATTGGCCGATTTGCGGCTGACCGCGTCCAACGCCCCCGGGATGGCCCGCGCCTTTTTGGCGCTGCACCGCGCCTATCGGCAAAGCCATGAGCGTTTAGCATCAATGGATGAAGCCTTGGGCCGCGCCGGCGATCAAACCCGCCCCAGCCCGTGGGAAGAGGTCCGCGATTTCTTCCATTACTGCGACAATTACATCGATGCCGTGGATCGCGCCGCCGAAAATTTCGCCAAAACGCATGCAAACGTGGTCCAAGGCGCGACAGATGTTTTGGCAGATCACGGAATTACCATCCGTCAAACACAGATGCAGGCCCTGCGCCGGTTCGACAAATCGACCAAAACGCTGGACATTTCCGAAACCGCCAGCCGCGCAACAACCGCCTTTCAAACGCTGCTGCAATTGGCGCTGCTGCATTATGATGACCTGCTAGAGGCGACATTGGATTTGGCGCGGTTTTCCACGGATGAGGCACGGGCCATCGCAAAAATCGGACTGGCCAATTATTTCGCGGGCGCGGCGCTGATGCCATATGGGCGGTTTTTGGACCGCGCGCGCGCATTGCGTCACGATCTGGAACGGCTTGAGGCAGAATTTGGTTGTTCGCTGGAACAAATCTGCCACCGCCTGTCAACGTTGCAGCGCCCGGGCGCCAAAGGCATTCCATTTTTCTTTGTTCGGGTGGATCAGGCCGGCACGATCACCAAACGCCACTCCGCCACGCGGTTGCAATTTGCACGTTATGGCGGGGCATGCCCCTTGTGGAATGTGCATCGCGCCTTTGAAACGCCGGGGCGGTTTTTGCTGCAATTGGCGCAGACCCCGGATGGGGTTAAGTACATTTCCATCGCGCGCGATGTGTCAAAATCGGGGGGGTATTTCGGCGCCCCGGTGCAACGATATGCCATCGCACTGGGCTGTGATGTCGCGCATGCGGGGGATTTGGTCTATGCTGATGCGCTGGATCTGAACAATACCAAAGCCTATGAGCCGATTGGGATTTCCTGCCGCATCTGCGAACGCAAAACCTGTCATCAACGATCTGTCCCACCGCTAGAGCGGCGGCTGCATATCAATCCGGATAAACGCGATGTTCTGCCCTATGATGTGGGCGAATGATTAATTGCTCAGGCGGTCTTTGACCATCGGGCCAACCTTGGAAAAGTCCATTTGGCCTTTGTAATCTTGTTTCAACTGACCAATGACTTTGCCCATATCGCGCAGGGATGTGGCCCCCAGATCCGCGATGGTTTTGGAAATGGCCTCGTCGACCTCGGCCTCATCCAGTTGCCGCGGCAAAAAATCGCGGACAATTTCAATCTCGGCCAGCTCACGTTCAGCCAGATCCAGACGGCCGCCCTCTTCATAAACTCGCGCGCTTTCTTGGCGTTGTTTGATCATCTTGGCCAAGATGGCCATGATGGCATCATCATCAACCAACGCATCATCACCCGATCCACGTAGGGCAATATCCTGATCTTTGATCGCAGCATTAATAAGACGCACAGTGGACAGACGCGTGGCATCTTTGTCCTTCATGGCCTGCTTCATTTCTTGCATAACACGGTTTCGCAAATCCATCAGAACACTCCGATACTTAAAAATGGCGATACTTTAGCTGCCGCCTTTACCCCTTTTACACCAAGCTGGCAAGCAATGCCTGCAATCTGGCCTTGACCCACGCGCGCACCCCCCCTAGATAGGCGCAGATTTGACCGCAAGGAGAGCGCCATGCCCACCATGTCCCCCCAAACAGCAATCCCCAAACCCACAGCCTGTTTGGCTTTGGCCGATGGGCGCGTTTTCTATGGGATTGGATTTGGGGCAACCGGCGATACCGTGGCCGAACTGTGCTTTAACACAGCCATGACCGGATATCAGGAAATCATGACCGACCCATCCTATGCAGGTCAGGTCATCACCTTTACCTTCCCGCATATCGGCAACACGGGCGTGAATGCCGATGATGATGAAACCGGGGACCCGGTGGCCGAAGGTATGGTGGTGAAATGGGATCCCACAGATCCATCGAATTGGCGATCATCCCAAGATCTGCGCGATTGGATGCAGGCCCGCGGCCGCATCGGCATTGGCGGGATCGACACCCGCCGCCTGACACGGGCCATTCGCGAACAAGGCGCACCGCATGTTGCGCTGGCGCATGATCCCGAAGGCAATTTTGATGTGGACGCTTTGGTGGCCAAAGCCCGCGCCTTTACCGGTCTGGTCGGACTTGACCTGGCAAAGGGCGTCAGCTGTACACAAAGCTATCGCTGGGATGAAATGCGTTGGGCGTGGCCCGAAGGGTACACGCGCCAAACCGCTGCGACCAAAAAGGTGGTGGCCGTTGATTACGGTGCGAAACGCAACATCCTGCGCTGCTTGGCAAGCGCGGGCTGCGATGTGACCGTGCTGCCCGCCACATCCACGGCCGAGGATGTCTTGGCCCACAATCCCGATGGTGTGTTCTTATCAAACGGACCCGGGGATCCCGCTGCAACAGGTGAATATGCCGTGCCGATGATTCGTCATCTTTTGGACAAAACGGATTTGCCAATTTTTGGCATCTGCTTGGGCCATCAAATGCTGGCGCTGGCCCTTGGTGCAAAAACCGTTAAGATGGGACATGGGCATCATGGGGCGAACCACCCTGTGAAAGAAATTGCCACGGGCAAGGTTGAAATTACATCCATGAACCATGGATTTGCTGTGGACAGCCAAACCCTGCCGGACGGGGTGGTTGAATCGCATGTGTCCTTGTTTGATGGGTCAAACTGCGGGATCGAGGTTAAGGACCGTCCGGTGTTTTCAGTGCAACATCACCCCGAAGCCAGCCCCGGCCCACAAGACAGTTTTTATCTGTTTGAACGCTTTGCCGCGGCAATGAAGTGACCTGCGTTTCTTAACAATTAGATAAAAAACGAACCCTGCGCTGTTGGTAAGTTATCACAGCAATTAACGGCCATTTAAATTAAATGGGTCAAATTTTCTTCAAATTGGAGGAAATTATGGCCCACCTATCCGATACATTCATTGCTCTGCAAAAAACTTCTAGCCGCGCGGCCTACCATCACCATCTGCTGTCCGCATTGAAGAAACGTGATTTAATCACAGATGACGCCGCGCAGCGTTATGCACATGAAGCCGCCCGGACAGGCCTGCCATTGGCGGATGTCTTGCTGGCCAATTCCGTTGTCACACAGCGCAGTCTACTGGTGCTCGAGGCCAGCTTGCTTGGTGTACAATTGATCAATGATGAAGACAGTCCACAAAGCGGATTAGAGGATTTGATATCAGCCAAAGATGCCGCCGCATTTGAGGTGCTTCCCTGGAAAATTGATGACGGACGGTTGATCATTGCCACCCCAACGGCCGAAGAGTTTTTCACCACACTCTCGCGCCTGCCTGCCTTTGATCTTCCGGTTGAAATGGCGCTGATATCTCGGGCGCGTTTAACTGAAATGATTACAGAACGATATGCACAGGATTTACGCCATGCCGCAGAAACCGCCGTGGATGAAATCGACAGCTGCCGGGATTTTTTGGCGCTGAGCACAACAAAATTTATCACCGTGGCCTTGCTGATCCTGTCAGCCATGTTGGCCATTGTCTTTGCCCCGCATTTGTTTGTTGCCAGCCTCAGCCTGTGGGCAGTGGCCGTAATGTTGGCAGGGGCCGCGATGAAACTGCTGGCCCTTCTTCCGCTGCAGAACAAAAATCAAATCGCTGCGCAATCGCGCAGCGATTTACCGTTTATGACCGTAATGGTGCCATTATTCCGAGAGGAAGACATTGCCGCAAAATTGCTGCGACGGTTGGCCCGATTAAATTACCCCCCGCATTTATTAGAAATTCTTCTGATACTAGAGGAAAAAGACACCCAAACCCGCAGCCTGATCGCGCAAAGCGCCCTGCCCGCATGGTTTCGGGTTATTGTTGTTCCCAATGGCCCAATCACCACAAAGCCACGCGCGATGAATTTCGCGCTGCATTTTGCACGCGGGGATATCATTGGGATCTATGATGCCGAAGATGCCCCCGCGCCCGACCAGTTATTGCGCGTGGCCAGACGGTTTCAAACAGCCCCACAAAACGTGGGCTGCATTCAGGGAATATTGGATTATTACAACCCCAAAGCCAGTTGGATTGCGCGCTGTTTTACAATTGAATATGCCGTATGGTTTCGGATGATCCTGCCCGGGCTGATGCGTTTAAATCTGCCATTGCCCTTGGGCGGGACAACGCTTTTTATCCGGCGCCGTGTTTTGGATCACATTGGGGCCTGGGATGCGCATAATGTGACCGAAGATGCGGATCTGGGCATTCGGCTGGCGCGGTATGGATATCGCACTGAAATGCTGCCCTCTGTCACGCGCGAAGAGGCAAATTTCCGCATGCTTCCATGGATGCGTCAAAGGTCCCGCTGGCTGAAGGGGTACATGGTCACCTATTTGGTGAATATGCGCCGCCCCATTCATTTGGCACGCCAGCTGGGATTGCGCGGTTTTTTGGGGTTTCAGCTGTTGTTTTTTGTGGCCATCAATCAGTTTTTACTGGCCCCGTGGCTGTTGTCATTTTGGGGAATTTCATTTGGGTTCGATCACCCCGCAACGGCAATCTTTTCTGCCAACGCGATTTTCGGTTTAACCCTGCTGATGATTGGGGCTGAATTGCTGAACATTTCCGTGACCCTGTTCGCGCTGAAGTCTTGCACACATCGGGGCCTGTTCAGGGCGCTGCCATTGATGTTGTTTTATATGCCCATGGGGTCGATCGCCGCGATGAAGGCGCTGTATGAATTGATATTTGATCCGTTTTATTGGGACAAAACCGCCCATGGGATCACGACGTGATGTCATCCCCGCGCGCCGCATCCAGTTTCAGACGCGTTACGAATGCCACCGAAATATGCGCGCGCAGCGCCTCGGCCGCGGCGTCCTCATCCCGCGCCGCAATGGCATCCACAATCGCGGCGTGTTCTGCCAACGCCTTTTCGCCGCGCCCTTCAGCGGCCAGCGTTGTGGTCGCCATCAGCGCCATGGACCGATGCACCAGATCCAATTGCTGAACCAAATATCTGTTATGCGATGCAAGGTGAATTTGTTTGTGAAAACGGCGGTTTGCACGGGATAGTTGATCTGGCTGATTCAGGATGCTCATATCCTCTTCCACCATATCACGCAGCACTGCCACCTCTTCTGGGGTGGCATGACGGGCGGCCAGACGTGCGGCCAGACCTTCCAGTTCAGCGCGCACGATATACAATTCGGACAGCTGCGAATGATCCAATGACGCCACAATCAAACTGCGCCCATCGCGCGTCAGCAATGATTGCGTTTCTAGCCGCTGAAGCGCCTCTCGGATTGGGGTGCGTGAGACGCCGAACCGTTCCGCCAATTCGCTTTCAACCAAACGATCCCCGGGACGGTACACACCGACATCAATTGCCTCGAGTATAAGGCCATAGGCATCTTTGGGGGCAGCTTTGTCGTTCAGCATAACTTTTATCAACTTTGTCGTTAAATTTGCGCAACCATGACGAAAATACCCCCGCGGTGCAAGTCATCACATTGCGCGGCGGTATATTTCGCCCTAGATACCATGTCATGGCAGTGATGGGCGCACATAAGATTGATAACTGGATCTTTGATCTGGACAATACGCTTTACCCTGCCGAAGCCGCCTTGTTTGATCAAATAGATGCCCGCATGACATCCTATATTATGGACAAATTGGGGTTGGCGTTTGATCATGCCAACACATTACGGGCGCATTATTGGCAGCTGCATGGAACGACCCTAGCTGGGCTGATGATCGAACATGCCATCGATCCAGACGATTTTTTGCACCATGTGCATGACATATGTTTGGCCCATATGACACCCGACCAACGATTGGCCCGGGCGATTGACCAACTGCCTGGCCGAAAAATCATTCATACGAATGGCAGCCGGTGCCATGCGGAACGTGTTCTGGACGCCTGCGGTTTGCGTGATGCCTTTGACGCCATTTATGGCGTGGATGATTTGGCCCTGCACCCCAAACCAAAATCCAAAGCCTTTGAATTGCTGTGCGCTCGGGCAGACATCGCCCCGACAAGCGCTGCAATGATCGAGGATACAGAACGCAACTTATATCACCCATATTTCATGGGAATGCAGACAATTTTGGTGGGGGACAACCTCGACCAGCCGCCGCATGTGATGTATGTGACCAATGATTTGACACAGTTTTTGACCAACACACTTCAGCAAATGGGCCAAGATGGACAGACACCAGGTTGATATTCTGATTGTGGGTGGCGGGATTGCTGGCTTGATGGCCACTGCGGCCTTTGCGCAGGCTGGGTTTGAAACCCTGTGCGTGGACCCCAATGCCCCCATCACAGATGGAACCGCCAAGGGGGCAGATCATCGATCGACCGCGTTTTTACAGCCCGCCCAGTCATTCATGGAAAAGGCAGGCATTTGGGATGCGCTGGCACCCCATGCCGCGGCCCTGAAGACCATGCGCATCATTGATGCCGGCGGCGCGTCCCCCGTGACCAAGGAATTTGTGTCATCCGACATTTCGGAAAAACCCTTTGGGTGGAATTTCCCAAACTGGCTTTTGCGAAAAATTCTGCTGGATCGGATCGCGGCATCCACAAACGCCACGTTTCAACCTGGCCGCTATGTCACCAAACTGTTCACCCGCATGGATCGGGCGCGAGTGACACTGGATGATGGCACAAAAATCGCCGCACAGCTGATCATCGCGGCCGATGGTCGGGGATCCTTTATCCGCAATGCCCTTGGGATTGATGTGCAGACCATCCGTTATGGGCAAAAGGCGCTGGCCTTTACCGTGGCGCATGATGTGCCGCATGATAACATCTCGACCGAGGTTCACATGTCCGGCGGCCCTTTCACAATGGTTCCCCTGCCCGATCGCGATGGCAAACCCGCCTCTGCCGTTGTCTGGATGGAGGATGGACCAAAGGCGCTGGCCCTGTCAAAAATGCCACTTGCCGATTTTGAACGGGCCCTGAATGACCGATCCTGCGGCGTTTTGGGGCAGCTGAAACTGACATCAAACCGCGGCGTTTGGCCCATCATCAGCCAAAGAGCCAGCCAGCTTTATGGGCAGCACACTGCACTGGTCGCCGAGGCCGCACATGTGGTGCCGCCCATCGGCGCCCAAGGCCTGAACATGAGCTTGGCCGACATGGCCTGCCTGCTGGAATTGGCGCAGGCAAACCCCAATGACATCGGCAGCCCGCAGATGTTATCAGCCTATGAACGCAACAGGATGCGGGATATCAAGATGCGCGTGGGCGGGATTGCCGCCCTGAACCTTGCATCAATCGGGGCCAGCCAATCCATTCGCAGCGCCCGCGCCATCGGATTGCAGGTGCTGCATGGGGCCGCGCCGGTGCGCAAGGGGTTGATGCAATTGGGGCTGGGGGCGCGTTAAATCGGCCCGGGGCGGCGCTCTTCGCTCAGCAGCACATTGGCCTCGACATCGCCCACCCCGGGCAATGTCATGATCCGCCGCCGCAGCACCCGTTCAAAATCGGCAATATCACGTGCCACAACTCGCAGTCGATAATCATAAAGGCCCAAAACGTGTTCAACGGTTTGCACCTCGGGGATGGCGGTGACGGCGCGTTCGAAATCCTCGATGCTGACGCGTCCTTTCAGGGCCAGTTTAATGCCCAAAAACACGGCCACCCCGAACCCCAATGCCTCGCGGTCCAGAACCGCGCGATAGCCCTTTATCACGCCCCGGCTACGCAACCGATCCAATCGGCGCCACGCATTGGGTTGGGAAATATCAAGCGCGCGGGCCAAAGCCCCGGCGCTGCAGGTCGCGTCTTGCACCAAAAGGCGCAAAAGCGCGCGGTCGATTGGATCCAAATCAACTGTCATAGTGGCAGCGCCTCGTCCGATTTCACGCGTGCGACATGCATCAATGCCTCGATATCCGTGATATGGGGCAAGGTCAGGATCTTGCCGCGATACAGCTGCTGATAATGGGCCATGTCGCGGGCGATCACCTCTAGCCGGACATCGACGCGGCCCAAAAATGTCTGAATTTCGATGACCTGCGGAACCAAACGCGCCGCCGCAGTGAATTCATCAAAGGCTCGCGGTTGCGTTTTATCCAATGAAATGCGCAGCGATACCTCGACCGTGTAGCCAAGTGCGCGCCAATCGATCACCGCCTGTGTCTGCTCGATCACCCCCGCATCGCGCAGACGGGCAAGGCGCCGAGTGCACACCGCCGCGCTGCTGCCTGCCGCACTGGCCAGATCCTGCATGGTCTGCGTTGGGTCCAACTGAAAATGGCGAAGTATTCGGCGATCAAGGTCATCAAGCATGAATTTTATGAATTTCCATTATAGAATGAATGATAATTACATTATTACCGGAAATAATCATCAAAATAAATCATAAATTTTATAAATCACCCCTTAAAAGGCACCTATCTTAACCAAACGGAGGCAGTTATGCGCGTTTATTACGATCGCGATTGCGACATCAACCTGATCAAAGACATGAAAGTGGCCATTCTGGGCTACGGCTCTC
>JALQTR010000095.1 GCA_023260835.1 Paracoccaceae bacterium
TCAGGGATTGGCCGGCCCTTTTTTCAAACGGCGCATCCACGGCGCCCGATGCTAAATGCAGCACTTCGGCCACCTTGGAAACACCACTACCAGGGGCGCCTTCGATCAAAACGGGGGCTTTGTTCAGCGCGGCAGCGCGAATGCCAGCGCGCAGATGTTCCGCCTTTGGCGATGTGCCAAAAATACGGCGCCCTGCCAAATCGGCCCCAGGCATGCTGCCCAGACGGCTTTGCAACGCAAGCTGACGCGCCGCCAGCGCCTGCTGAAGACAGGTAATTAAATCATTGCTGGCGCATGGTTTTTCCAAAAATGCAAAGGCGCCGGATTGAATGGCGCGCACGGCCATCGGCACATCCCCCTCGCCCGTCAGCAGCACCACCGGCAGTTCGGGGTCGACCGCCAAAGCATGATCCAACAGAAAAAAACCATCGCGCCCGGGCATTCGAATATCAGACAAGATAACGCCCGCAAACTGGGGGGCAATATGATCCTTGGCTTCGATAAAGGCACTGCAGGCGATCACGTCAAAATCCGCAAGTCCCAGCGTCTGGGCCAAGGCTTCGCGCAGGGCGCGGTCGTCATCCACCAATAGAATTGTACCAGTCGTCATTGGGCGCTCGGGGGTATGGGCCAAAGGGGCAGCTCGACCGTGAAGGCCGCGCCTGTTTGGATATTAAACCCACGGATTTTTCCACCAAAGCTTTGCACCAATCCATAGGAAATGGACAACCCCAACCCCATGCCCGGGTCATGGCTGACCGATCCAGCCTGATCAGGCACAGCATCTTTGGTGGAATAGAACGGGTCGAAAATGCGATCGGGGTCTTTGATCCCTGGCCCCGTGTCCTGCACGGTAATGGTTGCTGTACCAGCAGACGTTTCAACCGCTATTTCCAGTGATTTCAATGGCATATCCTGCATTGCATCCGCCGCGTTGCTGAACAGGTTCACCATAACCTGCGCCAATCGGACCTCGCCGCCGCGCACATATACCGCATCAGGGGGCGGGGTGTAATCCACCGTCACACCATCGCGTGTCAGACGTGACTGCGTCAGATCCAATGCCTGATCGATGATACGCAATAAATCTACCTTGCTGCTGGGTTCCGCTTCGTTCCGGGCGAAGGCGCGCAGATTTTTGATGATCCGCCCCATTCGCAACGCCAGATCGGAAATCCGTTTCAGATTTCCATCCGCCGCATCTGCCTGACCCTTGTGCAAAAAGGTTTGGGCGTTTTGGGCGAATTGTTCGATCGCCATCAGGGGTTGGTTTAATTCATGGCTCAGCCCCGCGCTCAGCTGACCAAGGGCCGACAGCTTACCCGCCTGCACCAAATCGGCCTGCGCCTTTTTCAGCTGCGCATTTGCCGTTTGCAGGTCCTGTGTTCGGTCCCGCACGCGCGCCTCTAGCTGCGCATTCAAAATCGCCAAATGGCGGCGGCGTTCAACCGCCCAAATCACCAACACAGAAAACATCGCGGCCAGAACCCCCGCAAATCCCGCCTGCCACAGCGCCAGCACACGCACCGGTGCCACATCAATCAACGCGCCCGCGCGCAGGCCAATTGTGGGCAGGTCCTTGAACACTGGCAGCGCGGATTTTGGCACATAAGGCCCCCAATCCAAACGCCAATAATCGACCCCATTTGCCACATGATTGTCATAGGGCAAATCCCCAGCTGCACTATGAAGCCGCGCGCCCAAAAGTTCGGACCGGTTAGAGATGAACACCCGCGATTGATCATCCAAAAAATAAATGGCCGGACGATCACCGCGCCAATCCCCCTCGAGCCGATCAATATCAACAAAGATCGCCAACAGCGCCACAACCCCGCGTTCGGGCAATATGACAGGGGCAACAAAGTAATAGGCCCGTTGATTGTCGCCATAATCCGTTCCAAACCCCTTGCCCAACGCCCCCTGCCCCGCGCGGGCAACAGAGGGTTGCGCCGATTTGGGCAGATCCGTTATCGCAAAGGCCGCATCCAAAATGCGCCCCTTTGGCGTCATCAGCATAATATTCAACGCCGCCGTTTTATCCGCCGCGCGCAGCAAAACAGACCGCACAGATTGGGATGCCCCCAAGGACCGGTTTTCGATTTGCGGGTGCGATGCCAACAGAACCGATAATTCCTGATAGCGCTGCAATTGCGCGCTCAGCCGATCAGCGGCCAGCGCCAAATCTGCCCGCCCACGTTGCTGCAGCTGATCCAGACCCAAAATAAAACTGCTGCGCCCCACAGCCACGGCCACCAAACAGGTTATCACGCCCAATATCGCCCACAGGGCAAAGCGGGATGATGCAAGGCGGCGCCAAATCATAGGGGCAGATCAGTTGTGGATTTTATTTCTTCCATGGACAAAAGCGCGGTCACATTGTGCAATTTCACCTCGGCAATCAGGGCCTGATAAAACGCATCATAGGCGCGGGCATTGGCCACGCGGACCTTCAAGATGTAATCAATATCGCCGGCTAAACGGTGCGCCTCTTGCACTTCGGGGCGGGCGCGCAGGACGGATAAAAACTGCTCCTGCCAATCGGCGTCATGGGTGCTGGTGCGGATCAGCACAAAGAAACAGGCGTCAAACCCCAGTGATTCCGCATCCAACAGCACCGTATGGCGGCGTATGACCCCAGATTCGCGCATTTTGCGAATGCGGTTCCAAACCGGCGTTTTGCTGGACCCAACAGCACGGGCAATATCATCCAACGATTGATCGGCATCCGCCTGCAATGCGGCCAATATTTTACGGTCCAGCTGATCCATGGGGCGTGCATATCCTTCTTTTGACCCCTCATTCATATCAGACACGCGGTGGAAAAGGGAAGCAAAACCACCCCGCATGGCGGATGCTTTTCATCTGACATAAATCAATGTAACAGACCCCCAGACACCCTAGGACGCCATAAACAGTTATTCACAAGGCCCCATCATGCCCGAAACAACCCGCGTTAAAGCCCTGCCCGATGCCCAAACCGTCACATCCGTTCATCACTGGTCTGACCGGTTGTTTTCATTTCGGATCACGCGCCCTGCCAGCATGCGGTTCCGGTCTGGTGAATTTGTGATGATCGGGTTGATGGGGGACAACGGCAAGCCGCTTTTGCGCGCTTATTCGATCGCCTCGCCCTCTTGGGATGATGAATTGGAATTTTATTCGATCAAGGTGCAAGACGGCCCCCTGACCAGCAAATTGCAGCATATTCAGCCCGGGGATGAGGTCATTTTGCGCCCCAAACCCGTTGGCACCTTGGTGCATGATGCGCTGCTGCCTGGGCATCGGCTATGGCTGTTTGCCACCGGAACCGGCATTGCGCCTTTTGCATCACTGCTGCGCGATCCGCAAACATATGAAGATTATGACGAGGTGGTCCTGACCCACACCTGTCGCCAAAATATCGAATTGGAATATGGCAAAGCGTTAATCGACACGATCCGCAGCGATGAGATGCTGGCCGAATTGATCGGCGCTGATAATCTGAAAAAACTGCGGTATTATCCGACCACCACACGCGAAGACAGCGCCAAAATGGGGCGCATTACCGATCTGATGCGCGATGGAACTGTCTTTGCCGATCTGGGCGTGCCGGCCATCAGCCCCGATTGCGACCGCGCCATGGTTTGCGGCAATCTGGCGTTCAATCTGGATATCAAGGCGCTTTTGGAAAGCTATGGCATGATCGAAGGGGCAAATTCCGACCCCAAACATTATGTGGTCGAAAAAGCCTTTCTGGATTAATAAAACCGTCTTGCATGAAGACCTGCGCGCGTTTAGATTGCAGCGCGTAGATTGATATTATCGAAGGAACAAAACCATAGCCCGCAGACCCCACAACGCGCCCCCGACGCGCGAAACCGGCCCCCGCGTGAATGAACGCATTCGTGCAGATGAAATCCGCCTGATTGGCGCAGATGGCGAAAACGTTGGGGTTGTCACCCCGGAACGCGCAATGGAATTGGCCGATGAGGCCGAGCTGGATTTGGTCGAAATTTCGCCCAACGCCACGCCGCCCGTTTGCAAAATCATGGATTTCGGCAAGTATAAATACGAACAGCAAAAGCGCGAAGCCGAAGCCCGTAAAAAGCAAAAAATCATTGAAATCAAAGAGATCAAGTTCCGCCCCAACACGGACACTCATGATTACGAAGTGAAAATGCGGTCTGTCTTCAAATTCTTGGACGCGGGCGACAAGGTGAAAATCACCATGCGCTTCCGTGGCCGTGAAATGGTTCACCAAAACCTGGGTCGTGATCTGCTTGAACGTGTGGCAACAGACGTTGTGGAGCATGGCAAAGTCGAAAGCATGCCAAAATTGGAAGGTCGCCAAATGACCATGATGATTGCCCCCCTGTCGGGAAAATAATCCATCCAATTGACTGAAATGCAAAGCCCCCTGCAACATTCGTTGCGGGGGGCTTTTTCATACTGTGGCTGGAAAAACGCAGATCGTTTTAGCCGCGCATCCGACTTGCGCTGGGATCAAACCCTGTTTCGGTGATCAACGTGGCTGGACACATCTGCCCCAATATTTCGATTTCAGCTTGCAAACCAGCCTGCGCCATGGCGCGTGGGACCAATGCCATCGCAATGGATTTTTGCAAATGGTGCGAATACCCACCCGATGTGCAGAACCCCTGCACCTCACCATTGATCCAAACGGGTTCATAGGCGTTCACATCTGCATCCTGCGCTGCGATTTCAAACGCGACCAGCTGACGTTCTGCGCCAGTTTCTTTTTCCGCCAAGGCCGCGGCTTTACCAATAAAATCAACGGGTTTGTCAAAGTTGATAAAGCGATCCATCCCTGTTTCGGCAGGCGTGTAATCGGGTGAAAATTCCCGCATCCAGGACCCGAATAGACGGTCCAAACGCAGGCTCATCATTGCGCGCATCCCAAAGGGCAGCATCCCATGCGCCTGCCCTGCGGTCCACAGCGCATCCCAAAGCGCGCGCTGATCCATCGGGTCGCAGTAAATTTCATACCCCAGATCGCCGGTGTAACTGACCCGCTGAATGGTGCAATTTACCATTCCAATCACGCAGCGGCGCATATCCATGAACCGCATGGACGCCAGATCGTCCCGGCTGCAATCGGCCAAAACCAACCGTGCCTTCGGACCTGCGATTTGAAACCCAGTCAGTTTATCCGAGATATTCTCGATCCGCACATCACCCGCCTGCTGCGCCAAGAAATGCCGCATATGGAAGGCCTGAGCCCCGTAAGAGGCGGTCAGTACAAAATGATCCTCGGCATGGCAGGACATTGTGAAATCCCCAATCAGGCGCCCTGCAGGCGACAGCATCGGCGTCAGCGCCACACGGCCCGGGCGCGGCAGCCGCCCCGCCATGATCCGATCAAGCCAGCCGCGCGCATCCGCGCCGGTGATGCGGTATTTGCCGAAATTCTGCACTTCGTTGATGCCCACGGCCTCGCGCACGGCGCGTACTTCGCGGGCTGTGGCCTCCCACGCGTTGGACCGGCGGAAGCTGGGGGTTTCATAGCGTGGCTCGTCGCCTTGGGCGAAATAATTAGCAACCTCCAGCCCGTATTGCGCCCCCCAAACGGCGCCCATATCGGTGAAAATGTCATACATCGGCGTGGTACGCAGCGGACGCGCGGCGGGCAGCTCCTCATTCGGATAAGACACCGAGAACCGCTTTTGATAGTTTTCAATCACCTTGGGCCGCGTATACCCGGGGCCAATCCAATCGCCAAAGCGTGCGACATCCATGGCGAATGTGTCGCGTTCGGTTTCGCCGTGGATCATCCATTGTGCCAGCATCAGACCCACACCGCCACCTTGGCTGAACCCGGCCATCACACCGCAAGCCGACCAATAATTGCGCAAACCGGGGATTGGCCCGACCAACGGATTGCCATCAGGGGCAAAGGTGAACGGCCCATGGATCACCGATTTCACCCCGGCGCTTTGCAGCACGGGGAAGCGTTTATAGGCAAATTCGATACTATCGGCGATTTTATCAAAATCATCGGGCAACAGTTCATGCCCGAAATCCCAGGATGTGCCATCCACCGCCCAGGGGCGGCAGGGTTGTTCGTAAAACCCGATGCACAGGCCGCGCCCCTCTTGGCGCAGATAGGATTCGCCGGCGGGGTCCATCACATGGGGGTGCTCTTCGCCGCGCTCATAAATTTGGGGGATGTCGTCTGTGACAATATATTGGTGCTCCATCGGGTGCAGGGGCAGATAAACGCCCGCCATGGCGCCCACTTCACGCGCCCACAGCCCGCCTGCATTGACCAGATGTTCGGTGTGAATATTGCCCTTATCGGTGATCACATCCCAGCTGCCATCTGGGCGCTGGCGTGTTTCGCGCACCATGCAATGGGTTTCAATCGTGGCCCCGCCCATGCGCGCGGCCTTGGCATAGGCATGGGTGGTTCCTGAGGGGTCAAGATGGCCATCCAGCGGGTCGTATAGCCCGCCGATAATGCCCGCGGTATTGGTGACAGGGGCGATTTTGGCAATTTCTTCGGGCGTCACAATCTCGGTTTCCAGCCCCATGTAGCGGTGCTTTGCGCGCTCGGCCACCAGCATATCCATGCGATCGCGGTTATCGGCCAAGGTCACGCCACCCACGTGGTGCAGGCCGCAGGACATGCCGGTAATCGCCTCTAGCTCTTTGTAAAGGCGGATGGTGTAGCCCTGCAGCGCGGCCATATTGGTATCACCGTTCAGCGTGTGAAACCCGCCTGCCGCGTGCCACGTGCTGCCCGATGTCAATTCGTTGCGTTCCAGCAGCATCACATCCGACCAGCCCAGCTTGGTCAGGTGATACAACACGCTGCAGCCGACAACGCCGCCGCCGATCACAACAACACGGGTGGTGGTTTTCATGGCTTGCTCC
>JALQTR010000177.1 GCA_023260835.1 Paracoccaceae bacterium
CCACAACAATTGCGAAAACGCGGATTTTGACCGATTTGACGAAATGCTGACCCATATCGAGGACCGCTTTGGCCATTTGATTGCCAAAATGGACTGGATTTCATTGGGCGGCGGCATTCATTTCACCGGCGCGGGCTATCCGCTGGATCGTTTGGCCGAGCGGTTGAAACGCTTTGCCGGCACCTATGGCGTGCAGGTCTATCTGGAACCGGGCGAGGCGGCGATCACCAAATCCACCACGCTGGAATTGACGGTGCTAGACACGCTTTATAACGGCAAGAATTTGGCCATCGTCGACGCCTCGATCGAGGCGCATATGCTGGATCTGCTGATCTATCGCGAAAGCGCCAAGCTGGCGCAAGAATCGGGCGATCACGATTGGATGATCTGCGGCAAATCCTGTCTGGCCGGCGATGTCTTTGGTGAATTTAAATTTGAAAATCCGCTGATGCCGGGTGACAGGGTATCTATTGCCGATGCGGCCGGGTATACTATGGTAAAGAAAAACTGGTTCAATGGCGTGCGCATGCCGTCCATTGCCGTTCGTGAATTGGATGGGTCTGTGCATCTGCAACGGACCTTTACCTATGATGATTTTGTCGCGGCGTTGTCATAAAGCGCCCCTAAACCACCACCAGAAAAAGCAAAGGACCCTGATATGAAACGCAATGTTTTAATCATCGGCGCCGGTGGCGTGGCCCAAGTTGTCGCGCATAAATGCGCGCAAAATAATGATGTGCTGGGCGACATCCATATTGCCAGCCGCACCATCAGCAAATGCGAGGCGATCATCGCATCGGTGCAGGAAAAATCCGCGATGAAGGTGGATGGGGTGCTGCAGGCGCATGCGCTGGATGCCACCAAAACCGCCGATGTGGCCGATCTGATCCGCAAAACAGGTGTGCAGATCGTGATCAACGTGGGCTCTGCCTTTGTGAATATGTATGTGCTGGAGGCCTGCATCGAAACCGGTGTCGCCTATATGGACACGGCGATCCATGAAGAACCCGATAAAATCTGCGAAACCCCGCCGTGGTATGGCAATTACGAATGGCTGCGCCGCGACCGCTGCGCCGCCAATAATGTCACCGCCATTTTGGGCGTTGGGTTTGATCCAGGCGTTGTGAATGCCTATGCACGCTATGCCATTGACACCTATATGGACGAGGTCACATCCATCGACATCGTTGACATCAACGCAGGCAGCCATGGCAAATGGTTCGCCACCAATTTCGACCCAGAAATTAACTTCCGCGAATTCACTGGCCGCGTTTATTCGTGGCAAAACCAGCAATGGCAAGAAAACCAGATGTTCGAGGTGGGCAAAAAATGGGACCTGCCTGTGGTGGGGCAGCAGCAGGCCTATATGACCGGCCATGACGAAGTGCATTCACTGGCCACCAATTACCCCCAGGCCGATGTGCGGTTCTGGATGGGCTTTGGCGATCATTACATCAATGTCTTCACTGTTTTGAAAAACCTGGGCCTGTTGTCCGAACAGCCCGTGAAAACCGCCGAAGGGCAAGAGGTGATCCCGCTCAAAGTGGTCAAAGCCGTTCTGCCCGATCCCTCCAGCTTGGCGCCAG
>JALQTR010000201.1 GCA_023260835.1 Paracoccaceae bacterium
ATGGCGCAGGGTTTCGCGCCCGCGTTCGGCCATCACCTCGATCGGCAGGCATCCATCGAAATATCCGGCGGTTTCGCCTTCATGAAATTCAGTTTTATCAGCAGCCAGCAGGGCGTCGATGAAGGTTTCGTACTGATCGCGGGTCATTGGGCAGTTGATATAGGCGGTGCGCTCTTCTTCGGTGTCGCCCTTATCATATCGCGATTGCAGCCAGGCCTGTGACATATCAATGCTGTCGGCGTAAACGATTGGGGCGATGGCATCAAAAAATGCCAATGCGCCTTCGCCGGTGTGCTGTGCAATGGCGGCGCCCAATCTGGGGGATGTCAGCGGTCCGGTGGCGATGATCCACTGGCCATCGCGCGGCAGGGATGTGATTTCATCGGTTTCGATTTGCACCAATGGATGTGCGCGCAAACGGTCGGTGACGGTTTGGGAAAAGGCCTCACGGTCAACGGCCAGCGCACCACCTGCGGGCAGACGGTTGTCATAGGCTGCCCCCATGATCAGGCCACCTGCTGCGCGCATTTCCCAATGCAACAGGCCGACGGCATTGTTGATATGATCGTCCGAGCGGAACGAGTTCGAACAGACCATTTCCCCCAGCTTATCGGTTTGATGGGCAAAGGTGCCAACCTTGGGGCGCATTTCATGGATGGTGACCGGAACGCCCATTTGCACGGCCTGCCAAGCGGCTTCAGATCCGGCCATGCCGCCGCCGATGATGTGCAGGCGATTTGTGGTTTTTGCGTCGCTCATATGTCAGCCTTTATTATCTGGTCGACCAATTCGGGTGGGCGGGCGATAATGGCCTGATCTCCCATCTGGACGATTGGGCGTTCGATTAAAACGGGATGTGCGGCCAATGCGGACAGGATGTCGCCCTGTGGGGATTGGGTGGTCAGGCCCAGGTCCTTGGCGATGGCCTCTTTGGGGCGCAGCATCGCAGGCAGGCCGCCTGGGATGCGGGCGGCCATGGCGGTGATTTCAGCCACGGATGGTGCATCTTGCAGGTACAGGCGGATCTGTGGGGTGATCCCCGCGGCCTGCAGCAACGCCAGCGCGCTGCGCGATTTGCTGCAGCGCGGGTTATGCCAGATGGTTACGCCGCCCATTGTTCGGCCTCGATCCCGCGGGCATCGGTGATGGTATCAAACCCATCGCGCGCCAGCAGGTCATCCAGTTCGCGCAAAATGTCCCCCACCAGCGACAACCCACCATAAACCAGCGCGGTATAGATCTGCAGCGCGCTGGCACCGGCCTTGATTTTGGCATAGGCATCCGCACCACTGCCAATCCCGCCCACGCCGATCAGGGGTATTTGTCCCCCCGTGGTCTGATAAAACTGCGCCAGCACTTTGGTTGAACGTTCAAATACCGGCGCGCCGGACAGCCCGCCGGCCTGATCTGCATAGGGTGACTTCAGGCCGTCGCGCGACAAGGTGGTGTTGGTCGCAATGATCGCATCAATGCCCGTGTCCATGGCGACTTGGGCGATTTGGGAAATTTCATCTCGGGTTAAATCGGGCGCGATTTTCAAAAAGACAGGCAAGGACAGGCCGGCCGCTTTGCGCGCGGCCAGCACCCCTTGCAAGAGCGCGCGCAGGGCCTCTGCCCCTTGCAAATCGCGCAGCCTTTCGGTGTTGGGAGAGCTGACATTCACTGTCGCGAAATCCACATATTGCCCCAGTTGCGCCAGCACCTGTGCGTAATCCGCTGCGCGGTCGGCGCTGTCTTTATTCGCGCCCAAGTTCAGGCCCAGGGTAAACCCCTTTGGCCGCGCGGCAAGGCGCGGTGCGGCGGCCTGAATCCCGTCATTGTTGAAGCCAAAGCGGTTAATCGCGGCGCGATCGTCTGTCAGCCGGAACAGGCGCGGTTTTGGGTTGCCGGGCTGCGCGCGTGGGGTGATGGCGCCGACTTCAGCAAATCCAAACCCAGCCCGCGCCAGCCCCGCCATGGCCTGTGCGTTTTTGTCAAACCCAGCGGCCAGCCCCAGGGGGTTGGGCAGATCCATGCCGCACAGCGATGTTTTCAGCCGCGCGCTTGTGATTGGGCCATTGCCCCCCGCCAGTCCCAGCTGCAGCGCCTTGATGGCCATGCCGTGGGCGCGTTCGGGGTCAATTTTATGCATCGCCGCAAGGGCAAATTGTTCAAGGATGTTCATTCCAAACCTATCGGAAATTCATGGCCGTTTGGGCCAAGGGGCAGGGGGGCATGCCATGTTACATCAGACAGGCGCAGCGGGCCATAAAGATGCGGAAACAGCGCGCCGCCGCGCGATGGTTCCCATTTCAACGCATCCCCCAAGGCATCGGCGTTCAGTGCCAGAAGGGTCAGGTCTGTCTCATCCGTGAAATGTTTTGCTGCCGTTTCTGCGGCCTGTGACGCGGTAGAAAAATGGATGAACCCGTCGGCAATGTCCACTGGCGCGCCCGCCGTTTGGCCCTGCGCGCGCAGATCATCCCATTCTGATTGGCGAAGTATTTTATAGATCAGCATGGGGTAAGCAAATGGCGCGGCAGGCGTGAAAGGTCAAGGGGGAAGGGCCACAGCGGCCCAAAGCACAGATGAAAAATCCCGCGCAGACCAGGTGGTTTGCGCGGGCAGGGAGAGGTTATGAAACCCCCAGCCCCGATTGCGCGGGGCTGGGGTATGGGTTTAGCCGCGGTTGGCGATCAGATCATCCACAACCGATGGATCGGCCAAGGTCGATGTATCGCCAAGCGAGCCAAAATCATTTTCCGCAATTTTACGCAAAATACGGCGCATAATTTTACCCGACCGCGTTTTTGGCAGGCCAGGCGCCCATTGGATCACATCGGGGCTGGCGATCGGGCCGATTTCCTTGCGCACCCAATTGCGCAATTCGGTTTTCAGATCATCGGTGTATTCTTCGCCATCCATCAGCGTGACATAGCAGTAAATGCCTTGGCCCTTGATGTCATGTGGGAAGCCCACAACGGCGGATTCGGACACTTTGGGATGGGCAACCAGCGCCGATTCGACCTCGGCTGTGCCCATGCGGTGGCCCGATACGTTGATCACGTCATCGACGCGGCCGGTGATCCAATAATCCCCATCCGCGTCACGGCGGCAGCCGTCACCGGCGAAGTAATAGCCCTTGTAATCGGAAAAATAGGTTTTCACGAACCGGTCATGGTCGCCATAAACGGTGCGCATTTGCCCCGGCCAGCTGTCGGCGATGCACAAAACGCCCTCAACCCCGTTGCCTTCGATCACGGTGCCGGCCTGTGGGTCCAGAACCACGGGCTTGACGCCGAAAAACGGCTTCATCGCGGCACCGGGTTTGGTGGCATGCGCGCCGGGCATCGGGGTCATCATATGGCCGCCGGTTTCGGTTTGCCACCATGTGTCAACGATGGGGCATTTGCCTTTGCCGACCACGCGGTTGTACCATTCCCAGGCTGACGCGCCCGTCGCTGTTCGTACCACCGAAACCCCCGCCGTCACCCCACGCGGTGTACTGATGATCGTCGGCGGCCCAGGTCATTGGCCAGTTGTCGCTAACGGGCGCGTAGCCGTT
>JALQTR010000038.1 GCA_023260835.1 Paracoccaceae bacterium
GCGGGAAGATTAGTTTCCCATAGGGCCGGCGTTCCGCACCGCCCTGCGGGCGGTGACGCGGGATTGGTCCTCGATGGGCCAATGCCGCGTCCCTCCCCCCATGGATTGTCAAATCAGGCTGAACAGCTTGCCCCGCCCAAAACGCAGAATTTTGCGCAATGCGGGTGGTTCAGGGATACAGGCCCAGCGGCTTGGGCCAGCGTCTCGCCCAGTTCAAATGCCGTGTCATAGGCCAGCAAGGTGCAGGCCAAAACTGTTGGCCGATCAGCGCCGCGCCGATGCACAACCATCCGCGTTGTGGCGCACATCACATCGCGGGGGGATTTGTTTAAAATGCCCCAACACTCTGTGGTGATTTCAGGCACATCCACCTGTGCATCCATTTCCGGAAAAATCACCAATTTTGCGGGGTTGTTGCAATCGATATCAAAGCCTTCATTTTGGCATAATTGGGTAAAGGCGGCGCGCACATCTGCCTCTTCCTCGTGGCGCAGCTGCCGCGCGGCGATGGCCATATTGGCCCCTTGATCGCTCAGCCAGCGCATCCCTTGCAGGCTTTTGTCAAACGCGCCGCGTCCGCGTTCGGCGTCATGCACTGTCGCATCATAATGATCTAATGAAATCCGAAAATTTAGTTGATCGCCAAATTTCGCGATCAGAGCCTGCAATCCCTGTTGCACGCGTGGGCGCATCATGGGCCGCATCGCGTTGGTCAGCACCAGCACATCCAGACCGCGGGTCAACCCCTGGCGGATGATCTCGATGATCTGGGGGTTCATAAAGGGCTCGCCCCCTGTCAAACCCATTTCACGCATTGGATGGTTATGGCTGCGGGCTTCGTCCAGATACCTGCCCACATCATCAGGCTGTATATAAACCAGCGCGTCATTTTCGGGCGAGCTTTCAATATAGCAATTCGCGCAGGTGATATTGCACAGCGTTCCGGTATTGAACCACAGCGTTTCAATCCCATAAAGCGGCACGCTGGCGCGGGTAGACCCATCCGCCGTGACATTTGCATCTTTGAATTTTGCTGGGTTCAGCTGTGGGGGCGCGCCATCCATGATCCTGTGCTCCTTTAATTGAACATAGCGTAATCAGATTTTTGGGCAGCACAAGGGGACACAAGCGAATGTGATCGTCGTTGCAAAACGGCTCTCGCGGTTGGGGTGCGAATCTGCCATGCTGGGGCAGGACTTATAAGGAAAACAGATTATGGCCCCGCGCGTGATCCCTGTGGATCCATTTGATTTGGTGGTGTTTGGCGCCACGGGTGATTTGGCGATGCGCAAAATTTACCCTGCGCTGTATCGTCGGTTTGTGGCGGGGCAAATGCCCCCATCTGCGCGGATTATTGGCGCCGCGCGAGCCGATCAGTCGGATGCAGAGTTCAAAGACACGGTTGCGGACCATATCCGCACAGCGCTTGGTCCGGATGTGGACAAGACCGAACTGCCCGGGTTTTTATCCACGCTTGCCTATGTCTCTGTCGATGCGAACAGCGATAAGGGCTGGCCCGATTTGGCGGCGCATTTACGCGCGGATGTCACTCGCTGTTTTTACTTTTCGGTTGCACCATCTTTGTTTGGCCCACTTGCGCAGAACCTGCACCGATGGGGGCTGGCAGGTGGCGATGCGCGGGTTGTGGTGGAAAAGCCCTTTGGCCATGATCTGCACAGCGCCAAGGGCCTGAACCGCGCCTTGGCCGCGCATTTTGACGAAAGTCAGGTTTACCGCATTGACCATTATCTTGGTAAAGAAACCGTGCAAAACCTGATGGTGATCCGGTTTGGAAATATGCTGTTTGAACCTTTGTGGAACAGCCAATATGTGGATCACATTCAAATCACCGTGGCCGAAAGCCTGACGGTGGCGGGGCGTGCGGCCTATTACGATGGGGCCGGGGCGATGCGCGATATGGTGCAAAACCATCTGATGCAACTGCTGTGCCTGACCGCGATGGAACCCCCCGCGAAATTTGAGCCCCAATCGGTGCGCGATGAAAAGGTCAAGGTGATCCGCGCGCTAGAGCCCGTACAGCCCCATCACATCGTGCGCGGCCAGTATGAGGACGGGCAGGGCGGCGGGTTTCGTGCGGATGTGAACAATCCCAAAAGCCACACCGAAAGCTTTGTTGCGTTAAAGCTGTCGATTTCAAACTGGCGGTGGGCCGGCACACCGTTTTATTTGCGCACAGGCAAGGCCCTGTCGGCGCGCGCATCTGAAATTGCCGTTGTGTTCAAGGATGCGCCGCATTCCATTTTCGGCCCCGAAGCAGGCCGCCACGCCAATGTGCTGACCATCCGCCTGCAACCCAATGAAGGCATCACCATGGGGGTGACGATCAAGGAACCGGGGCCGGGCGGAATGCGCCTGATGGATGTGCCCTTGGACATGAGCTTTGCCAAAACCCTTGGCCCATCATCAGGCAGCCCAACAGACGCTTATGAGCGCCTGATCATGGATGTCATTCGCGGCGATCAGACCCTGTTCATGCGCGCAGATGAGGTCGAGGCCGCCTGGGCCTGGACCGATCCCATCATTGCTGGCTGGCAGGCGCGGGCGGATGTGCCAAAAACCTATGCCAGTGGATCATCTGGCCCATCCGATGCATCCCTTTTGATGTCCCGCGATGGGCGCGCTTGGCGGAAGATAACATCATGAATATAAAAGACTATCCTGACAGTGATTTAATGGCGATGGATTTGGCCGATCAAATATCGGCCGATCTGGTGCAACATCTGTTTCATCATGATCGGGCTTTGTTGATCGTTCCGGGCGGGCGTACGCCTGTGCCAATTTTCGATGTGCTTTGCGGGGCGGATTTGCCATGGGACCGCGTGGATGTGATCGCATCTGATGAACGATGGGTGCCGCCAGAGGACCCACAATCAAATGGGGCGATGATTAGACGTCATCTGTTGCAAGGCGCCGCGCAAAAAGCACACTTTCTGGATCTCTATATGACGGGGCACAGCCCCCAGCAGGCGGCAGGTTTGCTGGCACAGCGGTTGGCACCACGTTTGCCAGCCGCGGTTGCGTTGCTGGGGATGGGGGCGGATTTGCATTTTGCATCTTTGTTCCCCGGGGGCGATCATCTGGATCAGGCGATGGCGCCGGATGCTCCGGCTGTGTTGCCCATGCGCCCTGCGGATGCATCTTTGGCCCCGCGAGTGACACTTTGCCTGCCAGCGCTGCAATCGGCCCTGTCTGTCCATGTGGTGTTCACGGGCGAGGACAAACGCCGCGCCTTGATGGCCGCCACGGGGGATGTGTTATCCGCCCCGATTTTGGCCATAAAAAAAGAGGCCCAGTTTCACTGGACCCCCTGATAATGTAACGGCAGATTAGCCGCGCAGGATGCTGCGGCCGGCATAGATGGCGGTTTCGCCCAGATCCTCTTCAATGCGGATCAGCTGGTTGTATTTTGCCAACCGGTCAGACCGCGCCAGCGAGCCGGTTTTGATCTGCCCGCAGTTGGTGGCGACCGCCAAATCGGCGATGGTGGCGTCTTCGGTTTCGCCCGAACGATGCGACATCACATTGGTGTATCGCGCACGGTGGGCCATATCGACCGCTTCAAGAGTTTCAGACAAGCTGCCGATTTGATTGACTTTAACCAACATGGAGTTGGCGCAACCTGCGGCGATACCTTCGGCCAGACGGGCGGGGTTGGTGACGAACAGATCATCGCCCACCAGCTGAACCTTATTGCCCAGAACTTCGGTCAGTTTGCGCCAGCCATCCCAATCGTCTTCGGCCATGCCATCCTCGATGGAAATAATCGGATAATCCGCAACCAGCGCCGCCAGATAGGCGACGTTTTCATCGGATGTCAGGGTTTTGCCTTCGCCAGCCAGCACATATTTGCCGTCTTTGTAATATTCGGTCGCAGCGCAATCCAGCGCCAGATAGATATCTTCGCCCGGCTTATACCCGGCCTTTTTGATCGATGCCAAAATGAAATCCAACGCTTCGCGGGCTGATGCGATGTTTGGGGCAAACCCGCCCTCATCCCCGATGCCGGTGGACAGGCCTGCGGCGTGCAGTTCCTTTTTCAGGGTGTGGAACACTTCGGCGCCCATGCGCACCGCGTCGCGGATCGATGTGGCGGAGACGGGCATGATCATAAATTCCTGAATATCAATCGGGTTGTCGGCGTGTTCGCCGCCGTTGATGATATTCATCATTGGCACCGGCAAAACGCGGGCCGATGTGCCACCGACATACCGATAAAGCGGCTGCGTGCAATAATCGGCGGCCGCTTTGGCCACGGCCAAAGACACACCCAAGATCGCATTGGCCCCCAGACGGGATTTATTGGGCGTGCCATCCAATTCGATCATCGCCGCGTCAATCGCCTGCTGTTCGGTGGCGTCAAACCCGACCAAAGCATCAGCGATTTCACCATTGACGGCGGCAACCGCATCCAAAACACCCTTGCCCATGTAGCGCGATTTATCGCCATCACGCTTTTCCACGGCTTCATGCGCACCGGTGGATGCACCCGATGGAACGGCGGCGCGGCCCATGGTGCCATCTTCCAAAATCACGTCCACTTCGACGGTGGGGTTGCCGCGGCTGTCCAGAATTTCACGGCCGATGATTTCGATGATTGTGCTCATGCCAATGCTCCTTTGCTTGCTTATCGCGCGCATAGCATGGGGGCAGGCGAAGGGAAACAGTGGTTGCGCAAACAGTTAAAGGTTGCGCGCACGTCTTTCGCGCATAAATCCATAAAGCCCCGCGGCGCAGACAATCCCCGCGCCCAGCAGGGTCATCCCATCGGGGCGTTCAGCAAAGACAGTCAAACCGATGATCATCGCAAACACCAGACGGGAATAGCGATAAGGGGCCACCACAGACATATCCCCGATGCGCGTGGCAATCGTCAGCATATAATAGGCGCAGGCCCCTGATCCCAGCATGGCACAGGCCAGCAGCATCCCGCGCGCATCCGGCAGGGTCGCCCCACCCGAAAAACCCAGCAGGATCAGCCCCAGCGGCGCCAGCAGGCCAAAGCCCCAGGTGACCATCAGCAGCGATGGAATGCCCCGCGGCACCGCGCGGGTGGCCAAATCGCGCACCGACAGACCCAAAACGCCGATCAGTGCCAAAATGCTGGTCGGATCAAAATCAGCGGTGCCGGGGCGAATAATCAGCATGACACCGGTAAAGCCGATTAAAATGGCGGCCCAGCGACGCCATCCCACGGTTTCGCCCAGCACCAGCGCCGCCCCCATGGTCACGGCCAGTGGCATCACCTGAATGATTGCCGAAACCACTGTCAGCGGGGCCAAGATCACGGCGCTGAAAAAACCGGCGGTGCCGATCACCTCGCCTGCGTTGCGCCAGATCATGGTGGGGTGCAGCAGATCGCGGTGCCACAGGGCAATGCCCTTTGCCCGCGCTATGGTGCCAAAGATCAGCGCGCCACCTGCGCCCAAAAAGAACAGGATTTGACCTGGTGCAAAACTTTGCCCCAGCAGTTTGATGAACAGATCCTCGATCGCGAAGCCGCCCATGGCGGCAATCATCAGCAGGCTGGCGCGCAGGTTGTCCATTTATTTGCCCAAATGTTTCTTCAGCGCCCCGGCATTTTTCTTGCGCCGCCCCTTATAGGGGTTCTTATCCCCTTGTCCGCGCATCGTCAGGCGGATGGGCGTTCCGGGCATGTCAAAGGCATCGCGCAGCCCGTTGACCAAATACCGGCTATAGCTTTCGGGCAATTTATCTGGATGCGAACACATCACCACAAACCCCGGCGGGCGGGATTTTGCCTGCGTCATGTATCGCAGTTTGATCCGCTTGCCCTGCGGCGCAGGGGGCGGATGCGATTCGATCATCGCCGACAGCCAGCGGTTCAATGGCCCCGTGCCAACACGGCGGTTCCAAACGGTATGTGCCTTTTCAATCGCTGCGCGCAGCCGGTCCAATCCGCGGCCAGTTTTGGCTGATACGGTGACCAATGGCGCACCGCGCAGCTGTGGCAGAAGGCGGCCAAAGGCCTCTTTCAAGGCGGCCAGCTTTTCTTGGCGCGCGTCTTCGACATCCCATTTATTCACGGCAATGACCACGGCGCGGCCTTCGCGTTCGGCCAGATCGGCAATGCGCAGATCCTGCTGTTCAAAGGGGATGGCTGCGTCCAGCAACACCACCACAACCTCGGCAAATTTGACCGCGCGCAGACCATCCGATACGGACAGCTTTTCCAGCTTTTCCTGGACTTTGGCACGTTTGCGCATACCGGCAGTGTCCCAGATGCGCATCGGCAGACCATCCCATGTCACATTCATGGAAATTGCATCGCGGGTGATGCCAGCCTCGGGGCCGGTCAGCAGGCGATCTTCGCCGATGATTTTGTTGATCAGCGTGGATTTTCCCGCATTGGGGCGGCCAACCACAGCGATTTGCAGCGGCTTTGCCGTGCTGATGGTTTGGGCAGGGGGCAAAAGCCCCATGTCGTCTTCGATGTCTTCGGGCAGGTCTTCCTCATCCAGCTCGATATCGGTGATGGCCTCATCTTCGGTGCGGCTGTTTTCATCCTCGATTTGCTCGGCAATGGGCAGAAGCGCGGTGTACAGATCCGACATCCCTTCGCCATGTTCGGCTGACAGGCGCAACGGTTCCCCCAGACCCAGGCCATAGGCCTCGATCACGCCTGCATCGGCGGCGGCGCCTTCGGCTTTATTTGCGGCCAGAATAACGTGATCAGCGCGTTTGCGCAGAATTTCGGCGAAAATTTCATCCGTGGGGGTAACGCCTGTGCGCGCATCAATCATGAACAGGCAGATATCCGCCATATCAACGGCGCGTTCCGTCAGCCGGCGCATCCGGCCCTGAAGGCTGTCATCCGTTGCGTCCTCTAAACCGGCCGTGTCGATCACGGTAAAGCGCAGATCCGCAATCCGTGCAGCCCCTTCGCGCAAATCGCGTGTCACGCCGGGTTGGTCATCAACCAAAGCCAGCTTTTTGCCAACCAAACGGTTGAACAGGGTGGATTTGCCAACATTAGGGCGGCCAACAATGGCCAAAGTAAAGCTCATGCGTTTGTCTTTCGAACCTGCGGGGCAGGGGTTATTTCAGGGCCAGAAGCTGGCCCTTTTGGGAAACGATATACATCGTGCTATCCACAAGGATTGGCGCGGCAGCGGCGCCATCGGGCAGGGGGATGCTGTCAGCTGGGGCGCCGGTTTGTGGCGCAAAACGACGGATCACGCCATCAGACGATACCACCGTCACATAGCCGCCCGCCAAGATGGGGCCGAAATGCATATGGATATTTGTGGCCTTTGATGGGCTGGGTTTGACATATTTTGGCAAATCTTGGCGCCACAGCACGCGGCCGCTGGATTGATCCAGGCGCAAAAGTTCGTTGTTGTCATTCACAACAAACAGGCTGCCGCGCGCGGGCCATACCGGACCTGCGGCGCCTTCTTGTGCGGTCCACAGCAATTTGCCGCTGCGCAGGTCAAACGCCCCCAAACGGCCGGCCAATGTGCCGGCGTAAAGGCGGCTGCCGGACAGGACTGGGCCACCGCTGATTGCGGCAAAGGATTTTGCGGCCTCGGCTGGGCGTTTGCCCGCCAAAACAGATGACCACAGTTGCAACCCGCCCTGACGTAAATAGGCCACCATTTCAGCTGATGAGAACCCAAAGACCGCCAAATCCCCAGTCACAACCGCGCTGCTTGGGCCGGTGCTGGACAGGGGTTGATCTGATGTGGCTTGTTGCCAACGAATGCGACCGGTTTTCGCATCAAAGGCCCAGGCCTTGTTGTCGCCGCTGGCCAAATAAACAATGCCGCCACGCACGGTGGCTTGGGTCGCGGTTGGCGCGCCCAAGTTATGCGTCCAAATATCTTGCCCTGTTTTGGCATCAATCGCATGAAGCTGGCCAAACCCAGTTGTTACATAAATCCGGTCCTTATCGGCGCTGACCGCACCACCTGCGGCATCACCTGGCCGTTCACCCGTTGGGGTTAAATCACGCTGCCAGATTTGCGACCCATCCGCGGCAGACGTAGCCATCAGCTGATTGGCCGCATCCAATGTGAAAATCACGCCATTCATTGCAACGGGTGTTGCTGAAGTACGATAACGGCGGCTGTTGCCTTTGCCGATATTGGCTTGCCACTGAACGGTGGGCGCATCTGCAAATGCCAAATGCGCAGGGGCGTTGAAGACACCATTACCGCTGCGGTTTGGCCAATTTTTGACGCTTGCAGCCCGCGGGGGGGTAAAGCGGGTTGGTTTGATGGTTTGCTTTTGTTCGGCTTGATAATAGCTCAGGACGGAATTCACAGGTTCGCGTTTGCCCGGTAGGATCGTTTCAGGTTCCGCACAGGCACCCAGCACAGCGGCGCAAACCAGCAGCGCCCCCATGGGTTTATACGCCTTGGTGAACGAAAAGAATTGGGCAAAATCAGACATCAAACAACACCCTTTGTCGGTGAAAGGAAAAACGAAATTATTGCGGTAACGCAGCGACAGGATCCGGCAATTCACCGCCCAGGGCAATGATCATCTGGCCTGCACGACTGCGCAAGGACGATGTGGCATCTGCATCCAGCATGATTTTTGACAGCCCATCAATGGCCGCTGCCTTATCGCCACCTTCAAGGGCAAGCAGCGCCTGCTGTTCCCACGCCAAAAGGCGCAGCATCCCACCGCGGGTCGCAAGTGCATCCAGCGCAGCATTGCGTTGCGATGCATCCATGTCAGTTCCATCCGCAGTGGCCGCTTTGAATAGGGCGATATCGCGATAAATTTGCGGTGCGTCTTGCGCGGTTCCAACCGCATCCAGCGCCGAAGTGACGGCCGCTGCATCATCCGCGGCTTGTGCTTCACCTGCGATCAGCAGGGACAATAGGGCCAGCTGCGTGTCGCTTTGCGCCTCAATCTGTTGCAGGGCGGCAACGCGCGCGGCGTTATCGGCCGCGTCCAGCGCTGACAGGATCGCATCCCCAAATGCCTCGGCCATGGCTTGTGATTGGGCCTTGCGATATTCATTCCAGGCGGCGCCGCCCACAACCAGAACAACCGCCAAAGCCGCAATCCAACCATAGCGTCGCAGCAGCGCGAAGAGTTGATCACGGCGCAGCTCTTCGCTGACTTCATCGATAAAGCTGTCGGTCTGGCTCATACCTAGGGATCCCTTTTTTCTTTCTCTTTATCTTGTTGGGCGGGGCGCTGGCAAGCGCCGAAACACCACCTAGTAAAGACCACCGGATGAAATGGACCCAAAATTCCCGCCGGCGCCATCGGTTGGGGCTGGAATTGTTTCATCTGTTGGTTCAGTTTCTTCTGCTGTGTCTTGTTCGCTTTGCAAATTGGATCCAATGGCAAAGCCGCCGCCGGTTGTGACCCCAAAGGTTGGTTCATCCCCATCGCGGAAAAATTCGGCAATGACATTTTCACCAGTTGCATCAGCAGGCAGGCGCGCGCCTGTGTTGCGGTCCATATTGATGAAATGCCCGCCTGCGGGAATGTGGAATGACCCCCCGCCATATTTTTTCACGGCTTCGGTCATGAATTTTTGAAACACAGGTCCGCACATGGATGCGCCATAGGCCCCGCGGCCCAAGGGGCGCGGCACATCAAAACCCATATAACACCCAGCCACAATGTTGGATGTGAAGCCTGTGAACCAAACATCGCGGGCTTCGTTTGTCGTACCGGTTTTGCCCGCCACAGGCACATCCAGCCGCACCACACCAGCCGCCGTGCCGCGCTGAACCGTGCCTTGCATCATCGATGTCAGCTGATAGGCGGTGATTGCATCCATAATCCGTTCGCGCGAGGACAGGATCCGCGGGGCCGCCCGCGGGGGCAGCTCTGCCTGATCACAGTCCACGCATTTGCGCGCATCATGGCGATAGACAGTGCGCCCAAACCGGTCTTGGACACGGTCCACCAATGTCGGTTCGACCCGTTCACCGCCATTGGCAAACATGGCATAGGCTGAAACGACGCGGAACAGCGTTGTTTCTTGCGCCCCCAATGCATTCGCCAAATAGGGATTCATGTTATCATAAAGCCCGAACCCTTCGGCATAACGGGCAATGGTTTCCATCCCCAATTCCTGCGCCAATCGGATTGTCATCAGGTTGCGGGATTGTTCGATCCCTGTGCGCATTGGCGTGGGGCCATAAAAACGGCTGCCCGCGTTTTTGGGTGTCCACAGACCTTCGGGGGTGTTGACCTCGATCGGGGCGTCAATCACGATGGTTGCGGGGCTGTAGCCGCTGTCCAGCGCGGCGGCATAAACGAAGGGTTTGAAGTTCGATCCTGGCTGGCGCCAAGCCTGTGTCGCGCGATTGAAAACGGATGTTTTATAGGAAAACCCACCCTGCATCGCCAAAACGCGGCCGGTGTTGACATCCATTGCCATAAAGGCGCCCTGAATTTGTGGGATTTGCCGCAATGACCAATGCGACCGTTTGCCTGCATCGTCCAGTGCGGCGCGCACATAAACAACATCACCTTTGGTAAAATTGTCGAAGAAATTGCCCTTCATCCACCGAATATCAGCCCTTGGAACCCGGCCCAAATCTGGCTGGTCCTCGATTCCGATTTGCAGATATTGGTCTTGCACATCTAAAACGACAGCCAGATGCCACTTGCCCCCCGCATTGATCCCACGTGGCAGGTCGAGTGATTTCAGCGCGGCCTGCCATTGATCGGCGGTGGCCAATTTATCTGCCGTCAGCCGCTGATCCGTACCGCGCCAATCGCCCTTTTCGCGGTCATAGTCTTCCAACCGCGCGCGCAGCGCGTCCCCAGCCAAGTTTTGCAGGCCAGGATCGACCGTGGCGCGCACCGAATAGCCACCTGAAAAGAAACTGTCTTCGCCAAAATCTTGGCTCAGCTGCCGGCGAATTTCATCGGTGAAATAATCGCGATCGGGCAGAGCGGTCCGGAAAGATGGGAAATCGCCATTTTGAACCGACCGCAGGGGCAGGGCGCGCTCGGCCTCATATGTGGCCTTGCTGATATAGCCGTTTTCCATCATTTCGCGCAGAACAAAATTGCGCCGCTGTGTCAGGCGGTCTTTGCGCCGAACGGGATGAAAATCGGATGGTGCTTTGGGCAGGGACGCCAAAAATGCTGCCTCATGTGGGGCCAGCTCCCACAGGGTTTTGTTGAAATAGGTTTGCGCGGCCGCGGTCACTCCATATGAGTTTTGACCCAAAAAAATCTCATTTAAATAAAGCTCTAGGATCTTTTCTTTATCCAACGCTTCTTCCACGCGGGTGGCAAGGATGATTTCTTTTATTTTGCGTTCCAGCCGGCGGTCGCCGGACAGAAGGAAGTTTTTCATCACCTGTTGCGTGATTGTGGATGCCCCGCGCAAATTCGCCCCCCGTGATTTGATCGCATCGATCAGGGCAGATGCCATGCCGCGGGTATCAAATCCGTTGTGGTTGTAAAAATTCTTATCCTCGGCGGAAATGAAGGCGTGTTTGATCAGGTCAGGGATGTCAGATGCAGGGGTGAACAGGCGACGTTCTTGGGCAAATTCATCAATGATGCGGCCCTCACGCGAATAAATGCGGCTGATTGTTGGCGGCTGATATTGCGCCAGTGATGTGTGGCTGGGCAAATCCTGGCTGTAGACCCAGATCACTGCGCCCACTGACAAGGCACCAACCATCACCCCCATGGTGATGAAGGTGAAAAAACCGCCAATAAATGATAATACAAAACGCAGCACATCAGCCCCTTTTGGGATTCATATTGCCCCTATACTGCGCCTTTCGCGCGGGGTCAAAAGTATAAAAAGCCACTGGCAAAGCTTTGCTTACCCTTTGGGGAGCTTCAGCCTGTCTGTTTGACCGTTTCGGGTAAAGCTGACGCTGTCTTTTGTGATTGCTGTTATTTGGCCGCCTTCGACCTTATCCCCGCGTTTCACCTGTTTGACCTGACCATTTGGCAATTGAACCATCGCCTTTAACGCGCCTGTTTTGCCATAAATCCCCAGCAGCAGCAGATCCGTATCGGGCAGATTGACGCGTTCCGTGGCTTTATTTGCCACATATGTGCTGGATTTCGGATAGGATTTATTCGTGAAAAGCCCAAAAAAGCCGGTTCGTTTTTGCGGGGCCGTTTGGGTTTGGCTGATTTGGGGCCGCGCCACAACGGCCGACGCCACAGACGCGGGGCGCGCAGGTGGGCGCGCAAAGCCGGTGGTGGTGTCGGCCGTTTCCGTTACCGTGGATTGATCCTGTGGCCGCATTTCTGGCCGGGGTATGGCAGGCGTTTGCAGAATGATTTTTTGTTCGGGGGTATCTAATACAGAAATAACCGCCGGCGCAGTTTGCGGTTCGGGGGCTGGGGGGGGTGTAACGATTTGCGCCTTGGGCCGTGCGCGTGGCGGCGGGGCGGATGGCGCCACAGCAACGCCGGCAGGTCGATCCTTGGGTGGGGCAATGGTTTGCGCAAATGCCGCCGGCGCCATGACGTTGCAAACCATCAAAATGCCCCCTGTCAGCAGGGCAAGACAGGATTTGGTTTGCAAAAAGAACATTGGATGGGGCTTTCAATCAGACCCATGTATTATAGTCAGCCAAGGCGGCCAAGAAAAGCCCATGCTGGATGGATTTACGATCCAATGGATAAAAAAATCAAAATGCCCAAGCCCCAAAACAGCATCTGAAAATGCGTGTTTTGCGCGATGTCATGACACATCCAATAGGCAAAATAATTTCCGACAACCAAAAAACTGCCCCATAATGAACAAAACCCCAATATGGCAAGTTTGCCCAATGTATCTGTCAGCGCCATGTCGGGGGCGAAAATATGCGCCCCAGCCCCAGCCCATAGGGCAAGACTGATGCCCAGTTCAGCACTGACGATTGCATAAAAGGCCAATCGCTGAATGCCTCGATTCTGAATGGCGCGCTTCCCGATTTGGTTAAACAGCTGGGGATAGTCGTGTTTTAGCCGCGCCATTGACAGCACTTCGGCCGTATAGGTTTCGTTCATCACAGGGTGACGAATATTTTCCCACACGCCAATGGTCAGCCAGGCAGCAGGCAGAGCCAAAAGAGCGGCTGAAATAAAATGGTACAGATCCATCTTTACCCCCATTGAAACGACAACGGCCCCCAATCGGGGGCCGCTGCCTTGATTATTTTGTGAAGCTTAGCTCCAGTGCAGCTGCTCTGGGCGGATCTCGAACGAGATGTGGTGCGCGCCGCCCTGCAGGCCTTCACGGTTGTGGTTGTACAGCGAACGCCAGTATGGCTGCAGCGTCACACCTGCCTCTTGGATCAGGCGCTGGCCTTCGGCCATCAGCGCGCGGCGCTTTTCAACATCCGCTGTTGCCAATGCTTTTTCCAACACGGCGTCGAATTCAGGGCTGGACCAGCCAAATTCGTTCCATGCTTCGCCACTGCGATAGGCCAGGGCCCAGATCTGGACGCCCAATGGACGGTGGTTCCAGTTGGTCGAGCTGAATGGATATTTCGTCCAATCATTCCAGAAGGTGGACCCGGGCAGAACGGTGCGTTTCACCTTGATGCCGGCGTCACGCAGCTGGGCTGCGACCGCGTCGGTGGTGTTTTTGCGCCATGCGTCGTCGATGGAGACGATCTCATGCTCGAAATCGGCCATGCCGGCCTCTTTCATCAGGGCCAAGGCGCCGGCTGGATCATGCTTTTGCGCAGGCAATTTCGCATATTCAGGGTGCATCGGACCAACATGGTGGTTTTCCGCAGTCTGACCGCGGCCGTCATAGCCCAGTTCCAGCAGAACATTGTTGTCTACTGCCATCTGAATGGCGCGGCGAACGCGAACGTCTGCATAGGGGCGTTTGCCATCCACTTCGGCCAATTGGTTTGGACGAATAACAATGGTTGCACCGGTGACGATTTCATTTTGCTGCCAGCCATCAAAGCCGCCAATGATGTCGATATATTCGCCATCTACGGAGTACAGCATATCGACCTCTTCGGCCTCAACTGCGGCAACCCAGGCTGCAGGATCGGTGCCGTAATCGATGTATTCAACGCGATCAACCCATGCGCCGTTACCTTCGTTCCACCATGTGTGGTTTTCGTTGCGCACCAGAACGGCCTTCACGCCCACTTCCAGGCTTTCTGGCAGATAGGGGCCAGTGCCAACGGGGTTGGACAACATTGTGTCGACGCTGTGGGATTTGTGAACGATGGCGGCGGGATAATCTGCCATGCCGGGGATGAGCGAAATATCAGGACGCGGCAGTTTCAGCTTCACGGTGTGGCTGTCCACAACGGTGATCGCGCCAGCTGCGGCTTTGCCGGTGGCTTCGTCGATCAGCGTTGCCATACGGCCGGCCATCGAGTTGCCTTCGGCGCCTTTGTCGCACCACATTTCAATGTTGCGCGCCACGTCTTCGGCGGTGAAGTCATCGCCATTGTTCCACTTCACGCCCTTGCGTACGTTCAATGTATATTCTGTGGCCGCATCATTGATTTCCCAGCTTTCCAGCAGGGCGGGGGTGAATGTACCATCATTTTCGTACAGCACCAGATATTCCAGCCAACCGCGGCTGAAGTTTGCAATCTGGCTCCAGTCATAGGTGCGTGGGTCTTTCAGTGCGCGCACTTCCATCTGAATGCGAACGGTGCCGCCTTTTTTGCCATGGCCATCGGCCTTGGCTGGGGCGGGCAGGCCCAGCATGGAATAGGCGGTTGCGGCGGTTGCGCCAAAGGCACTGGCCGTGGCCAAAAACTCGCGCCGGCTAACAGCGTCTGTGCCAATTTTACCGATTTGATCGGTGACCACTTTGGGAAGCGGTTTTCCGGTGCGGGTAAAAAATGCCATAATTCATCCTCTCTGTTGTTGTTCATTGGGGCCTGCGGTTTTCTGCAATGCCCATTAGTAATGCTGAGTGTTGCATCCAAAACCATCAGACGCAAACACATATTTTGCCCAAACAGTGAAAAAAATTGCCAAAAAGCGACATGTAAATGACTGAAAAAGGCAAGATGCCGGATTGGGCCTTATTTGTCCGCCAATGCCTTTTCCACAGCCTGCATAACCTTGCCCGAATTGGGGCGGGTCAAAGAATTCCAGCTGTCCACAATCTGTCCATCTGGGCCAATCAGAATTTTGTAGAAATTCCAGCGTGGTTTGAACCCAGTCTGCGCTGCGGCCCATTTGTAAAACGGATGCGCCAAGGCGCCCTTCACGCGGGTGATTTCCGTCATCGGAAATTCCGTGCCGTATGTCAGGGCGCAAAATTCAGCAACCTCTTCATTGCTGTCCAATTCCTGTCGGAAATCATCTGATGGAACAGCCAAAACCACCAAGCCCCGTTCGCGGTAACGGGCATAGATGTCTTGCATCCCTTCTAGCTGATCTGTGAAACCGCATTTTGAAGCCGTATTTACAACCAATACAGCCTTACCGCGGTAAGATTCGGTTTCAATCAGCCCCCCCTCGATGGAGGTGAAGGTGAAATCAAACCAGTCCTTGGCCTGCGCCGGTTGCGCAACGCCCATCAACAACGCGAAGCCAAGACCCCAAAATTTCTTCATAATACGCCCTCACAATCTGTGATCCTGTGTTGCAATATCTGGGCCAGTTGCATGGTGCGTCAAGCCATGTGGCGTGCGCGGCAAAACAAAA
>JALQTR010000080.1 GCA_023260835.1 Paracoccaceae bacterium
ATGCCGCCCACGCCATGCACGGCAAAGACGTCCAGCGTATCGTCAATTTTCAGCGTGTTGCGCACCAGATTGACGGCCTCTTGGCACAGAACACCTGCGATTGCGCCGATGATCAGCGCCTCGATCGGGCCAACAAAGCCGCTGGCAGGGGTAATTGAGGCCAAGCCCGCAATCGTACCCGTGACAATTCCCACAAGCGAGGCTTTGCCAAATTTAATCCGTTCCCAAATCGCCCATGTCAGGGATGCGGTCGCGGCCGAGATATGCGTCACCGTCAGCGCCATCGCCGCCCCGCCATCGGCGGCCAGCTGTGATCCGCCGTTAAAGCCAAACCAGCCCACCCACAGCATGGCCGCGCCGATCATCACCATACCGGGGTTATGCGGCGGGGTGGTGCGGTTGCGCCGCGCGCCCAGCATCACCGCCAAGATCAGCGCCGCAATCCCTGCTGTTTCGTGAACAACAATATCGCCCGCAAAATCGCGCACACCGATGTCACCAAAAATGCCGCTATCAGCCAGGAAACCGCCGCCCCAAATCCAATGCGTCACCGGCGCATAGCACAATAGCATCCACAATGCGGAAAACAGCAAGACAAAGCTGAAATTGATCCGTTCAACATAGGCGCCAACGATCAGGGCCGGGGTGATAATGGCGAAGGTCATTTGGAAGGCAAAGAACAGGACCTCGGGCAGGGTGCCTGAAACTGTATCAGCAGTGATACCCGACAGGGCCATTTTGCCAAAGCCGCCCCAATAGGCCCCACCATCGCCAAAGGCGATGGAATATCCAGCCAGCAGCCAAAGAACGCTCATTAAACAGGCGATGGCATAGCATTGCATAAAGACGCTCAGGACGTTGCGCGCGCGCACAAGCCCGCCATAGAACAATGCAAGCCCCGGCAGGGTCATAAACAGGACCAGCGCCGTGGCGACGATAATCCATGCGGTATCAGCTGCGTTCATTGGAAAAACCCTTCATTTCAATACATCTCTTACGCGCTTCAACCGCAGGTTCGATGTGAAAAAAAGAACGTTCTTTTGGGCTGCGTGATTAAATTAGGGGCAGTTTGGAAACTGCCTAAATTTTACGCATTATTTTTGTTTATCGTGCAAATTATGGGCGATTTATGAACTCTGCGCGGCGTTTAACAACAGTGTAAGAGCATGCTGTGTTGCGGCCGTTTGAACGGCATTTCGGCCAAGCGCGCCGAATTCTACTGTTTCGGTGTGATGTCCCGTGGGGGCATAGATGCCAAAGCAAACACGGCCTTCGGGTTTGAAGTCCGATCCGCCCGGTCCGGCGATGCCGGTGATTGCGACAGCCAATTCAACATCGGCGGATTTGGCTGCGCCGGCAGCCATTTGCGCCGCGACCTGCTGTGATACGGCGCCGAATTGATCCAATACGTCTTTTTGCACCCCCAGCATGCGCATTTTGGCGGTATTGGAGTAGGTGATGAACCCCGCCTCGATCACATCGGATGCGCCTGCAATGCGGGTTAATGCGGCGCAAACGGCCCCGCCTGTGCAGCTTTCGGCGGTGGCAATGCGCCACCCCCGCGTTCGTGCCGCGTTCAAAACAGATCGGGCCAAGTCATCCATCATAAAAACATCACCCCATGGGCAATGGCAGCCAAAATGACCACACCAATGGCGGCGAAAAGACCGGCGATGCCATCATCCAGCATCACCCCCATTGCATCATTGCGTCGGTCGGCCCAGCCGATGGGGCCCCATTTGGTGATATCAAACAGGCGAAACAGGATAAACGCTCTGATCCAGCCAGGCCACAGCGCCGATGCGGGCGCGCCGGTCATGGCGGCCCCCCAAAAAACAGGCATCAGGGCAATCCATTGCCCCCACAGCTCATCCACGACGACTTCTTTGGGGTCATGGTCCGCGCTGCCGGCGGTATAGGTTTTTGTGGCCCACCAGCCCAGCGGTAGGATCAATGCGGTGAATACCGTCAAGCCCAGAGCGCCGATCAGGGGATAGGCGGCATAGCCAGCAATGACAGCGGCCAATGACCCCCAAGTGCCGGGGGCTGGGCGAATATACCCAACATAGCCGAATGTGGCGATGATGCGTGCGGCCATCATGGCGCCACCAAACAGGCTGTGGCCAAGGCTGCGATGCCTTCGCGGCGTCCTGTGAATCCCAACCGTTCCGATGTGGTGGCCTTGATCGAGACCCGCGTTGGGGCAATGCCGCAAATGTCGGCCACCCGCAGTGTCATCGCATCGGCATGGGGGCCGATTTTGGGCGCTTCGCAGACCAAGGTGCAGTCGATATTGGACAGGTTGTACCCCATATCGCGGGCCATTTTGCAGGCGTGATCCAGAAAGATATCACTGCTGGCCCCTTTCCATTGTGGATCACTGGGCGGGAAATGGCGGCCAATGTCACCCATGGCCAAGGCGCCATAAATGGCGTCGGTGATGGCGTGCAGGCCCACATCCGCATCGGAATGCCCCAGCAGCGCCGCATCATGTGGGATATGCACGCCGCACAGGATAACGGCATCGCCTTCACAAAAGGCATGCACATCATACCCATTTCCCAATCTTACATCCATGAGGTCAGGATCCTTTCTGCCCGAATGAAATCTTCGGGGTGGGTGATTTTGATATTCTCTTCATGCCCGTCAACCAAAGTGACTTCAAGCCCCGCAGCCAAGGCCAATTCCACATCATCGGCGGCTTTTGCCGCGGCGGGGTGATCATGCGCCGCCAGAATAGACGCCAATTCAAACCCTTGCGGTGTTTGCGCCCGCCACAGCCCCTCGCGCGGCTGGGTGCCTGTGACGTGTCCGCCCTGTGCCCGCCACAGGGCATCTGTGACCGGCAGGCCAGGGGCGGCGGCGTTCGATTGCTGAAGCGCCGCGATGACACGATCGATGACAGGGGCAGGGGTGCAGGCCCGTGCGCCGTCATGGATTAACACATACCCAGGCCGCGGTGTCATTTTGGCCAAGGCTTGCAACCCCGCGCGAACCGATCCGGCCCGAGTATCGGCGCCGCCCACCCACGGCGTTTGGCCGGCTGCTGTTTGCGCCAAAAGTGGTGCATCATCTGGATTGATAACCAATAACACATGGTCAATCTTTGGGTGATGGGTGAACCGATCAATTGTATGCTCTAATACAGTGCGACCATGAAGGGGCTGCCATTGTTTTGGAATTGGACCACCTGCACGGCTGCCGCGGCCAGCTGCAACGATCAATGCGGATATGCTCTTACCTGTCATGTCTGGCCTTGTTTTTGTTTGGTTATGTTTATCCTGACCTCATCAGCTGCGCAATTGAGTATGACCCAGGTTTTCACAAATTGCTGCCCGGGTTTTTGACGTTGACCTGCCTAAAAATTGGGCATAAAAATCCAGTTGTTTAATTTATGGGCGAAAATTTGTGGATTTACGCAATATTCCATAAATGCCCCCTTGATCTTATCGGTCTCATTCCGCCACCAAAAGCCCAGAACGACGTGAGCATCATGACCATTCATATTGATACACTATCCCTGACCCCCGCTGTATTTCTGGCGCCTATGGCTGGAATAACCGATTTGCCTTATCGCCGCGCAGTTGCGCGGTTTGGGGCTGGATTGGTGGTGTCGGAAATGGTTGCCAGTCAGGAAATGGTGCAGGCCAAACCCGGGGTGCGCGAAAAGGCTGCGTTTGACGATGACATAGGTGCAGCGGCGGTGCAGTTGGCTGGACGCGAAGCCTATTGGATGGCCGAAGCCGCCCGTCAGGTTGCGGATCGGGGCGCGAAACTCATCGACATTAATATGGGTTGCCCTGCAAAAAAGGTCGTCAATGGGTATTCAGGATCGGCGTTGATGCGAGATTTGGACCATGCGCTGCGCCTGATTGATGCCGTTGTTGATGCGGTGGATCTGCCTGTGACGCTGAAAATGCGGCTTGGTTGGGATGATGAGACACAAAATTGCGATGAATTGGCACGGCGGGCGCAATCGGCTGGGATTAAAATGCTAACTGTGCATGGTCGAACAAGGTGCCAGTTTTACAAAGGGCAGGCAGATTGGGCTGCAATATCAAAGGTGACATCCGTGGCAAATGTCCCTGTGGTTGCCAATGGGGATATTGTTTGCGCAGATACAGCCCGCCTTGCGCTGGCCCAATCTGGGGCCGATGCGGTGATGGTTGGGCGCGGTGCGCAAGGACGGCCATGGGCGCTGGCACAAATATCTGCGCAATTGGCTGGTCGGGCGGGGCCGATCACGCCAACCGGTGAGGCGTTCGTGCAAATTGTTCTGCAGCATTACGAAGAGGCGCTGTCCTTCTACGGCAATGAATTGGGCACCAAGGTCACGCGCAAACATTTGGGGTGGTATATGGATCAGGCAAAGACGCCATCCGATCTGCGTCGCGCCGTTTTAACCGCAACACCGGGGGATGTGCGTAGGCATTTGCGTGCGGCGCTGGATCCCGCTTGGGCAAAGGATGCCGCCTGATGGATGATCGCAGCATATGGAACGCATTGCCCGTTCCGGGACTGTTAATCGATGCCCTGGATCGCATTATTGGCGTCAATGCGGCTGGCGAAGGGTTCATGAACGCATCAGAAAAAGCGCTTTTGGGTGCGCCGATATGGGATCGACTGGCCGTTGATGCGCCGATCGAAGACAGCTTTGCCCGTGCGCGGGCGGCGGGGACGCCGCTGTTTGTGAATGATGTGGATGTTGGCACTGGGGATCGCGCACCGCTTCAGTGCAATTTATCCATCTCGCAGATGCCGGGGCAAACAGGGCAGATGATTGTTATGATTGCGCCGCGTGAATTGGCTGGCCGCATGACGCAAAGCCAATCTGTGAAATCCGCAGCCAAATCCGCCATAGGCATGGCCGAAATGTTGGCGCATGAAATCAAGAACCCCCTGGCAGGGATCACGGGCGCAGCGCAGTTGTTGTCGATGAACCTTTCGGGGGAAGATCTTGATTTAACAGATCTTATTGTGGATGAAACGCGACGCATTTTGGCCCTTTTGGCGCAGGTGGAACAGTTTGGAAACCTCAGCCCGCCGCAACTGCGCCCGATCAACCTGCATGATGTGTTGGATCGTGCACGCCGGTCGGCCCTGTTGGGCTTTGGGGCGCATATGAAAATTATCGAGGATTATGACCCCTCGTTGCCGCTTGCTCTGGGCGATGCGGATCAACTGCTGCAGGTGGTTCTGAATTTGCTGAAAAACGCGGCAGAGGCGGCGGGAACAACGGCTGGCACAATCCGTCTGCGCAGTTATTTTGAACATTCCTTCCGCCTGCGCCGCGCCGATGGGGCTGGACAGGCACTGCCCCTGCAGATCGAGGTGATCGACGATGGCCCAGGCCTGCCCGATACCATCCGCGCCGATATCTTCGACCCATTTGTGTCGGGGCGTGAAAACGGAACAGGGCTGGGGCTTGCCTTGGTCAGCAAGATTATTTCGGATCATGGCGGATGGATATCCGTTGACAGTGTGCCAGGGCAAACTCGGTTCAAAATCAGCCTGCCGCAGGCGCCGCGCATGACAAACAAAGGGGACAGCTGATGGATGGCACAGTACTGGTTGCGGATGACGACCGCACAATTCGCACGGTTCTAACGCAGGCCCTAACGCGCGCAGGGTGCAGGGTCCACGCCACCAGCGCGCTGACAACCCTGATGCGTTGGGTTGAAGAGGGCAAGGGCGATGTGGTGATTACGGATGTCATGATGCCCGATGGTAATGGCATCGAAATGATCCCCAAAATCGGCCAAGATCGCCCCGATTTGCCGGTGATCGTGATTTCAGCGCAAAACACGATAATGACAGCGATTCAAGCGGCCGAGGTTAAAGCATTTGATTATCTGCCCAAACCATTCGATCTGCCGGATTTGATGAAACGTGTTGCGCGTGCCTTGGCGCAGCGTGCCCCGCATAAAGGCACCGCAGCCCCCGTGGCAGAGGTGCAAGAAACCGGCGATTTACCATTGGTCGGTAAAACCCCCGCAATGCAACAACTGTACCGCGTGGTTGCGCAGGTTGTGAACGCGGATTTGCCAGTGATGATTACCGGCGAATCCGGGGTTGGCAAATCCCTTCTGGCGCGGTCAATTCATGATTTTTCGGATCGACGCAGCCTGCCATTCGTCAGTGTCACCGCATCAGATTTAACTGATATTGAAGGGCCCGCACGGGTCTTGGCCAAGGCCCGCGGCGGCACCATTTTGGTTGAAGAACTGCCGGATCTATCTGCTGAATTACAGGCGCGTTTGCTGCGTATGATGGACAATCCTGGCGAATATACACCGCGCTTTTTAGCCACAGCCCAAACGGATTTGGCGGGACTTATGGCGGATGGCCGATTACGGTCTGATCTATATTATAGATTAACCGGAGCTTTGGTTCATCTGCCGCCGCTGCGCGAACGTGTGGATGATGTGGATCTTCTGTGCAGCTATTTTCTGACAAAAGAAACCGGCCAAGATGGGGCCGCTCGGCCCCTGTCGGATGAGGCGCTCAAGCTATTTCGCGGTTACAGCTGGCCAGGAAATGTGCGGCAGCTGGAAAATACATTGCGGCGGCTGTCCTTGTCGGGACGATCTGGCGAGGTCACACGCGCCGAGGCGGAATTGGTCTTGGGCGGGCAACCGCAGGCTGCGCCAGTTTTGCAAGGCGGTCAAGAGAATGAGCAGCTGTCCGCCGCTGTGGCGCGTCACCTGCAGCGGTATTTTGACCTGCATGGGCCAGATTTACCGCCCCCCGGCGTCTATGCCCGCATACTGCGCGAAATTGAGGCGCCATTGATTACGATCGCATTGGACGCAACTGCCGGAAATCAGGCGAAATGCGCCGATCTTTTGGGAATTAATCGCAACACTTTGCGCAAGAAAATCGCGGATTTGGATCTCGAGGTCACGCGGAAACGCAAGCTGATGTAAAAATGCCACAGTTCAGGCTTGCGTCTGCCTGCTTTGCCGCGCCATAACAGGGTAGGGCAAAAACGGAGCAGACGGTTTTGGACATTCGGGTTGGGTCTTTGGCGTTTGAGCGTCTGCGCCGCAGTTTGATGGCGCGCCGTGTGCAAAACACTGTGGCGCTTGGCTTGGTGTTTCTGGCCCCATTGTTGGTTCTGTCCACCATTTTGGTGTTGGGGCCATTGGATGCGTCATTATCATCCGATGCATTGCGATTGGTTTTACTGGCGGATCTTGTTTATGTTCTTTTGATCCTTGGCTTGGTGCTGCTGCGGCTGGTGCGGGTGATTGCGGCGCGACGGGCGCAATCGGCCGGATCACGTTTGCATTTGCGATTGGCTGGGGTCTTTACCGCCATGGCTTTGGTGCCGACGGTGACTGTGGCCATTTTTGCGGGGCTAACAATTAACGTTGGTCTTGAAGGGTGGTTTTCGGATCGTGTGCGGCAGGTCGTTGGGGCGTCATTGGCCGCGGCACGCGCCTATGAGGCTGAACGCACATCTGGCCTGATTAACGACACAGAAATTCTGGCCGACCGCATCGCATCGCAACGTGCGCAGCTGTATTTTATGGATGATGGCGCGCTGCGACTGATCCTGACACAGGCGCAAAGCGAAATTCAACGTGGCCTGCGCGAGGCCTTTGTCATTGACGGCAGCGGTAAGATACGCGCCCGTGGGGAACGGTCGTATTTGTTTGATTATGAAAAGCCGTCAGATGCAGATTTTAATGCGGCGCGCAGCACGGCCCCGCATGTGATCCAAGATTGGGATAATAATGAATTCCGCGCGCTGATGCCTTTGGCGGGCTTTGCTGATCGGTATCTTTATGTCTCACGCGAGGTGGATGGATCCATCCTCAGCCTGTTGGACGACACCCAAAAAACCGCGCAATTCTATCAACAGCTAGAACGCGAACGCGGGCGCGTGTTGTTCGAATTTGGACTGCTGTATCTGGGGTTTGCTGTCATTTTGGTTTTGGCCGCCGTGTTAATGGCATTGTGGTTTGCTGAACGATTGGCGCGGCCGGTTGGGGCATTGGCCGCGGCGGCACAGCGCGTGGGACAGGGGGATTTGTCCGTGCGCGTTCCAACCACAGAAACAGATGATGAAATCGGATCATTAGGTAAATATTTCAATGGGATGATAACAGATATTAAATCACAACGTGACCGGCTTTTGGAGAACACCAAACAAATTGAAAGCCGCCGCCGTTTGTTTGACAGCGTGTTATCATCGGTCTCATCTGGCGTGATTGGCTTGGACGCGCAGGGCAAGGTCAGCTTTGCCAATACGTCTGCCTTGCGTCTTTTGGGTCTTGAGCAAGAGCCGCTGGGCCAAATCTTATCGGATTGCGTGCCTGAGTTTTCGGAATTTTGGTTGGAACTGTCATCCGCAGGGCCGCGTGGGTTTCAGCGCCAGCTGCGCCTGATGCGCGCTGGCCGGCAAGAGGTGCTTTTGCTGCGTGGGTCTGCCCGACGTGATGATGACGATGCCTTGGCTGGATTCGTGTTAACCTTTGATGATGTCACCGATTTGGTCACAGCGCAGCGTTTGGCGGCATGGGGGGATGTGGCGCGTCGCATTGCGCATGAAATCAAAAACCCCTTAACCCCAATTTCCTTGTCAGCAGATCGTATTCGGCGGAATTTCGCGCCCAAATTGCCTGATGGCGGGGCGCGTTTGGACGAACTGGCGCAGGTAATTATGCGCCAAACGGATGATTTGCGCCGTATCGTCGATGAGTTTTCAAAATTCGCCCGTATGCCCGAGGTCTCTCGCAAGCCAATGGACCTTGTCGCGCTTGTGCAAGAGGCTGTCACATTACAAGAGGCCGGACAGCCAAACATTCAATTCAATACTGTTTTGCCAGACCATCCTGTGACGCTGGATTTGGATAAAACCCTGATGATGCAGGCCCTGACAAATTTGTTAAAAAATGCAGGCGAAGCTATTGAAAGCATGCAGGAAAAAACACCAAATCTTCGGTTTGACCCTGTAATCCATGTGGCTGTGGCGCAGTTGGATGGGGCCTGGGCTGTAGTGATTGATGACAATGGGATTGGTCTGCCTGATGATCGTGGGCGGTTGTTTGAACCCTATGTCACAACACGCGATAAGGGCACAGGGTTGGGCTTAGCGATTGTGAAGAAAATTGTCGAAGACCACGGTGGGGTGTTGTCGCTGTTGGATGCCCCTGCGATGGGTGGCAATCCAAACGCTGGCGCCCGTGTTCAAATTCTATTCAACTCTGAGGGGGCATAATGGCCAATTCGCCAGACATTCTTATCGTCGATGATGAATCCGATATTCGCGCGCTCATTGGTGATATCCTCGAGGATGAGGGCTTTGCCACGCGGCGCGTTGGTACAGCCCAAGGCGCGCTTGATGCGCTGACAGATCAACCGCCAGCGATGATCATTTTGGATATCTGGTTAAAAGACAGTGATATGGATGGGCTGGATATCCTGAAACGGGTGAAAAAAACGCACCCCCATATTCCTGTGGTTATCATTTCGGGCCATGGGAATATTGAAATCGCGGTTGGTGCGATCAAACAGGGGGCGTTCGACTTTATCGAAAAGCCCTTTAACATCGATCAGCTGCTTGTGGTGACGCGGCGTGCATGGGAAGTGGCCAATTTACGCCATGAAAATATATCCTTGCGCGAAACCCGAAATCAAAAGGGACAATTGCCTGCGATGGTTGGGCAATCACCCGCGTTTCGGGCGATGATGGGGCAACTGGATAAGCTGGCACAGAGCAATGCGCGTGTCTTGCTGCATGGGCCTGTCGGCAGCGGCAAAATGCGCGCGGCTCAGCATATTCACGCACATTCATCCCGTGCGGATGCGCCCTTTATGCGCCTGTCTTGCGCTGCGCTTTCGGCGCAGATGGATGACACGGGGGCCTTTGATCCAACGCCTTGGGCGGCTGCGCAAGGCGGTGTTGTTTATTTGGATGCAATTGCGGATTTATCGCAGGCCGCGCAGGGGTATTTATTTCGCGTTCTGACAGAACGGGGCTTTATGTTTCAAGGCGCCAATGATCCTGTTGATTTGCGCCTCATATCGGCCCATCAAACCGCCGACATGCCGATAAGTTTCCGGCAAGATTTGTTTGATAGATTGGCGGTTATTCCATTGGATATCCCCGCGCTGACACAGCGACGCGAGGATATTGCGCCTTTGTGCGGGCATTTTCTGCATCAGCTGGCCCAGACGCAGGATCTGCCGCCACGCAGCCTAACACCTGATGCTTTGGCCGTGCTCGAAGCGCAAGTCTGGCCCGGCAATCTGCGTCAATTGCGTAACACATTGGAACGCGCTTTGATATTTGGTGGTCGCGATGAAATTACCGCGGCAGATGTGTCAGATAGTGGCAGCGGCGAAGATTCAGCTGTTTCGCTTGATCCATCTTTGGTTGGCTTGCCATTGCGCGCGGCGCGTGAAGCCTTTGAAAAGGCCTATTTGGCGGCTCAAATTCAACGGTTTGATGGCAATATAAGCCGCACAGCGCAGTTTGTTGAAATGGAACGCAGCGCGCTGCATCGAAAAATACGCGCGCTTGGCATTGCTGGCGATGATGGATAAGATATTCACAAATTTGCACCGGCTGAAGGGGCGTTGAAATGAAAGTCATCATTTGTGGTGCAGGCCAGGTTGGTTGGCAAATCGCACGCCATTTGGCCGGTGAACGCAATGACGTCACGGTTGTAGACAGCAATCCGGATCTGGTGCGCCGTGCATCTGACAGTTTGGATGTGCAAGGCATTTGTGGATTTGCCAGCTATCCCGATGTTTTGGACCGCGCCGGTGCGCGCGATGCGGATTTAATCATTGCGGCCACTCATTCGGACGAGGTCAACATGGTGACCTGTCAGGTGGCCCATTCGGTGTTTTCAATTCAACGAAAAATTGCCCGCCTACGTTCGCAAAGTTATTTGGATGCGATTTATTCGGATCTCTATCGCCGCGATCACATGCCCATCGATGTTGTGATCAGCCCAGAACGCGAAGTGGCCGAGGCGGTATTGCAGCGCATCTTTTCCCCCGCTAGCTTTGATGTGGAACATTTCTTTAATGGAAAGGCGCAGCTGCTGGGGTTGGCGCTGGATGCCGATTGCCCCGTTTTAAACACGCCGCTGCGGCAATTGACGGATCTGTTTTCAACTTTGCGCGCTGTGGTGGTTGGTGTGCGCCGCGATGGCCGTTTATTTGCGCCCGAACCGGGGGATCAGCTGTTCGCGGGTGATCAATGTTACGTCTTTGCTGATATGACCGATGTGCCGCGCGCCATGGAAATTTTTGGCAAAAAAGAAACCAAAACGGAACGCGTGGTTATCTTGGGCGGCGGCAATGTTGGGATGCTGGTTGCCCAGCGGCTTGAAGATGGGCCAAAGCGCGTTCGGGCAAAGGTCATCGAACGCGATCTGCGCCGCGCAGAACGCGCTGCAAACGCATTGGAACGCACCATTGTTTTGAACGGCGATGGGCTGGATATCGCAATCTTGCAAGAAGCCAACATCACCAGCGCCGATGCCGTGCTGTGCCTAACCGATGATGATAAGGTGAATATGTTGGCCGCTGTGCGCGCCAAAGCCGAAGGGTGCCCCATGTCGCTGGCCTTGATCAACGATCCCACCATGGTGCCGATGATGGCACCTTTGGGAATTGATGCGCATGTGAACCCACGCGCCACCACGGTCAGCTCGATCTTGCGGCATATTCGCCATGGGCGCGTGCGCGGTGTATATTCAATCGGCGATGCCGAGGCCGAAATGATCGAGGCAGAGGTCCTGTCCACATCCCCCATCGCGGGACAACCTATCCGCGATATCGCCTTTCCAGAAGGCGTTCTTGTTGGCGGCATCTTGCGCGATGGTAAGGTGATTAAACCCAAGGGCAGCCTGCGCATCGAAGAGGGGGATGTGGTGGCGATATTCTCACTTGCTGGCGATGTGCCGCAAGTTGAACAATTGTTGCAAGTTTCAATTGATTTCTTCTGATCCATGGGCGCGCATCTGAAACAGCAACCTCTTTTGCTGCTGATGGCGAGCGCATTGGCATTGGCGATGTATGTGCCTGCCATTTATGCACTGCAAATGCGGGATCATTATATTGCGCGTGCCTTTTTTTACGCCGGCAGCCTGCTTTTGATTGTGCTGTGGATGATTGGCATTGCCATGTCCACGCGGCCTCATGGGCAAAATGCCCTGCGGCAGCTTCTGGCGCTTGGGGTGGGTTTTTTTGTGCTGCCGTTTTTGGCCGCGGTGCCTTTTGCTGAAACCGTGCGCAGTGGTGATTTTTTTGATGCCTATGTTGAAATGGTTTCTGCGCTGACCACCACGGGTGGCACGCTTTATGTACGGTCTGATTTGCCGCAGGCGCTGCATTTGTGGCGCGGTTTAATGGGGTGGATGGGCGGCGCCATGATGTGGATCGCGGCGCTGGCGATTTTTGCACCACTTGGGTTGGGCGGCTTCGAATTGGAAGGCGCGCGTCAAAATGGCACTGAAACCAGTGGTTTGGGCAAAGAAAGCGCGCCAAACATTCGCATATGGCGGGCCACGCGCGTTTTAATGCCGATTTATTCCGGCCTTACATTGGTATTATGTCTTGGGCTGATTTTAACAGGGCAAGACGCGTTTTCGGCCCTGATGGCATCCATGGCGGTTTTATCGACAAGCGGCATTCATGGCGCAGGCCCTGCATTGGATGGATTTGCGGCCGAAGCGCTGTGTTTTATCTTCTTCATCTTCGCCCTATCCCGGGTCAGTTATATGGGCGTTGGACGAAAGGGGTTTGCAGTAAACCTTTCGCAAGACCGAGAATTACGCTTGGCCGCGTTGATTACGATTTGCGTGCCAATGCTGTTGTTCCTGCGCCATTGGATTGGGGCGTATGACGATCAAACTGCGGTTACTCTGGGGGCGTTGATGAGGGTGCTTTGGGGGGCTGGGTTCACGGTTTTATCTTTCCTCAGCACCACTGGGTTTGAAAGCGAATATTGGGGTTTTGCACAAATCTGGTCAGGCATGAAAACGCCATCTTTGATTCTGATGGGGCTTGCCCTGCTTGGGGGTGGGGTTGGTACCACTGCGGGCGGGGTGAAATTACTGCGGATATTTGTCATCACACGCTCAAGCCGGCGCGAATTGCAGCGTCTTGCCTATCCATCATCCGTTGCCCGCCGGGATGAGGCCCTGTCCGTTGGGTATATGGCCTGGGTGTTTTTCATGTTGTTCGCCGTCAGCCTGTGCTCTGCGATGGTTGGGTTTTCGATCCTGCATATCCCATTCGAAGCTGCATTTTTATTGGCCATTTCGGCAATCACGACCACGGGACCGTTGCTGCAAAGCGCCTTTGCACAAGGTGTGGATTTGGCGCAAATGTCACCGCAGGTAAAGGCGCTTTATGCTGTTGTCATGGTGCTGGGTCGGTTGGAAAGTCTGGCCTTGGTCGCGCTGCTGACGCGCGATTTATGGGGCAGGGGCAGTATACGATAATTTGGGGGTGGAACTTTACGCAAATTTTCCGCATAATTGATCCAGCCAGCCTTGGCCGATGCCTTGGCGATAACGATAATAACAAAAAGAAGACGAACACCATGGCGAACGATCGGCAAAACCTGCAAGATGCTTTTTTGAATCAAGTCCGCAAAGAGAAGATCTCGGTTACGGCATTTTTGATCAATGGGGTAAAGCTGCAAGGTGTCATTACCTGGTTCGATAATTTCTGCGTTCTTCTGCGCCGTGATGGGCAATCGCAATTGGTGTACAAACACGCGATCTCTACGATCATGCCAGCCTCGCCCGTCAATCTTTATGATGGTGAAGGCAGTAATTGATACCGCATGACCCGCCAGTCACCCGTGCATGGGTGCTGCATCCTGACATAAAGTCAAACCAAAACCGCCGCGCGGCCTTGCCCGCCTTGGCCGAGGCTGTGTCTTTGGCTGCCGCCTTGCCGCATCTTCAGGTTTGTGGGCAAACCGTTGTGCCACTGCCAAAGGCGCAGCCGGGGCATTTGTTCGGGACCGGTAAAATTGATGAATTACGCGAACTGTTTCACGAGGCCGAGGTCGAACTGGTTCTGATCGATGGTCCGGTGACACCTGTGCAGCAGCGCAATTTGGAAAAGGCCTGGAAGGTTAAAATTCTGGACCGAACTGCGCTGATTTTGGAAATCTTTTCTGACCGCGCCGCAACGCGCGAAGGCGTTTTGCAGGTTGAAATGGCGGCGCTGTCCTATCAGCGCACCCGCCTTGTGCGCGCTTGGACCCATTTGGAACGCCAGCGTGGTGGATTGGGGTTTGTCGGTGGCCCCGGCGAGACGCAGATCGAGGCGGACCGCCGCGCCATCGACGAACAGATGATCCGCCTGCGCCGGCAGTTGGGCAAGGTGGTGAAAACGCGCGAATTGCACCGCGCGGCGCGGCGCAAGGTGCCGTTCCCGATTGTTGCGCTGGTGGGCTATACCAACGCCGGAAAATCGACGCTTTTCAACCGGATGACCGGCGCGGATGTGATGGCGAAGGATATGCTTTTCGCCACGCTCGACCCGACGAT
>JALQTR010000118.1 GCA_023260835.1 Paracoccaceae bacterium
GCGGCTTTTTAACCCTCTCCGATACCGAGGTAGCGGCAGAGCCTTCCGATTCGTTAGAGGGCCTGTAAACGCCGCAGCTAAAACACTTGGTGCTCCCATCATCATTAACACCCAATGCGACAGCCTGCTGATTGGCGATAAATGCGGTGCGCATACTGTGCCCTATATCGAGGTGAAGAATAATTCGTCCCGCGTGGAACATGAAGCGACCACATCCAAAGTGGATGATGATCAGCTGTTCTATTGCCGCCAGCGCGGCATGGACGAGGAAGAGGCCGTCGCCTTGGTCGTCAACGGCTTTTGCAAAGAGGTGCTGCAAGCCCTGCCTATGGAATTCGCGATGGAGGCCCAACAGCTGGTCGCCATTTCCCTTGAAGGCAGCGTTGGATAAACGGGCCGATGAGTGCATCCCAACACCATAGGCGCCAAGAGGCACAGCGATGAGCGCGCTTTTGCTGCATTGGTTGGACTCTGTTGCCAATTTTGGCGATCAGATGTCACGCGATGTGGTGTCGCATCTGTCAGATCGTCCTGTTGAATGGGGCGATGGGGATGTGTGTGACCTGTTAGCCATTGGCAGCATTATGATGTATGCAGGCCATTGGGCCGGCAAAACACGTAACGCGGACAACCCCATGCATATATGGGGAACGGGAATGTTGTCACCGCTGCGCTGCGCAAAACATATGACAGTGCTGAAATCCGACAGTGTGGTGTATCATGCGCTGCGGGGGCCTTTGACCGGGGCGATGCTGGATAATCCGACCCGCGTTTACGGTGATCCGGGGCTTTTGGTGCCGCAGATTGTGCCGCAGGCGCAAAGCACCGGCAAAATTGGCATTATTCCGCACCATTCTGTTACTCTGGCGGCCGATGTGCTGGATGAAATTGAACGCGATGACGATTTACAGCTGATCGATGTGGGCGATGGGCCCGCGCTGGATGTCGCGGCGCGCATTTGCGCCTGTGATCGGGTGATTTCGGCCAGTTTGCATGGGCTGATTGTTGCCGATGCCTATGGCATTCCCAGTGCCTGGTGGATGCCGCGGCAAATTCATCAAACGGCCGAGTTTAAATTCTACGATTATGCGCTGGCCATTGAACGGCCAATGCCGGACCCGCTGCGCGATCAATCCATTGGGTTTTGGCATAAAGCCCAGTTTTCGAACCCGAACACCTATGCGCAGATGATCAAAAATCGCACCGATGATTTGGTGCAGGCCTTTCCCGATCATCTGCGCGCTGAACCTATAAACCACACCTGAATACAGACCTTTACAGAAGGACAAGCCGATGTTGAAAATTGAAAACCTGCATGCGCAGCTGGAAGACGAAGATAAGCAAATTTTAAAAGGTGTGAACCTGACCGTCGAGGCGGGCAAGGTGCATGCGATCATGGGGCCAAACGGGTCGGGCAAATCCACCTTGTCATACGTTCTGTCTGGCAAAGACGGGTATGAGGTCACAGAAGGATCCGCCACGCTCGATGGCGATGATCTGCTGGATCTGGAACCGGAAGAACGCGCCGCCGCTGGCCTGTTTTTGGCCTTCCAATACCCTGTGGAAATTCCCGGCGTTGGCAATATGACCTTCCTGCGCACTGCCGTAA
>JALQTR010000127.1 GCA_023260835.1 Paracoccaceae bacterium
CATTAATGCTGGGCGGCTTGGGCGGTTTGCAAGGCGCAATTGGTTGGTGGATGGTGTCCAGCGGTCTGGGCGGGCAGATGCTGGATGTCGCCAGCTATCGGCTGGCAACGCATTTGGGGCTGGCCTTTGTGATTTTGGGGCTGATTTCATGGTATTTTTTCCTGCTTGGCCAAAATACCACCGATCTGATGCAGGCACGCCGGAGGGCGGATATGAAAGGGCGCAAACTGTCCACAGGGTTGATGCATTTTGCCTTTTTGCAGATACTCATCGGGGCATTGGTCGCGGGTATTGACGCGGGGCGCAATTACATCGACTGGCCGCTTATGGCCGGCGGCATCTTCCCGCCCGAACCATTTTCGATAACTCCTTTGTGGCGCAATTTCTTTGAAAATGATGGGCTGGTGCAATTCATCCACCGCCTTGCGGGATATTTGCTGTTCACCTTTGGCACGGTCGCTTGGCTGCGGATGCGCAAAAATGGCAATCGGCATATCAGGGGGGCCTTCCATTTGGTCATGGCGGTGATGCTGATACAAATGCTGCTGGGTATTGTCACTGTGATGCATTCGGCCCCGCTGTCTTTGGCCATTTTGCACCAGTTTGGCGCTGTGCTGCTTTGGGTGGCGATCATCCGCGCGCGGTTCACCGCCATGCACCCGCCCTTCCAATCAGTGCGTGAAGGATAACCCCAATGCAAGCCTATCAGGATCTTATGGCCCATCAGCGGCAAACTCAGGCGCTGGCGCAAATTTCAGGCCGGCTGGGGTGGGATCAAGAAACCATGATGCCGCAGGGGGCCGCGGCGCAACGGGCTGAAGAATCCGCCGCGCTGCAAACCGTGATCCACGCAAGGCGCACCGATCCATGTGTCGGCGATTGGCTGGCCGCGCTTTCGGGTGCGGACCTGCCGCCAGAAGCGGCCGCAAATATTCGCCACATTCAGCGCGATTGGGATAAGGCCCGCCGCCTGCCCGCCGATCTGGTCGCAGCATTGGCGCGCCAAACCAGCCTGTCACAACAGGCCTGGGCGCAGTGCAAAACCGACGAAAATGTGGCGGGTTTCCTGCCCTTTTTGACCGATATCATCACCCTGAAACAGCAAGAGGCCGCGGCCCTGCAAACTCCCGGCCAATCTCCTTATGACGCGCTAATCGATGATTATGAACCGATGATGCGCGCCGATGATTTGGCGCAAATGTTTGCCGCCCTGCGCCCCCGTCTGGCGGATTTGCGTGCGCGGCTAAAAGACCGCAGCCGCGCCCCGATGCTGCAGGGGCATTTCCCAAAAGCCGCACAGCTGGAACTGTCGCAAAGGCTTGCCTTGGCCTTTGGATATGACCTGACACGCGGGCGCATTGATTTGGCGGTCCACCCATTTTCGTCTGGGTCGGGCACAGATGTGCGCATCACCACCCGCGTGGATGAGGCAGACCCCTTCAACTGTCTGTATTCCACAATACACGAGGTCGGCCACGCCTGTTATGAGCAAAACATCATCGCCGATTATGCCCTAACCCCGCTTGGGCAGGGCGTGTCCATGGGGGTGCATGAAAGCCAATCGCGGATTTACGAAAATCAGCTGGGCCGCAGCCGCGCCTTTTGCAATTACCTGTACCGCGAAATGACCGCGCGCTTTGGTGATATGGGCCTGTCTGGCGCGGATGAATTCTATGCCGCCGTCAACGCTCTGCGTAATGGGTATATTCGCACTGAAGCCGATGAAGTGCAGTATAATCTGCATGTGCTGCTGCGGTTTGACCTGGAACGGGCCTTGTTCGAGGGCGACCTATCCCCCGCCGATCTGGAAGCCGCTTGGAACGATCGTTTCGCCGCCGATTTTGGCTTTGCCGTTGATCGGCCCAGCCACGGTCTGTTGCAAGATGTGCATTGGTCCTGTGGTTTGTTTGGGTATTTTGCCACCTACAGTTTGGGCAATCTCTACGCCGGCAGTTTGCACAAGGCGCTGCGCGCGCATCTGCCAGATTTGGACAGCGATTTGGAACGGGGCCATTTGACGGGGGCCACAGATTGGCTGGCCCAGCGCGTTCAACGGTTCGGCGGGCTGAAATCACCGCATGACACCATCACACAGGCCTGCGGCTTTGCCCCAGATGCCACGCATTTACTGGATTATTTGGAAGAAAAATTCACAGGCTAGCGCCGCGGATCAATTTACATCGCGTTTGGGCATAAAGGGCAGTGGTACAACGGGCACGCCCTCCTCGATCAGGGCCTTGGCCTCTTCTGGCGCGGTCTGGCCGTGGATCATACGCTCGGGCGTTTCGCCCAGATACATGGCGCGGGCTTCATCGGCGAAACGCGCCCCCACATCGGTGCTGTTTTTTTCGACATAGTCGCGCATTTTTGTGATGGCTTCGACCACTTCGGGGGGCGGGCCATCGGGCTGCGAGGGTGCGGGGGTAACATCCGCTTTGCCACGGGCTGTTTGCACACGCGGTGCCATGATGGTTTTTTCCACCTTTGTATCGCCGCATTGGGTGCAGACCACCAATCCCGCCCCGCGCAGCTTGTCATAAGCGCCCGAGGACTGAAACCAGCTTTCAAACCGGTGATCTTGCGAACATTTCAGCGTGTATTTAATCATTTTATACCCAAACCAGGTCAGGCCCAAAACCTATGATGTGGCACAGCAAATTTCAACTGGGAAAACGTGCCAGGGCGCTTGCGCTGATGTCGGTGTTGCGGCAGGTTATGTATCAGAAAAGGAATGCAAATGGTTTGGATCACCCCATCAGAATGGGCCGTTATAACGCTGTCTTTGCACGTGGCCTTTTGGGCGGCACTGCTGAACCTGCCGCTGGCATTGGCCGCGGCATGGGTTCTGGTGCGGCGTGATTTTTGGGGCAAAGCCTTGCTGAGCGCGATTTTGCATTTGCCACTGGTCCTGCCCCCTGTGGTGACGGGGTTTGGCCTGCTGCTGATCTTTGGCAAAACCGCTTTGTTGGGGCAACTGATCGAGGGCGCAGGCCTGCCGCTGGCCTTTCATCCCAATGGCGCGATTTTGGCCGCGATGGTGATGGGGTTTCCATTAACATTGCGGGCTGTCCGACTGGGGCTTGAGGCCGTGGACCCAAATTTGGAAACCGCAGCGGCCAGTTTGGGTGACGCGCCCTGGCGGGTGTTTGCTCGCATCACTTTGCCGCTGATGCGGCCCAGCTTACTGGCGGGCGCTGTTTTGGGATTTGCCAAATCATTGGGGGAATTTGGCGCAACCATTACCTTTGTTGCCGCCATACCTGGGCTGACCATGACATTGCCATCGGCGATTTATACCCAGCTGCAAATCCCCGGCGGCGAGGACCAAGTGATCCGATTGGTCTGCCTATCGATTGCCATGTCCTTTGCGGCCATCATCACCGCAGATTGGCTGTCTGCTCGGGTTTTACGCAAAACGGGTGTGCGCTGATGTTATCGGTTGATTTCACCCATCAGTACGGCACAAAGCGCATTTCTGCGCAGTTCCAACTGGCCCAGGGGGTCTGCGCAATCTATGGACCCTCAGGTGCGGGAAAATCCACCATTTTGAATGCCGTTGGCGGCTTTTTGCGCCCTGCATCTGGCCGGATCACCATGAATGATCGCGTATTTTTAGATACGCAAAGGGGCATCTTCTTACCGCCACATAAACGCAATCTGGGGGTCGTGTTTCAGGATTATCGACTGTTCCCACATTTAACTGTTGCACAGAATTTGGATTATGCCGGCAAGGGGCTGAACCGCGACATCATCGATATGCTTGGGCTGGGCAGCCTGCTTAATCGCGCCCCACACAGCCTGTCTGGTGGGGAACAGGCCCGTGTGGCACTGGGGCGGGCGCTGCTGTGCAAACCCAACGCTTTGCTTTTGGACGAACCTTTGGCGGCGCTTGATGCGGGCAGGCGTGCGGAAATCCTTCCCTATCTTGAGGCGCTGCGCGATCACAGCCCTATTCCCATTCTATACATTAGCCACGCCATGGACGAGGTGGCCCGTCTGGCTGATCAAATCCTGGTGCTGCGCGATGGGCAGATGGTGGCCGATGGGCGCAGCGCCAATTTGCTGCGCGATCCGGCCATGGCGCCCTATTTTGGGGTGCGCGAAATGGGGGCGCTGGTAATTGCAACTGTCACAGAGTGTCATCCGGATGGGCTGATGTCACTGAACTGGGGCGCAGGGCCGGTGATCCTGCCGCAAAACGGCTGCAAAACGGGCGACAGGCTGCGCCTGCGGATATTGGCCCATAACATTATTTTGGCAAAAACCCCTCTTACAGGCCTGTCCGCACAGAATATTCTGCCCGCCGTGGTGCGCAAAATCGACCAAGGCCAAGGCCCCGGGGCGTTAATTACCCTGCACTGTGGCGGCACCGATTTATTGGCCCGCGTGACAACCCGCGCTGTGGATCAGCTGGGGTTGACGGTGGGCAGCGATTGCTGCGCCATCATCAAGGCCACAACCGCCGCGCGCGGGGATGTTGGGAAAATTGCCTAAATCCGCGCAAGCGCACGGGCAAACACATCTGGATCAACATTACCACCTGACACAGTACAAATCACCGTATCCGATTGCAGCTGATCGCCGGCATAAAGCGCCGCGGCCAATGCCGCCGCCCCGCCCGGTTCAGCCACGATTTTCAGGCGCAAAAATGCCTGTGCCATGGCGTCCAGAACCTGGGCATCACTGACCACCAACCCCGGCCCGCACAGGCGGTTCAGAATTGGAAAGGTCAAATCCCCCGGCGCGGGGGTGACAATCGCATCGCATAAGCCCCCTGCGTTTTGCGCATTGCGTTCGATCCGCCCCGACGCCAAGGATCGGGCCACATCGTCAAACCCTTCGGGTTCGACCGGACGGACACGCATTTTGGGGGCCTTGGCCTCTAACGCAAGGGCAATGCCGGATGTTAAGCCGCCTCCACCGCAGCAGACCAGCACCTCGGCCTGCTCAATGCCCAATTCAGCGGCTTGCGCGGCGATTTCCAATCCCACAGTGCCTTGGCCTGCAATCACCTGCGCATCATCATAGGGTTTGATCAAATGCAGCCCGCGTTCGGCGGCCAGTTTCGCACCGATGGCGTCGCGATCCTCACTCGCGCGGTCATACAGCACCACCTCAGCCCCCAGGGCGCGGGTGTTCGCAATCTTCAGCTTTGGCGCATCCGCCGGCATGATAATCACCGCCGATATGCCGTGCCCAGCCGCGGCATAGGCCACGCCCTGCGCATGATTGCCCGATGAATAGGCAATGACCCCATTAGCGCGCCTCCCTTCGTCCAGCGCGCTGATCGCCGACCACGCCCCGCGGAATTTAAAGCTGCCGGTGTGTTGCAAACATTCGGGCTTCACCAACACCTTGCGGCCCGCCAATTCATCCAAAAAGGGCGATGATAACAGCGGCGTGCGCCGCGCGCGCCCATCAATCCGCGTTGATGCGGCCATAATCATGTCGATATTCATAACAGGTTTCCAATCCACTCGTTCAAGGCCGCCAAGGCGGCTAGTTCATCCAAAAATGGCACATGGCCACGATCGGGCACTTCGGCCACAATCATATCAGGACGCCGCGCACGCATTTGCGCCAGCGTGTCTGGGGACAACAAATCAGACCCAACCCCGCGAATGGCACAAAGCGGAAGCCCCGCAAGCGCATCAAACAGCGGCCACAAATCCGGCGGTGTCCCCGCCCCCGATTGCGCCAGCGTTGCATCGCGCAGACGCGGGTCATAGCGCAGAGCCAGCCCATTGGGAGTTTCAATATACCGCCGCTGCGCCTCGGCCTGCCAACGATCCGCCGGCACGTCCACAAATCCGGGGCTGACCGCGGGCAATCCTGCGGCGGCTTCGGCATAGGTTTTCCAAACGGGCGGACGACCCAGATAATCCATAATCGGCTCTAGCCCCTTCATATCCAAGACGGGGCCAATATCATTCAGGGCCACACCCAGCAGGCGGTCTTTGGCCGTTTGCGCCAGAAAATGCGCAATAAGCCCACCGCGCGATGTGCCAATAATGGCCGCACGATCAATCCCCAGATGGTCCAACAGCGCCAGCGCATCGCGGCCTTCGTCCAGCACGTTATAGGTCGTAAAATCATCCGCCCATTGCGATTGCCCCCGCCCGCGGTAATCCATGCGGATCAGGCGCACGCCGGTCAAATGCTGGGCCATATCATCGAAATCGGCCGAATTGCGGGTGATACCGGCCAAGCACAGGATCGGCACCCCCTGCCCTTCGTCGGTGTAATACAGGTTCAGCCCATCAAAGGTTTGGAAAAACGCCATAGATCAGACCCCCGCCAGTTTCGGGATGTCGGTCAAATCGCGGCAGATATGCTGCGGCTGTGCGAACAGGCGATCGGTCGGGGCGCCGGCGCGGTTGACCCATGCGGTTTGGAACCCAAAAGCAGCGGCCCCCGCCGCATCCCACCCGTTCGAGGACACAAACAGCACCTCGCCCGCTGTGCAGGACAGGTGCTGCGGCACCAGTGCATAAACCGCATCGGCGGGTTTGAACACGCCCACCTCATCAACGGACAGGACCGCGTCCAAATATCCGCCGATCCCAGCGGATGAGACAGCACCGTTCAGCATATCGGCCGATCCATTGGACAGAATTGCACAGCGCAGCCCCGCTTTGGTCAAGCGGTCCAAAACCGCTGGCACCTCGGCAAAGGCCTCGAGCTGCCAATAAAGGCCCAGAAGCGCCGCGCGCAAATCGGCATCATCGGCAAAGCCTGCGGCCTCTAGCGCCCAATCAAGGCCGTCTTGGGTGACCTGCCAAAAGTCGCAGTGATGCCCCGTGATTGCCCGCAGCCAGGAATATTGCAATTGCCGATCGCGCCAGTCTGCCGCGATTTTCGGCCATTGCGCAGCAAAATCCGCCCGCGCGGGATCCGCCGCCACATGCCGCGCCGCCGCTGCCACATCGAAAAGCGTACCATAGGCATCGAATACACAGGCCTTGATCGTCATATCATATCCCCCTTTTTTGATCCTTATTGGTAACGCTGCGCGCGCCAGTTGCAAGCGAAAGCTGCACAGGCAGCCGTGGCGATTTGACCATGCCAAATCCCTTGCCCTTTGGATGCAAGCCGCGTATTGGCAAGGCAACTGTTTCAAGGTGGAATAAAGCCCCATGTCTTTGCTTGTAATGAAATTCGGCGGCACATCGGTTGCGGATCTGGCGCGGATCGAAAACGCCGCACAAAAGGTCAAGGCCGAGGTCGAAAACGGCCATAATGTGATTGTCATTGTATCGGCCATGTCCGGCAAAACCAATGAATTGGTTGGCTGGGTCAGTGAAACATCGCCCTTTTATGATGCACGCGAATATGATGCAGTGGTCAGTTCGGGTGAAAACGTCACCGCGGGGCTGATGGCGCTGCGGCTGCAGGAAATGGACGTGCCAGCGCGCAGCTGGCAAGGATGGCAGGTGCCAGTGAAAACCACATCCGCCCATTCTTCCGCCCGGATTGAGGATATCCTGCCGCAAAACATCAACGCCAAATTCGCCGAAGGCATGAAGGTCGCGGTGGTCGCGGGTTTTCAGGGCATCAGCCCCGAAGGGCGCATCACCACGCTGGGCCGCGGCGGATCCGACACCACGGCCGTGGCATTTGCCGCCGCCTTTGGGGCGGAACGTTGTGACATCTACACCGATGTGGACGGGGTTTACACAACCGACCCGCGCGTCAGTGAAAAAGCGCGCAAATTGGACAAGATCGCATTTGAAGAAATGCTGGAACTGGCCAGCCTGGGCGCAAAGGTTCTGCAAACCCGTTCTGTGGAATTGGCGATGCGGTATAAGGTCAAGCTGCGCGTGCTCAGCTCATTTGAAGAACAAACAGACACCGCCGGCACATTGGTCTGCGATGAGGAGGAAATCATGGAAAACCGCCCAGTATCAGGTATTGCCTTTTCCCGTGACGAGGCAAAGATGACCCTTGTGTCCGTTCTGGACACCCCCGGCGTGGCCGCCGCCATCTTTGGCCCCCTGTCCGAAGCAGGCATCAATGTGGATATGATCATCCAGAACATATCCGAAGAGGACGCCGGCAAAAACATCACCGATATGACCTTTTCATGCCCCACAGATCAGGTCGCACGCGCCAAAAAGGCGCTGGATGCAGCGCAGGCCAGCGGTGCCTTGGTGTTTGATGAATTGATCGTGGATGAAAACGTAGCCAAAGTGTCGGCCGTGGGGATTGGGATGCGCTCGCAATCGGGCGTGGCCGCGAAAATGTTCAAAACCCTGTCGGATGAGGGGATCAACATCAAAGTCATCGCAACGTCAGAAATTAAAATTTCTGTGCTGATTGATCGCAAATATATGGAATTGGCGGTCCAAGCGTTGCATGATGCGTTTGAATTAGAACGCGCATAACCCCCCGCGCGCCGCACCCCGGCGCGCCAAACTCGCAAGGCAAGACCATGCCGCACAGCACCGAAAGCGACAGCCGTAAATTACTGGGCCGTCTGCGCGACGCCTTGGCCGAGGATAGCGCAGGCCAGGCGCGTTTGGATCGCGTGACCGCATTGATTGCCGAATCGATGATGTGCGAGGTGTGCTCGATTTACCTGTTCCGCGACGATGACACGCTGGAGCTGTGCGCAACCGAAGGTCTGCGCCCCGAATCTGTGCACCAAACTCGGCTGCGTTTGGGCCAGGGTCTGGTGGGTCGCGTTGCCAAAACCGCCAAGCTGGTCAATGCCGCCGATGCGCCATCGGAAAAAGGGTTCCGCTATATGCCCGAAACGGGCGAGGAAATTTACTCCTCTTTCTTGGGGGTGCCTATCCAACGTTTGGGCAGCACTTTGGGCGTTTTGGTCGTCCAGTCCAAAGAAAAACGGCAATTTTCCGCGGATGAGATTTACGGGCTTGAAGTCGTCGCCATGGTTCTGGCGGAAATGACGGAACTGGGCGCTTTTGTCGGCGAAGGCGCGGCACTGGCCGCGCGGCACCAGCACGCCATGCTGCTGCGCGGTGGTATTGCGCAAGAAGGCATGGCCGAAGGCCATGTTTGGCTGCATGAACCGCGCGTGGTTGTCACCAATCCTATCGCTGATGATCCGCACCGCGAATTGGAACGATTGCGCAGCGCAATTAACGCCCTGCGCGAAGGCGTGGATCAAATGCTGGAGCTGACGGATGAGGCCGAGGGCGAGCACACCGAGGTCTTGCAGGCCTATCGGATGTTTGCCAATTCCAAAAGCTGGCTGCGCCGCATGGAAGAGGACATCGCCCGCGGCCTATCCGCTGAAGCAGCCGTGGAAAAGGAACAATCCGTCGCCCGTGCGCGCATGGCAAGGGCCGCTGATGCCTATATGCGCGAACGTCTGAACGATTTGGATGACCTGTCCAACCGCCTGCTGCGCATCCTGACAGGCCAGGGCCAAGATGGCGGCGTGGATATGCCCGCGGATCCCATTTTATTGGCCCGCAATATCGGCCCAGGCGAATTGCTGGAATATGGCCGCAGCTTGCGCGGGATTATTCTGGAGGAAGGCTCGGTCGGGTCTCACGCAGCAATCGTTGCGCGGGCTTTGGCGATTCCGCTGCTGATCAATGTGCCAAAAATCACCACCGAAGCGCTGACCGGCGATCACATCATCATCGATGGCGAACAAGGCATTGTCCATCTGCGCCCCGATGAAACCATCGTGTCCGCCCTGCGCGATAAAATCGCCATGCAGGCCGAGGCGCAGGAAAAATACAGCGCGATCCGCGACAAAGCCGCGATTGCGAAATCGGGCGAACGGATTGATCTGCTGATGAATGCGGGCCTGATGGCGGATCTGCCATCGCTGAATTCGTCAGGCGCCGAAGGCGTGGGCCTGTTTCGCACCGAACTGCAATTTCTGACCCGCAGTCAAATGCCCAAACGCAGCGATCTGCAGGACCAATATGCCCGCGTTTTGGACGCGGCACAGGGCAAACGCGTGGTGTTTCGTACGCTGGATATCGGATCGGATAAAGTGCTGCCC
>JALQTR010000130.1 GCA_023260835.1 Paracoccaceae bacterium
GCCGACCGCCTGCGCGTCTGCGTGGTGGAAACCGATGAGGGCGAGAAACAGATCGTCTGTGGCGCCCCCAATGCGCGCGAAGGCATCACCGTGGTTGTGGCCAGCCCCGGCACCTATGTGCCCGGGATCGATACCACCATCCAAATCGGCAAAATTCGCGGTATCGAAAGCCACGGCATGATGTGTTCCGAACGCGAGATGGAGCTGTCGGACGAGCATGACGGCATCATCGAATTGCCATCGGGCGAGGTGGGTGAAAAATTCATCGACTGGCTGGCGAAAAACCAACCTGAAAAGGTCGATCCGGTGATCGAAATCGCGATCACGCCGAACCGCCCCGATGCCTTGGGCGTGCATGGCATTGCCCGTGATCTGGCGGCGCGCGGCTTGGGAACCTTGATCGAGGCGCCCACCGCCAAAGTGGCGGGCGAATTCCCCTGCCCCATCACTGTGACGATTGACGCAGATGCCGCCGACGCCGCGCCTGTTTTCTATGGTCGCGTCATCAAGGGCGTGAAAAATGGCCCCAGCCCAGCATGGCTGCAAAACCGTCTTCGCGCGATTGGCCTGCGCCCGATATCGGCCCTTGTGGATGTCACCAATTTCTTCACCTTCGATCAAAACCGCCCGCTGCATGTCTTCGACGCGGCCAAAGTGGCAGGCAATCTGCGCGTTCATGCCGCCCAAGGCGGCGAGGCATTTTTGGCGCTGGACGGCAAAGACTATACCCTAAGCGCGGGTATGACCGCCATTTCTGATGATAATGGCGTTGAAAGCTTGGCCGGCATCATGGGCGGGGAAGACACCGGCTGCACCGACACCACCACCGATGTATTTTTGGAAGCGGCGTTTTTCGATCCCATTCGCACCGCGCTGACGGGACGGGAGTTGAAAATCCATTCCGATGCGCGCTACCGGTTTGAACGGGGGATCGATCCGGCATCCGCTGAAACCGGGATCGAGGCGGCGACCGCCATGATCCTGGACCTGTGCGGCGGCACGCCATCTGATGTGGTCTGCGCCGGACAAACCCCCGATCACAGCCGCGCCTATCATTTGGATACGGACCGCGTGCAATCGCTGGTTGGGATGGACATCCCCGCGGATCAGCAGCGCGCAACGCTGACCAAACTGGGCTTCACCCTGGCGGGCGATATGGCCCATGTACCATCTTGGCGCCCCGATGTGCAGGGCGAGGCCGATCTGGTCGAAGAAGTCGCCCGCATTGCGTCCCTGACCAAATTGCAGGGCAAACCCCTGCCCCGCCCCAGTGCCGGCGTGCCAAAGGCCTGCCTGACCCCGCGGCAAAAACAGCAGCGCATCGCGCGGCGTATGGCCGCCGGTTTGGGCTATAATGAATGCGTCACCTATTCCTTCATCGATGCGCAAAGCGCCGCCTGCTTTGGCGGCGGGGATGACGCCAGCATGCTGGAAAATCCCATCAGTTCGGAAATGAGCCACCTGCGCCCTGACCTGCTGCCAGGCCTTTTGCTGGCTGCAAAACGCAATCAGGCACGCGGCTTTGCCGATTTGGCCTTGTTCGAGGTCGGCCCCGCCTTCACCGGCGGTGAACCGGGCGAAGAGCGCATCCAGATCGCGGGCCTGCTGATTGGCCAAGTGGCCCCCAAAGACAGTCTGGGCAGCGCCCGCGCCGCCGATGTGTTCGACGTAAAGGCCGATGCCGAGGCCATTCTGGCCGCATTGGGCGCCCCTGCGAAAATGCAAATCTTCCGCGAAGGCGATGCCTGGTGGCACCCTGGCCGTCATGGTCGTCTGTGTTTGGGGCCAAAGAAAACTCTGGCCACCTTCGGTGAATTGCACCCACGGGTTTTGGCGCAAATGGGGATCAAAGGCACCGCCTTTGCCTTCACCATTTGGCCCGAAGACATCCCTGCCGCGCGCAACACATCCGCCACGCGCCCCGCGCTGGCGCTGAATGATTTGCAGGCGGTCGAACGTGATTTCGCCTTTATCGTGGATGCCAGCACCGAGGCGCTGACCGTGCTGAACGCCGCGCAAGGTGCGGATAAAGATCTGATCAGCGAAGTGCGCCTGTTTGATGAATTCATCGGTGGCGCCTTGGGCGAGGGCAAGAAATCCCTGGCCATCACCGTGCGGCTGCAACCAAAAGCGCAGACCCTAACGGATAAAGACATCGATGCGGTCAGCGCCAAAATCATCGAAAAGGTGACCAAAGCGACCGGCGGCACATTGCGCGGATAATCCAATCCCCCCGCACCATTGGCGCGGGGGACCTGACGAAAGGGCCACCATGCCACCGTTTTTGGTCCTGATCTTGGCGGTGATCGCCGAAACCATCGGCACCACCGCGCTGCAAGCCAGCGCGCAATTTTCGCGGCTTTGGCCATCGGTTGTGGTGGTTATCGCCTATGCGGCGGCCTTTTATCTGCTGGCCTTGGCCCTGCGCAGCTTTCCGGTGGGGATCGCCTATGCGCTGTGGTCCGGCCTTGGGATCGTGTTCATCGCGCTGATTGGCTTCATCGTTTTTGGGCAGACGCTGGATTTACCAGCCATCATTGGCATGGCGCTCATTTTGGCCGGGATTTTGGTGATTAACCTGTTTTCCAGCAGCAGCCATTAAAGCCGTTTTCACGAAAATTGCGGGCAATCTAGGGCGATCCACGAGTTATTCAAGCTGCCCGCGCAGCGAATGCGACAAAAGCGCTGGCCTTTTGCTGCGGCTTTGGGTAGGTGGCCCGTAAATATCCCTAAAAAGGCCTTCTCAATGGATTTGCGTAACATCGCGATTATCGCGCACGTTGACCATGGTAAAACCACCTTGGTTGATGAACTTCTGAAACAATCTGGCGCGTTTCGCGCGAACCAAGCCGTGGCGGAACGCGCCATGGACAGCAACGATCTGGAACGCGAACGCGGCATTACGATTTTCGCCAAACCCACCAGTGTGGAATGGAAAAACACCCGCATTAATATCGTTGAC
>JALQTR010000097.1 GCA_023260835.1 Paracoccaceae bacterium
CATTTCAAGCAAAGCCGCACCGCCGCTCTAATCGAGTGGCGCGGTCTTCTTGCAGGATAACAGAACCACCGCTTTGGCCAAACAGAGACGAGTTCGCATTCGTCTGACAGCACCATTGAAAGCCCTTCAGGCGCGGCATCGACGTCGGTATTTTCATACTTCAACTCATAGCGAAATTACACACCGCAAACAATTTGGAAATGCCGTTCGAATTCGTATGACAGCACCGTGTTCACATTTCCCCGAAAACACCTGCTGGAATTATGATCGCGCCTTTTTGCGCACGTAAAGTTCAAGTCGGTGATGAACGATTTCGTATCCCATGGCATCTGCGATTTCGGCCTGTAATCGTTCGATGCGTTCATTTGAAAATTCGACAACTTCATTGGTATCGACATCGATCATATGATCGTGATGTTGGGTTTCACTATGTTCATACCGCGCGGATGCGCCATCGAATTGGTGGCGCAAAATGACGCCCTCGGTTTCCAGCGCGCTGAGCGTGCGATACACCGTGGACAGCGATATGCCAGGCACCTTTTCATTGGCACGGCGTTGCAATTCTGTTGCTTCGGGGTGGTCTTCGGCATCTGCTAGGATGGATAACAGCGCCTCTCGCTGGCGGGTCATCCGGACACCCGCACGGCGTAAGGCGGCAGTAAGGTTCTCGGCTCTGCGTTCGTTCTGGGTCATATCAATATTAATGCCAATATCAGTTGAAAAATGCAAGATGCAGCTGCAAATCATTTGCAACTGACTTGACTTTTGCAAATCATTCCTAGATGCAATAACAAACCCCAGGGGAATAATCATGAATTTGAAACGCGCAGGATTGGTATTGGCGATGATCCTTCTGGGGGTGGCCAATCCGCTTGCGGCGAAGGATAAATTGAAGGTTGTTACCACCTTTACCGTGATTGCCGATATGGCGCAAAATGTGGCGGGGGATGTGGCCGAGGTTGTATCCATCACCAAACCGGGGGCCGAAATCCATGGATACGCCCCCACGCCGCGGGATTTGGTGAAAACCTTGGATGCAGATTTGATCCTGTGGAATGGGTTGAACCTGGAACTTTGGTTCGAGCAGTTCTTTGCCAACTTATCCGATGTGCCGGCGGCGGTGGTGTCAAAAGGGATTGAACCCATTGCCATTTCCGGTGGGGATTATAACGGCAAACCCAATCCACATGGGTGGATGGCACTAGATTCGGCCATGATTTACATCGACAATATTCGCGACGCGCTGATTGCTGTGGATCCGCAAAACGCGGAACTTTATGTCGCGAATTCCGTCCGTTATAAAACGCAGGTGGCCAATGTGATTGGCCCCTTGCGCGATGCCGCCCGCCGTTTGCCACAAAATCGTAAATGGTTGGTCACATCTGAAGGGGCGTTTTCCTACCTTGCGCGGGATTTTGGCTTAACCGAGGTCTACCTTTGGCCTATCAATGCCGATGCACAAGGCACCCCCCAACAGGTGCGCGCGGTGATCGATGTGATACGGGCACAGGGTATTCCCGCGATCTTTTCTGAATCCACTGTATCCGACAAGCCGGCCAAACAGGTGGCGCGCGAAACAGGGGCCGCCTATGGCGGGGTGCTGTATGTGGACAGCCTGTCCGCGCCAAATGGGCCGGTTCCAACCTATTTGGATTTGTTGCGTGTGACATCTGAAACCATCCTGAAGGGGCTGAACAAATGACAGATGGGATCTGTGCCGAAGGCGTCACCGTGACCTATCGCAACGGGCACACCGCGTTGCGGGATGCCAGCTTTGCCATCCCGCGCGGCACCATCGCAGCACTGGTGGGGGTGAATGGCGCCGGCAAATCAACACTGTTTAAGGCCCTGATGGGGTTTGTTCCTGTTGCCAGTGGATCGATAAACATACTGGGCGAGCCCGTCAGTCAGATGATCAAACAGCAGGCTGTTGCCTATGTCCCGCAGGCCGAAGAGGTGGATTGGACATTCCCAGTTTTGGTCGAAGATGTGGTTATGATGGGGCGGTATGGCCACATGGGGTTTTTACGCCGCGCCCGCGCGGCCGATCATGCCGCCGTTACGTCTGCATTGGCGCGGGTGAACATGACCGAATTTCGCCATCGCCAAATTGGCGAACTGTCCGGCGGGCAGAAAAAACGCGTATTTTTGGCGCGGGCCTTGGCGCAGGATGCGCAGGTTATCTTGCTGGATGAACCCTTCACTGGGGTTGATGTCCAAACCGAAGATCAGATTATTTCCTTGCTGCGTGATCTGCGCAATGAGGGCCGCGTGATGTTGGTTGCCACCCATAATTTGGGCAGCGTTCCTGAATTTTGCGATCGCGTCGTGTTGGTGAAGGGAACGGTTTTGGCGCACGGCCCAACCCAGCAGGTGTTTACCCCTGATTTACTGCGGGAGGCATTTGGCGGCGTTTTGCGGCATTTCTTACTGGAAGGCCAGCATTTGCACGATGATGAGGACCCTCGCCGGCTCGAGGTGTTCACCGATGATGAACGGCCATTGGTCATCTATGACGACCGCACACGCACCCAAGAAGAACAATCATGATCTGGCTTGAACCCTTTCAATACAGTTACATGACCAATGCAATTTGGGTGTCCGCTTTGGTCGGGGCGGTCTGTGCCTTTTTGTCGGCTTATTTGATGTTGAAGGGCTGGTCGCTGATTGGTGACGCGCTGTCCCATTCGGTGGTGCCTGGGGTGGCGGGGGCCTATATTCTGGGGCTGCCATTCGCATTGGGCGCGTTTTTATCTGGTGGATTGGCGGCTTTGGCAATGCTGTTTTTGCGCCAAAGATCTGGCCTGAAAGAGGATGTTGTCATCGGGTTGATCTTTACCGCCTTCTTTGGGCTGGGCCTGTTTATGGTGTCCCTGAACCCGATGGCGGTGTCGATCCAGACAATCATTATGGGCAATGTATTGGCCATTACCCCCGGCGATACGTTGCAGCTGGCGATTATTGGCGGGGTGTCACTGGTTGTTCTTTGGGCGAAATGGCGCGATCTGATGGCAATCTTTTTTGACGAAGCCTATGCGCGCACGATTGGTTTGAACGTGACCGCCCTGCGATTGGTGTTTTTCACCCTACTGTCCGCATCGACCGTGGCGGCCATGCAAACGGTTGGGGCGTTTTTGGTGATTGCTTTGGTGGTCACGCCCGGGGCAACGGCCTATTTACTGACCGACCGGTTTCCACGGCTATTGGGGATTTCGGTTGTATTTGGGGCCACAACATCGGCCATCGGCGCCTATCTGAGTTATTTTTTGGACGGGGCCACGGGTGGCGTTATTGTTTGTCTGCAAACAGCATTGTTTCTTTTGGCATTGGGATTTGCACCAAAACATGGGCTTTTGGCCGCGCGCCGCCGCGCCCGGGCCGCGTTGCGCGGGGGGCACCATGTCTGATTTATTGTTGCCGCTGCAATTTCCGTTCATGCAAAATGCATTTTGGATAGTGCTGTTGATTGCGCCGGCTGCGGCGATGCTGAGCACGTTTTTGGTGCTAAAGGGCTGGTCATTGATGGGCGATGCAACCAGCCATGCGGTTCTGCCTGGGGTCGTTTTGGCCTATTTGGCGGGGGTGCCTTTGATCATTGGTGCGTTTTTGGCGGGCCTTTTATGTGCGGTCGCAACGGGGTTCATCAATGATCATTCGCGCATCAAACAAGACACGGTGATGGGGGTTGTGTTTTCGGGGATGTTTGGGTTTGGGATCGTTCTTTACACGCAGATCCAAACGGACCTGCATTTGGATCATATCTTATTTGGGAATATGCTGGGTGTTGGCGGGGATGATCTGTGGGTTGCTGGGCTTATTTCGGGGGCTGTGGCGCTGATATTGGGGTTGAAATGGCGCGATTTTCTGGCGCACAGCTTTGATCCGGTTCAGGCTCGCATGATCGGACTGAAGGTTGCATGGTTACATTACGGGCTGCTTGCGATCCTGTCAGCAACGATTGTTGCCATGCTGTCATCCGTGGGGATTATTTTATCCATTGCCTATCTGATTGCGCCGGGGGCCATTGCATTTTTGCTGACCCGTCGATTTATATCGATGATGGTTCTGGCCATTTTGGTGGCGATCATATCCGGGGTGTCTGGTGTTTATCTGTCATTTTGGATTGATGCGGCCCCTGCGCCCACCATCGTCTTAATCCTGACGGGATTGTTTTTAATCGCTCTGTTTCGGCGAATGGCCGGCACGCGCCGGATGGCATAAGCCTATCCTATGCGGGCGCGCTGGGATTTGGGCGGCGCACCAAAGGCCTTGCGATACACGCGGCTGAAATTGCTGGAGCTTTGAAACCCGCAGGCATAGGCAATTTCACTGATAGATAATTCCGTCTGAAGCAGCAGCTTGCGCGCCCGTTCAAGCCGCAAATCGGCATAATATTTTTTCGGGCTGGTGTTGAAGTACCGCCCGAATAACCGTTCCAATTGGCGCACGGATATGCCCAAATCGGATGCAATGTCTTTGGATGATAGCGGCTCTTCGATTGCGGCATCCATAATGGATATGGCCCGCACCACATGGGTGTTGCGAATGCCCAGACGGCTTTGCAGGGATGTTCTTTGCCCGCCGCTGGCATCGCGCACACCAGAATACACCATCATATCCGATACAGCGATGGACAGATCATACCCATGGTCTTGTTCAATCAAATGCAGCATCAAATCTGCCGTTGCAGTTCCGCCAGATGCGGTGACGTGTTTTTCATCGGCGACAAAGACAGACCGCACCAGCTGCACATCAGGGAATTTTTCGATGAAAGCGTCATGGTATTCCCAGTGAATTGCGGCCTTCATGCCGTTTAGAAGCCCCGCTTCGGCCAAAACCCAGGCCCCTGAACAAAGGGCGCCAACGGCAACACCATGGGCTTTGGCTTGGCGCAGGGCCGTCAGCAGTTTGGGGGTTATGTAATCCGTCATCCCCAGCCCGGGGATCACAAACAGCCGATCACAGGGGGGCAGCGCGTCGAATTTATAATCCACCAGTGAAACAGTGCCGTTCGATGCGCGTGATCTGTCCCCAGTCTCGGATGCATAGGACCATTGATACAGGTCTTGCCCACTGATCATATTGGCAATGCGCAAAGGTTCCGTCGCACAGGCAAGGGTAAGATGCGTGTGGTTTTCAACCAACAAAAAGACAAAATGGCGTTTGGTCATGGGGCGGCGTTACAGTTTGGGGTCTGGTTCTGCCTTATATGCCAAATGTGAGTGCCATAACATCAAAATGATTGATTTAATTCATCACTGGCGGGAATTTCGCGTTCGCGGCGGGCGATGTAATCGCGCAGCGCGTTGTCCACGGCGGGGTCCAGACGCGGCTCTTCATACTCTCCCAGCATTTTGCGGGCGCGGGCCAGGGCGCGGGCGGTGATCTCTTGGCTGCCTTCGGCCTGCCATTGTTCGATTGAATTATTGTCAAACAGTTCAGGCATGAAATAGGCCGTTTGGAAATTGTCCTGCGTGTGGGGATGGCCCAGATAATGCCCACCGGGGCCGACATCGGCAACGGCGGCTAGCGCATCGTCAAACCCGTTCCAATTCAAACCTTGTGCCATGCGGTATCCCATCGCGCATTGTTCGGCGTCGACGATGAATTTGGCGACCGAACAATGCATCCCGGCCTCATTCCAGCCGGCCGAATGCCAGATGTAATTGGCACCGGCGTGCAAAACCGCCGATAAGGTGGTGGCGCTTTCATATCCGGCTTGCGCGTCAAAAGTTTTCGCCCCGCCCAGCGTGTTTGATGTGCGCCAGGGGATGTTATAATGCCGCGCCATCTGCCCAATCATGAAGTTCATCAGGCTGATTTCGGGTGTGCCGGCCATGGGCGCGCCGGATTTCATGCTGACTGTGGACAGGTAATGCCCATAAATTGCCGGCGCACCGCGTCGAATGACCTGCGTATAGGCCAGTGCGGACAGGGCCTCGGCGTTCAGCTGCGCGACAGAGGCGGGGACGGATGCGGGCGTATTGGCCCCGCCTAGCACAAAGGGCGAACAAAGCACCGGCTGATTGCGCCGGCAAAAGGCGCGCATCGCCCCCAGCATGGTTTCATCCCAAACCAGCGGGCTGTTGCCGTTGCAATTGCCCGTGGTCACAGGGTGGGTTTCCATAAAATCCGCGCCGAACAGGATGGCGCACATTTCCATCACGTCTTCGGCGTTTTTGGGGCTGGTGGTCATCGCCATAAAGGTTTTGTCGGAATATTTCATCGACGAATAGGTGATGCGCACATGACGTTGGCTGATCGGGTGATCGTAGGGTTCTACAATGTGATGGGCCGATGAATGCAACGCCGGCAACATATGGCTAAGTTTGTGAAACATCGCCAGATCATCCAGGGTGGGGTTGCGACGCACATCATCAAGATCGCGCAAGAAAGGCGCCCCTGTCATCGGCACGAAAATTGAATGCGGCCCACCTAGGCGGACATTTTTCGCAGGGTTGCGTGCGCAATAGGTAAAATCTGCCGGGATTGTTGCAATCAGATCGCGCACAAGACCGCGGTCGAGGTAAACCCGCTCGCCAACCACCAATGCGCCGGCTTTTTTCCAATCGGCCAATGCAATAGGGTCGCGGAACACCACACCGATATTTTCAAGTATATCCATCGATGCGGCATCGATCTGTTCAACCTGTGCGCCATCCATAACCTCGCACAGCGGCAAGGCCCGGGTTAGGCCCGGCAACATCGTAAAATCAGGGCGCGTCCGTATAGCGCGGCGCGCAATGCGCCCACCAGAACGCGCACGCGGGTTTTTTGTGGTTTCGGCCATAGGCGCCTCCTGTGCAATTGCAACAAAAGTGCATGCAACAGCCCGCGCGCTCGTGACGGTTTACGAAGCGGACATAACAACAAACGACACCCAACGCCCACCAAAGCCTGGCAGATGGCTATATGGCTTGTAAAAAAGCGGTTTGGTTAACCCCAAAAACCCAAGTTTTGCTTGGTTTTCTTGCGCTTATGCGGGGGGTTCTGGTGCCGCTGAAGGGTGTTTGTTTCCCTAGCAGTGCACCAGCCGCCCGTCATTCCCCTTGTTTTACTGGTGCCATAGCCTGTCAGTTTGATGCAAGTAGGCACATTCTGGTCAGTAATATGGTCAGTAATTTCTGAGGGTGGCTTGCAGGCTCATGCAGGCCGTATAGCGGGCGGCTCAGGCTGGCAGCTATCACGACAGAACACAGACAGATTACCCTCAGATGCCACGGGGGGCATGGGCCACTGGGGGTATGCTGGGTGTATAATTATGTGCTCTGCCAGTGAGAGGAACTAATGCATTGGGTATAGCTGGCTGAGGGGTATGGTCAGTATGCTACGAGTATATCCACCTCTGGGAATATCTGCAGACATTGACAATGTAGCTACTGAAAGCACCACATCCGCCCTATCTCGCAGGGTTCAAGCACAGGGCCTGTAAACCAGTTGCCTCTGATGGATTGAACAGATGTCTAGCTTGCGAGATAGAGCAGCCAGTATGACCGGCCTGATTGACTGGCCGTGCCTCTGAGGGCGGGGGCTTCTGGTCCCCACTGTCCGGACATTGTGCTATAAGAGATTATATAGCTTCTTGTCCGCTCAAGCAAAGACCAGTTGGGTTTCTTGATAGCCCCCCAGCCAGCAAGACCAGCAGGTAAAATGTCCTGTCGGTCTATTGGTCCTAGTAAT
>JALQTR010000200.1 GCA_023260835.1 Paracoccaceae bacterium
TGACACGACACATGATGGAGTGGAAATTTCCGATTGGTTGCGGGAACGATATCCCCATGAAATGACCATTGTCATCGAAAACTGGTTCGATGATTTGCAGGTTGATGAGGATGGGTTTGCCATTACTCTGAATTTTTCAAACAGCCCTGAACGCCTGCATGTTCCATATGATTCCCTGAAAACATTCGTGGATCCATCGGTGGAATTTGGTTTGCGGTTTGAATCGGCACATATCGAAGATTTCGATGACGACGCAGACGAATTTGACGAAGATGATGAAGATGACATTCAGCCGCGTGATGACAAAAAAGGCGAAGTTGTCAGCCTGGATCAGTTCCGCAAGCCCTAGGGTCTTGCAGCCCCGCTGGATCGCAGTATAAACCGCATACAATCGTATACCATAGGAGCATCCCATGTCCCAAACCCGCACAGAAAGCGACAGCTTTGGCCCGCTAGAGGTCCCATCCGATAAATATTGGGGCGCGCAGACTCAGCGATCCATCATGAATTTCCCCATTGGTTGGGAAAAACAGCCGGTCGCCATTGTGCGCGCATTGGGGGTGATCAAAAAGGCCTGCGCCTTGGAAAACAAATCCACCGGCAAGCTGGATGTGCGCATTGCCGATGCGGTAATCGCCGCCGCGGGTGAAGTGATCGAGGGTAAGTTTGATGATAACTTCCCGTTGGTCGTGTGGCAAACTGGGTCTGGCACCCAAAGCAACATGAACGCGAACGAAGTGATCGCCAACCGCGCCATTGAAATGCTGGGCGGCGTGATCGGGTCCAAGGATCCGGTGCATCCCAATGATCATTGCAATATGGGGCAAAGCTCGAACGATACTTTCCCAACGGCGATGCATGTGGCCACCGCGATGTCAGTGCGTGATGTGTTGCTGCCCGGGCTGACTCAGCTGGCCGAAGGGTTAGAGGCCAAGGCGGCAGAATTTAAGGACATCATCAAAATCGGCCGCACCCATACGCAAGACGCAACCCCGCTGACGTTGGGGCAGGAATTTTCCGGCTATGCCCATCAGATCCGCCAAGGGATTGCGCGGGTTCACGCCGCGATGCCCGGGATTTACGAATTGGCGCAGGGCGGCACCGCCGTGGGAACTGGTCTGAACACGCAAAAGGGCTGGGCCGAAGCGGTCGCAGGCCATATTGCCGATATCACCGATCTGCCATTTGTCACCGCCCCCAATAAATTTGAGGCACTGGCCGCGCATGACGCGATGGTGTTCCTGTCGGGTGCTTTGGCAACGATTGCGGGCAGCTGCTATAAAATCGCCAATGATATGCGGTTCCTTGGTTCTGGTCCGCGGTCCGGTCTGGGCGAATTGATCCTGCCGGAAAATGAACCGGGCAGCTCGATCATGCCCGGCAAAGTGAACCCCACCCAGGCCGAGGCGCTGACCCAGGTTGCGGCCCATGTTATGGGCAATGATGCCGCGATCAAATTCGCCGGCAGCCAAGGTCATTTTGAATTGAACGTTTACAACCCAATGATGGCCTATAACCTGCTGCAATCTATTCAGCTGCTGGGCGATGCGGCCAGCAGTTTCACCCTGCGCATGCTGAACGGCACGCAGGCGAATGAGGCGCGGATCGAAAAGCTGATGCGCGAAAGCCTGATGCTGGTGACGGCATTGGCGCCCACCATTGGGTATGACAACGCAACCAAAGTGGCGAAAACTGCGCATAAAAACGGCACAACCCTGAAGGAAGAGGCGATCGCCCTTGGGTTTGTGGATGAAGAGACATTCGACCGTGTGGTGCGTCCTGAACAGATGATCGGGCCAAAGGCCTGATGGCGGCGCCGGTCAATCTGAACCGGTATCGCAAAGCCAAAGCGCGGGCCAACGCCAAGGCCCGCGCCGATGAAAACGCCGTGAAATTTGGGCAGCCAAAGGCGCTGTCCAAATTGGCAAAGGCGCAACAGGATCAGGCGGAACAGCGGCTTGATGGGCATCGTTTGAATGATGCGGAAAAACCATGACCGCGCGGCCGCAAAAACATTCGCTAACCTTGCATGGTCACCGCACATCGGTGTCGCTTGAGGCGGAATTTTGGCAGGCCTTTCGCAGTATTGCAGCTGAAAAATCCATAACAATCAATGCTCTGGCGGCTGAAATTGATGAAGGGCGCGGCGTGGATGCAGGTCTGGCATCGGCCATCCGGGTTTACGTTTTACTGTATTATCAAACCAAGCTGTCCACATAAAAACGGCCCGCGCGATTGCGCAGGCCGTTCATAATGGTCGGTGCCCCGCAATTAGGCGCGCAGGCGCGCGCCTGCGGGGTCAAATGGGGCTTCGGGCAGGATTGTGGCGCGATGCGCTTTGCCCAAAATCATCACCTGAACATCGGACCCGGGCGCAGGGTCGCCTTTGACATATCCCAGGGCCAGGCTTTTGCCGACGGTGTAACCATAGGTGCCGGATGTGACGCGACCGATGCCTTTGCCGTCCATGAAAATCGGCTCGCCGCCGGTGGCGTCGGCATTGCTGGCGGTGACGTCCTGTTCATGGATGTGCAGTATCACCAGCTTTTCGCGGGCGGGTTTGCTGATTACGTCCATCAGGGCCGATTTGTTCAGGAAATCCTTGTCCAGTTTGCACAGACGATCCAGACCCACTTCCTGCGGCCAATATTCGGGGCTGTATTCACGGCTCCAGCTGCCATACCCTTTTTCAACGCGCAGGCTCATCAAGGCGCGGCTGCCAACGGGGCGGGCGCCCAAGGGGGCGCCTTCGCGCAGCAGGGCGGCGTAAAGCGCGGCCTGATCTTTGGTTTCGCAGTGCAGCTCCCACCCCAAATCACCGGTGAAGGACACCCGCAGGGCCAAGCAGCGAATGTCTGCGATATCCACCCAAGCGCTGGCCATAAAGGGGAAATCGGCTGTGGCAAGTGAGGCATTGGTCAGCCGCGACAGCAGATCACGCGATTTCGGACCTGCCACGTTAAACCCGCAATACGCCAGCGTTTTGCTTTCAAATGTCACCCCATCGGGGCGCGGCACGTCATTGAAGAACCGACTGTGATAGCGTTCGGCCATCCCCGATCCGATGATCCAAAATTCATCCTCGGCCATGCGGGTAACGGTGAAATCCCCCGCAATGCCGCCACGTTTGCCGATCAATGGGGTCAGGCAGGACCGGCCCACCTTTTTCGGCATATTATTGGCGAATACGGCGTTCAACCATGCCTCGGCGCCGGCGCCTTTGCAGCAGTATTTGGCAAAGTTGGAAATATCGATGATGCCGGCATGATCGCGCAGTGCGCGGCATTCTGCGCCCACAGGTTCAAACCAATTTTGCCGAGTGAACCCGTTGGTGTCTTCGGTCCCAGGGGAATCGGCGAACCAAAGCGGGTGTTCCCACCCATAGTTCAGGCCAAACACCGCCCCCATGTCCTTTTGCATTTGATACGCAGGGCGGGTGCGCACGGGGCGGCCCGCGGCGCGTTCTTCATTGGGGAAATGGATCGAGAAGCGATGCGCATATTGGTTTTCCACCCGCGCCTTGGTGAAGGACTTATCCGCCCAATCGCCAAATCGCGCCATATCCCAGGCGAACATGTCATATTGCATTTCGCCCTCGATGATCCACTGCGCAGCCATCAGACCCATACCGCCCGATTGGCTGAAGCCGGGGATGATCCCGTTGCAGCAGAAATAATTGCGCAATTCTGGCACAGGGCCCATCAGCACGTTTGAATCAGGTGACCAAATCATCGGGCCGTTGATCACGCGTTTGATGCCTGCGGTTCCAACCGCCGGCACGCGTTCAATCGCGCGCATGATGTTTTCTTCGATCCGTTCCAGATCATCAGGGAACAGGTCATGGGCGAAATCCAATGGGGTGCCGTCTTCAGCCCAGAACCGCATATCGCGTTCATAGGCACCGATCAGCAGGCCCTTGCCCTCTTGCCGCAGATAATATTCGCCATCGCGGTCGGACACCGATGGCAAACGATCCGGCATTTGGTCAATTTCGGCAATCGTTTCGGTGACGAAATATTGGTGTTCGGTCGGTTGCAGGGGCAGGGTGATGCCGGCCAATGCGGCCACTTCGCGCCCCCACAGGCCTGCGGCGTTGATCACCCATTGGGTGTGGATGTCGCCCTTTGGTGTGCGCACGATCCATGTGCCGTCTGCCTGTTGTTCCGTCGCCGTAACAGGGGTGAAGCGATAGATTTCGGCCCCGCGGGCCCGTGCGCCAGCGGCATAGGCGGCGGTGACACCGGATGGATCCACGTTGCCACCATCGGGTTCAAACATAATACAGCGGATGCCGTCGAAATTCACCATTGGGTGCAGGCGTTCGGCCTCGTCCCGGGTGATTTCATAGAAATTCATCCCATAAAGTTTCGCCTTGGCCGCCTGTAGGCGCAGCTGATGTTCGCGCGCTTCGGTTTGTGCCAGATACAGCGACCCGGGCTGGAAGACGCCGCAGCCTTGGCCGGTTTCGGATTCCAGCTCTTTATACAGGTTCATGGTGTAGTGCTGAATGCGGCTGATGTTGGTGCTGTCATGCAGCCCGTGGATATTGGCTGCGGCGTGCCATGTGCTGCCGGATGTCAGCTCGTCCCGTTCCAGCAAGACAACATCGCTCCACCCCAGTTTGGCCAGATGATACAGGATCGAACAGCCGATCACCCCACCGCCGATTACCACCGCCTGTGCATGCGTTTTCATGTGACTACACCTTTAATATAACGTTTCAGCCCCAATTACGCGACGAATGCGGGGGTGGAATTGCCCATCGCCGACGTTCCATGTCGCGGTTGGGTGATTTGGGGAACTGAATTTTGGGGCTGCGGGCGACAATTTTCGTCGGTTTCAGGCCAGAGATCACAGCCCATTCCCCCAATTCTGGGCGCAAATTATCAGGGGTTTTCGAATGAAAAATACAGCACGCGTGGTGGTCATTGGTGGTGGGGTTGTTGGGGTATCTGTTTTGTATCACCTGACCAAATTGGGCTGGTCAGATGTGATGCTGGTGGAACGGTCCGAACTGACATCGGGCAGCACATGGCATGCCGCGGGCGGTTTTCATACGCTGAACGGTGACACCAATATGGCGGCATTGCAGGGGTACACAATCCGGCTTTACCGCGAATTGGAAGAAATCACCGGCATGTCTTGCGGGTTGCACCATGTGGGCGGGATCACCCTGGCCGATAACCAAGACCGGTTTGATATGCTGTTGGCCGAACGGGCCAAGCACCGTTATATGGGGCTGGATACGCATATTGTTGGCCCTGAAGAGATCAAAAAGATCGCCCCCATTACCAACACCGATGGA
>JALQTR010000093.1 GCA_023260835.1 Paracoccaceae bacterium
GAGGCCAATGCATCTGTGATTTACGTGCCGCCCCCATTTGCTGCCGATTCCATTTTGGAGGCGATTGATGCGCAGATGGAACTGATCGTCTGCATCACCGAGGGTATTCCTGTGCTGGATATGATGCGCGTTAAGCGCGCGCTGATCGACAGCAAATCGACGCTGATCGGGCCAAACTGCCCCGGTGTGATCACCCCTGATGCCTGCAAAATCGGCATTATGCCGGGCCATATACACAAGCGCGGCAAAGTGGGCGTTGTGTCCCGGTCTGGCACGCTGACCTATGAAGCGGTGAAACAGACCACCGATGTGGGTCTGGGCCAATCCACCTGTGTGGGCATTGGCGGCGATCCGATCAAAGGCACCGAACATATCGACGTGTTGGAATGGTTCTTGGCCGATGACGAAACCGAAGCGATTATCATGATCGGTGAAATCGGCGGCAGCGCCGAAGAAGAGGCCGCAGCCTTCCTTGCGTCTGAAAAGAAAAAGGGCCGCTGGAAACCCACTGCGGGCTTCATCGCGGGGCGCACGGCCCCTCCGGGTCGCCGCATGGGCCACGCCGGCGCGATCGTCGCAGGCGGCAAAGGTGGCGCCGAAGACAAGATCGAAGCGATGAAATCCGCCGGCATCGTTGTCGCCGACAGCCCCGCCACATTGGGCGAGGCCGTTCTGAAGGCCATCGGTTAAAACCAATTCCCCTTCCCCGCCAACAGCTGGGGAAGGGGTCGCAATTTTGGGCAGGGATGCATGGTGCATCCCTTTTGCGGAGGGTGAGATGACAGAACAATCTCCAAACAGCAGCTTCCATGCATCCAGCTTTATGCAGGGGCATAACGCAGAATATCTTGAACAAACCTATGCGCGCTTTGCCAATGATCCAAATTCCGTGGATGCATCCTGGCAGGCGTTTTTCCGCGCTTTGGGCGATGCGGAACTGGATGTGAAACGCGAAGCCGCTGGCCCCTCTTGGGCGCGCAGCGATTGGCCGCCTGCCCCTAATGATGATCTGACCGCGGCGCTGACGGGCGAATGGCCCGCCGCCCCGACAGAGGCCCGCGATGCAGGCCGTAAAATTCAGGCCAAGGCCGCGGAAAAGGGCGTCGAGCTGTCGGATGAGGCCGTGCGCCGCGCCGTTCTGGACAGTATCCGCGCGCTGATGTTGATCCGCGCCTACCGCATCCGCGGCCATTTGGCCGCTGATCTGGACCCGCTGGGTATGCGCGAGCCAAATCCGCATCCAGAACTGGATCCAAAATCCTATGGCTTCACCGAGGCCGACATGGATCGCCCGATCTTTATTGACAACGTGCTGGGGCTGCAAATCGCCTCGATGCGGCAGATTGTGGATATTGTCAAACGCACCTATTGCGGCACATTTGCCCTGCAATACATGCATATTTCCGATCCCGAACAGGCATCGTGGCTGAAAGAACGGATCGAAGGCTATGGCAAGGAAATCACCTTCACCCGCGAAGGTCGCCGCGCCATTTTGAACAAATTGGTCGAGGCCGAGGGCTTCGAAAAATTCCTGCACGTGAAATACACCGGCACCAAACGCTTTGGTCTGGACGGGGGCGAGGCATTGATCCCCGCGATGGAGCAGATCATCAAACGCGGCGGCGCGCTGGGCATTGAAGAAATCGTTATCGGCATGCCTCACCGCGGCCGCCTGTCGGTTCTGGCCAATGTGATGAGCAAGCCCTATCGCGCCATCTTCA
>JALQTR010000183.1 GCA_023260835.1 Paracoccaceae bacterium
GTGATTATGCCGGCACGACCCCTGCCTTTGATCTGGCGCAGCACCTGTCCGGCCCCATGCTGGCCGAAGGGGTGATTTACGGGCCAACCGGTCGCGTCATATCCCGCTTTGTTGCGCAGATGGAGGGTACATGGGATGGCCCAAATGGCACGTTGGCTGAACAGTTCCAATACGCCAGCGGCACTACGCAGGTGCGTGAATGGCGGCTGCAACTGGGTGAAAACGGGGCGTTCACCGGCACAGCCGATGATATCATTGGCCAGATGCAGGGGCAGATCAGCGGTGCCGCGGTGCAGCTGCAATACCGCCTGCGCTTGCCGCCCAGCGGGGGTGGCCATGTGGTAGACGTGACCGATTGGATGTATCTGATGGACAACGGCACCATTATGAACCGCGCGCAGATGCGTAAATTCGGGGTCAAGGTGGCCGAAATGGTTGCGACCTTCCGCCCTGCGCCCTAGGCCCATGTTTGCGGGGCAGACATGGTGGGTGATTGGGGCCTCTGCCGGTTTGGGGCGGGCGCTGGCGCTGAAACTGGCGGATGCTGGGGCGCAGGTTGTGGCCTCGGCCCGCGATGCGCAGGCATTGGAGCGCCTGTGTGACGACCCAAGGTTAACCGCTCTTCCTATGGATGTGACAGACCCAGGCAGTGTGCAGGCCGCTTGCGCCCAGCTGCCCAAGATTGATGCCGTGGTCTATTGCGCCGGGGCCTATGATCCGATGCGAGCGCAGGATTGGGATCAGGCGCAGATTGAACAGATGCTGGATGTGAATTTCACTGGGGCCACCCGCGTTGTTGGCCAGATCTTGCCTGGGCTTTTGGCACAAAATCGGGGGCGTATTGTGCTGATTGGATCTTTGGCTGGGTATCGCGGGCTGCCGGGGGCCATTGGATACGGCGCCAGCAAGGCGGCGCTGATGCATTTGGCCGAAAATCTGATGGTGGATCTGCGCGGCACAGGCGTGAAGGTCCAGCAGATCAACCCGGGGTTCATTGAAACGCGTCTGACGCAGAAGAATGATTTTGCAATGCCGCAGATTATGACACCGGACAGGGCGGCGGATCATGTAATGGGCGCGCTGCATGCCGGCCGATTCGAAACGGCGTTCCCACGGCCCTTTGCATGGCTGTTTACACTTGCGCGGTTTATCCCCCGCGGACTGTATTATCGATTGTTTGCAAACAGCGCATAGCCGCAGGATTACACCCGCTGCCCCCAGAGGTCATATTCGCCGGTTTCATCCACGCGCACGGTGACAATATCGCCCACGGCCAGTCCTTGGGTGCTATCATCAATGAACAGATTGCCATCGATTTCGGGGGCATCGGCTTTGGTGCGGCAGGTGGCGATGCCATCGGTGTCGATCTCATCCACGATCACATCCATCACCTGGCCCAGTTTTTGCGCCAATTTTGCCTCGGATATTGCTTGGGCCTTTTGCATGAAACGATCCCAGCGGTCCTGTTTGATCTCTGCCGGCACATGATCTGGCAGATCTGCCGCGCGGGCACCGGCGACGTTTTCATATTGAAAGCACCCAACGCGGTCCAACTGCGCCTCGTCCAGCCAGTCCAGCAGGTGTTGGAATTCGGCCTCGGTCTCGCCGGGGTAGCCGACGATAAAGGTCGATCGCAGCGTGATATTGGGGCAGGTGTCGCGCCAAGCGGCGATTTCATCCAATGTTTTACTGGCCGCCACCGGCCGCGCCATCCGGCGCAGCGTGTCGGGGTGGGCATGTTGAAACGGAATGTCCAAATAGGGCAGGATCAGCCCATCCGCCATCAGCGGGATCAGCTGCCGCACATGCGGATAAGGATAGACATAGTGCAGCCGCACCCAAGCCCCCAAGCTGCCCAAATCCCGCGCCAAATCGGTGATATGCGCGCGGTGGCCGCGGTCTGCCGCGTGTTTGATATCCACCCCATAGGCCGAGCTGTCCTGCGAAATCACCAGCAGCTCTTTCACCCCCGCCTCGACCAGCTTTTCTGCCTCGCGCATCACCGCATGGGCAGGGCGGCTTTGCAGCCGGCCGCGCATATCGGGGATGATGCAGAATTTACATTTGTGGTTACAGCCTTCGGATATTTTCAGGTAACTGTAATGGCGCGGTGTCAGCTTGACCCCCGTGGCGGGCAGCAGATCCACAAACGGATTGGGCGCAGGCGGCACGGCGGTGTGGATCGCGTCCAGCACCTGTTCATATTGATGCGGGCCGGTGACGGCCAAAACCTGCGGATGTGCGCCAGTTATGTAATCGGGTTCGGCGCCCAAACAGCCTGTCACAATCACCTTGCCGTTTTCTTGCAGCGCCTCGCCAATGGCATCCAGGCTTTCGGCCTTGGCGCTGTCCAAAAACCCACAAGTGTTCACGATGACCGCATCCGCGCCGCTGTAATCGGCGCTGATGTCATAGCCTTCGGCGCGCAGACGGGTCAGGATGCGTTCACTATCCACCAGCGCCTTTGGGCACCCCAGCGACACCATACCGATCCGTGGCTGGCCGGGCCGCGCAGGTCCATCCAGACGGGCCTTGGGCGCCAAATCGGGGCGCAGATTTGGGGGGTTGGTCACGGGGCGCGGCCTTTGTTGTGGGATCAGCGGCGGCGGTCGCGCCGCGTGCTCATCGGTTGGAAGGCAACGCCGACATGAGCCTCGCAATAGGGTTTTCCGGCTTCGGCGGGCAGGCCGCAGAACCAAAAATTCGGCGTGGCAGGGTCGCCCACCGGCCATTTGCAGGTTTTTTCCGTCAGTTCCATCAGGGAAATTTTCTTGGCGGTTTTTTCCACTTCATTCACGCGGGCCAAGGCTTCGGCGCTAATCTCATTGGCGGATGGCTGCGGCGGCAATGGCTGGCCGGCGGGAATGATCGCGCGGCGCGCTGGTAAGGTGCGCATTTCTTCGGCGGCTTCGGGCGCCGCTTGTGGGGCCTCGGGCTGTTGTTCAGGCGCTGGCTTGGGCGCTGGCTTTGCGGCTTTGGCCGGTTTGGGTGCGGGTTTGGCTGCCGCTTTCTTTTCTTTGGTGGGGGCGGCCGCGGGCTTTTCGGTCGGCGCAGGGGCCGGGGTTGCCGCGCGGTTGGACAGGCCCAAACGATGCACCTTGCCGATGACAGCATTGCGCGTCACACCGCCCAATTCTTTGGCGATTTGGCTGGCGGATTGTCCCTCGCCCCACATTTTCTTCAGCGTCTCGACGCGTTCATCGGTCCAGGACATGGTGCGATCCTTTGTTCTGTTGGCGGCGTTTTGTCGATTTGGCCGCACGCAGGCATTATAATGAAGTTGCGGATCAGTTTACCCAAACTGATGAAGGGCTGCAAGCCGCGCAAACCGATTTCGTCAAAACACCCCCAAAACACCATGGTCAGCCCCCAAAAGACGCGTTAAGCTGGACCAAATAATGGGGAGGGTGCAATGCGCCAAATCGCATTCATGATAGCCGCAGGGCTGCTGGCACTGGCCGGATGCGCGTCTGATAAATCGACTGGGCCAGATCCCATTGGTGATTTTGCGTTGGGGCATATGGTGGTGGTTGCCAAGAACCTTCAGGCGGCGCCCGGCTCGCGCGTGGTGGATCCGGACACATGGGCGGCAACAACCCGTAACGCAGTGCGCACCCGTCTGGGTGGGTTTGAGGGCGACCGGCTTTATAATATAGCGCTCAGCTTGGATGCGTATCTTTTGGCGCCGCCTGGTATTCCGGTGGTTTTGGCGCCAAAATCCGCCATTGTTGCGCGGATTTCTGTTTGGGATGATGCCGAGGGCCGGCTGATGACGCCCGAGCCTGTGCAAATTTCTGTGCTAGAAAAGCTGGAGGCCAAATCGGTTTTGGGTAAGGGGCTGTTTTTGGACGGCGATGCCCAAATGCAAGAGCTGACAGAGCAACTGGCCAAACGTGTTGAAAACTGGTTGCGCGCACAGCAGGCGGAACAGGGCTGGTTTGTGCCGGATCCGGATGCCCCAGATTTGGCTGCAGATGCGGCCGATCCTGTAATAACTGGCCTGCCGGATGGGGCGGGCCAAACAATTCCGCCATTGTCGCGCCCCGCTGTGCGTGAAGGCCAAATTGCACCACGCCCGAAACTTCGACCCTAGGGGCGTCATTCACCGCTTGATTTTATCATTGTTCCCGCGTACACCCGCGCGCGATGCAACCCGGGGCACAACGGCCCCTCAAAATCAAGAGGCGCACTATGGCGAAGGAAAAGTTTGAGCGTTCGAAGCCGCACTGCAACATTGGCACGATTGGCCACGTTGACCACGGCAAGACGACATTGACGGCAGCGATCACCAAATATTTTGGTGACTTCAAAGCGTATGACCAAATC
>JALQTR010000086.1 GCA_023260835.1 Paracoccaceae bacterium
TTGGCCTCGATCGCCTGATGTAGACCATCCGACAGGCGGCGGCCCTGCATCATGCGGCCAGTGAATTCGTCGATCAAAACCACCTCATCCCCGCGCACGATGTAGTCTTTGTCTCGCTGGAACAGAACATGGGCGCGCAGCGCCTGATTGGCGTGGTGTACAATGGTGGTGCTTTCGGGATCATACAGCGATTGCCCTTCGGGCAGAACGCCCAATTGCAACAAACGATCCTCTAGCCAGTCATTGCCTTCATCGGTGAAATTGGCCGACCGTGCCTTTTCATCCACTGAATACAGGTCTGCGGCCATATCTGGGATGACGCCATTTAGCGTAACATACAGGTCGGACCGATCCTGCGATGGGCCAGAAATAATCAGTGGGGTGCGCGCTTCGTCGATCAGAATGCTGTCCACCTCATCCACGATGGCGAAATAATGGTCGCGTTGATACAGATCGGACAATTCTGCCTTCATATTGTCGCGCAAGTAATCAAAGCCCAGTTCATTATTGGTGGCATAGGTGATATCCGCCGCATAGGCGGCCTGTTTTTCCGCGTCCTCTTGGTTCGGAACAACCACGCCCGTGGTCAGGCCCAATGCGGTGTAAACCTTGCTCATCCAGTCAGCATCGCGGCGGGCCAGGTAATCATTCACGGTAACAACATGCACCCCGCGGCCCGTCAGGGCGTTCAGATAGGCGGGGAAGGTGGCAACCAGTGTTTTGCCTTCGCCGGTTTTCATTTCGGCGATATTGCCTTGATGCAGGAAAATCCCACCCATCAGCTGCACATCATGGGCGCGCAGGCCCAAGGCGCGTTTTGCCGCCTCGCGGCAGTTGGCAAAGGCCTCTGGCAATAGGGCATCCAACGACTCGCCCCCCGCCAGGCGCGTTTTAAATTCGTCCGTTTTGGCAATCAGCCCGGCATCATCCAGCGCGGCGAACTGATCTTCCAGCGCGTTGATCTGTGCCACAATGGGGCGGGTGGCTTTGACTTTGCGATCATTTTGCGTGCCAAAAACCTTACGAGCGAGAGCGCCAAATCCAAGCATTTATTTACATCCTGTTGTCACGCGCCGCAAAATTCATGGTCAGCCCGCTTGCCCACCCGCAATAGACATCATAATTGCATGGAAAGGCGTTTCATTATCTCGACCACCGATGTAAGCAGAGCGCACCAGAGTGTCAACGCCGCCGCCCGCCTGCGGCCCCATATAAAGGGAAGAAACATTGTCTTTTTTACGAATTTCTACAGCCGTTTGCGCCGCCGCATTGATGATCGCCCCGATTGCACGGGCCGAAGACACCCCATCGGCCGATCAGGTCGTGTTGCGCGTTGGGCAGACCGAGATTACCCTGGGCCATATCATTCAAACGCGTGAGGCGCTGCCGCCGCAGTATCAATCCTATCCCGATAATGTATTGCTGGAGGGGATAGTTGACCAATTGCTGCGCCAAACGGTCCTGGCCGCATCGGGCGATCAGGCCGAAGACACGCGCATTCGCGTCACGCTGGAAAATGAACGCCGCGCATTATTTGCTGATCGGGTGATTGCGGTGATTGCGGCAGAGGCGATCACTGATGAAAAGGTGCAGGCCGTTTATGATCGCGATTTTGCCAACGCCCCTGGTGCGCCAGAATTTGATGCCTCGCATATTTTGGTGGACACCGAGGCCGAGGCGCAGGCGCTTGTTGACCAGCTGAACGCCGGCGCGGATTTTGCCGATCTTGCCAAGGCTCATTCCACTGGCCCATCAGGGCCATCAGGCGGTGCGTTGGGTTGGTTTGGCGAGGGCCAGATGGTGCCTGAATTTGAAACCGCTGTGAAAGCATTGGAAAAGGGCGGCGTGTCTGCCCCTGTCAAAACGCAGTTCGGCTGGCATGTTGTGCGGCTGAATGACACGCGCACCGCCCCAACCCCCACATTGGACGAGGTTCGGGCGCAAATTGAAAATGATCTGCAATCACAGGCCGTCAATGCCGCGATGGATGCTATGGTCGAAGCCGCTGATGTGGATCGCAGCGGTTTGGATGGGCTGGATCCGGCGTTGATCCGCGCCTCTGATCTTTTGAAATAAGGACCTTCTGAAATGGGTAAAACTTTGGCTGTTTCACCATTGGCTCCGGCCGCCTTTCCTGATCTGCCGGTGATTGACGGGGTCACCTTTGCCACCGCCGCGGCGGGGGTGCGTTATGCGAGGCGCACGGATGTGATGCTGGCGCTTTTGGCCCCCGGGACCGCTGTGGCCGGCGCCTTCACCAAATCCGCAACGCGCGCGGCCCCGGTGCTGGATGCGCAGGCCAAATTGGGCGGCGCATCGAACAGTGGCGCGGCGATTTTGGTCAATTCCGGCAATGCCAATGCCTTTACCGGATCGGCGGGTCAGACATCCGTGGCGGCCCTATGTGCCGCCGTGGCTGGGACAACCGGCATTCCTGACAATCGGGTGTTCACATCATCAACTGGCGTGATTGGCGAGGTCCTGCCGCACAGCAAAATCATCGCCGTTTTGGACGATCTGACCGCAGCGCAATCCGCCACTGCGATCAAAGATGCTGCCCGCGCCATCATGACAACCGACACCTTCCCCAAGGGCGCATCGGCGGACATCAGCGTGAATGGCACCCCCGTGCGTATCGCCGGTATTGCCAAAGGATCGGGCATGATCGCCCCCGATATGGCAACCATGCTGGTCTATATCTTTACGGACGCACAGATGGATCAGGCTGCGCTGCAGGCGTTGGTGTCTGGTCAGGTGGAACGCAGCTTTAACGCGATTACCGTGGACAGTGATACATCCACATCCGACAGCCTGCTGGTGGCCGCCACTGGGAAATCCGGCGTGGATGTGACTGGAAATGCCGATTTTGCCGATGCTTTGGCTGGCGTCATGCTGGATCTGGCCCATCAGGTTGTCCGCGATGGCGAAGGCGCCAGCAAATTTGTCGAGGTACAAGTGACCGGAGCCGCCAATGATCGTGACGCCAAAACCCACGCCATGGCCATTGCCAATTCACCGCTTGTGAAAACCGCCATCGCGGGCGAGGACGCCAACTGGGGCCGCGTTGTGATGGCCATCGGCAAATCCGGCGCCGCCGCGGACCGTGATTTGCTGTCCATTTGGTTTGGCAATCTGAAAGTGGCCGAAAAAGGCTGGGTCAGCCCCGATTATGACGAGGAACGCGCCAGCGCCTATATGAAGGCCCAAGAATTGGTGATCCGCGTTGATTTGGGGCTGGGGACTGGGCAATTCACTGCCTGGACCTGTGATTTGACCCATGGGTATATCGACATCAACGCCGATTATCGATCTTGATACAAATGCGGCCCGGGTCATTAATCTCGGGCCAAATACCGCCAAGGGGTAGATATATGAAAAAAATGGTCCTTGTCAGCGCGGTTGCCCTGATTGATCCCGATGGACGCGTCCTGTTGGCCCAGCGGCCCGAGGGCAAATCCATGGCGGGCTTGTGGGAATTCCCCGGCGGCAAAGTCGAACCAGGCGAAACCCCCGAGGCCGCTTTGGTCCGCGAGCTGCAAGAGGAGCTAGGCATCGACACATGGACCAGCTGTTTGGCGCCGCTGTCATTCGCATCGCATTCATATGACGATTTTCACCTGCTGATGCCCGTCTTCGCCTGCCGCAAATGGCAAGGTATCGTTCAACCGCGTGAAGGGCAAAAATTGGCTTGGGTGCGCGCCAAAGACCTGCGCAGCTATGCCATGCCCCCCGCTGACATCCCCCTGATTCCGGTATTGCAGGAACTGCTGTAGGCGTTAATGCGCGGGGACCTGTACCGCGTCCAGCAGGCTGCGGCCGCCATCCACGGTGAAGATTTGCCCAATGGTGAACCGCGCCGCATCGGATGCCAGATATTGCACCAGATGCGCCAAATCCCCCGGCGCGCCGATCCGGCCCAGCGGTGTGCCGGCCTCAATCGTTTCTCGATCTTCGGGATGGTTGCGAAGATGGTTGCCCAAAGATGCCGACAACACCGACCCAAAGGCCACCGCATTGACCCGAATGTTATGTGGCGCCAGTTCAATCGCCATCATGCGGGTCATCTGATCCAATGCCGCTGTGGCCACCGAATACCCCAGCAGCCCCACATTTGCCCGATTGGCCGCAATCGAGGACAGATTTACAATCGACCCGCCGATAAATTGCGGCTGATCCGCAGCCTGTTTGATCATCCGCTTGGCCACCAGTTGTGTCAGGCGATAGGCCGTGAACAGGTTTTGTTGCAGCATCTGATCCAGCGTTTGATCCTGCACATCAAGCGGATCGGTGGGCAGGATCTGCCGGCTGGCGTTGACCAAAATATCCACCTGATCAAAGGCATCTATCGTCGCGGATAGCAAATTGGCCAAACACAGATTGGACCGTAAATCCCCAGCAAAATAGCGGATATTCCCCGTTTCGGGCTGGCCGCCCAATTCGTGGGACAAACGGTCTTCGTCCATATCGGCGAACATGACATTGGCGCCCTGATCGGCCAGGTGCTGCGCAATTTCCAGCCCAACGCCATTCGCCGCTCCGGTTACGATCGCGGTTTTGCCTTCAACGGAAAATGACATGTGCGTCCCTTTGATTTGTTGATTCTGCGCCAGTTTACCCCAAGCGCGCGCCAGACCCTAGCCCCGCTTCAAACGCGGCCCGCTGGCGTGGATCAGTTTAAACCGATTATCCCCACCAATCATTTGCACCTTGGCAAAAGCGGCTTCAAGCGTTGGTTCATATGGCAAATGGCGGTTCGCCACCATGTAAAGATGCCCCTTGGGGGTTAGCGCACGGGCGGCGCTGGTGATGAACCCGCGGCCCAGATCAGGATCGGCATTGCGCCCTGTGTGAAAGGGCGGGTTCATAACGACGACATCAACCGGCGTTTTGGGCGACCACGTCAGGACATCCGCCCATGTGAACTCAGCCCGGGTGTCGGTGATATTGCTGCGCGCACACTCAAGCGCGCGGTGATCGGCTTCGACCAATTCGATGGCTGTGATTTTCGAACGGTGCAGCAACGCCGCCGATAGATACCCCCAGCCCGCCCCCAGATCCGCAACGCGCCCGGCCAATTTATCTGGCAGATTTGAGGCCAGCAGAGCCGAAGCCGGATCAATGCCATCGGCAGAAAACACACCCACGCGGGTTTGCAGTCCATCGCCCACAGCCCGCGGTGCCGGTTCAGCCCAATCGGCGAAATCATCTGCAGATCCTTGCATCCAAAAGGCCTTGCCATGCGATTTGGCGATCACATCAGTCACCTGTGTTCGCGTTTTGCAGGCCTTCAATAAACTATCGATACCATCTGTTTTTTGCCCATCCACCAACACAGGCCCCCCGTTGGTGGCGCGCATTGCTGCGGCAATCCAAGCCTGCGCAAGGGGTTTTGCCCGCGGGATAAACACCACGGCCTGATCTGCTGTTTGTGGAATGGTTTGCACCACCTGACCACCGCGCGCCGCAATTGTGGCGGCAGATATTGCGTCATAGCTGACAGACACGGCTGAACCCAAATCCGCAAAATCCATGTCGGCATTCGGGTTCAATACAAGCCACACCCCCGATCGGGCCGCCTGTTGCAGGGCCAATTCCAGGCGTTCTTTGCTCATGCTTATTCTTTTTCCATTGTGCATTGCAGCGGGTGCTGATGCCGGCGGGCAAAATCCATCACCTGCGTGACCTTGGTTTCGGCCACCTCATGGCTGAACACCCCAACCACAGCCATGCCCTTTTTGTGCACGGTCAACATAATGTCAAAGGCCTGCATGTGATCCATGCCAAAAAACCGCTCAAGCACCAGAACAACAAATTCCATGGGGGTGAAATCATCATTCAGCAGCATCACTTTATACATTGGCGGCCGCCGCGTTTTGGCGCGTGGCTTTACCAGCAGCTGCGTGTCATCATCATCCTGAGATAACGTGATGGGATGGGTCATTGTGTGCTCCGCCAGATTTGGCATTCTCCTTTGGCCTGCTATATAGAGCCGCCGCCCTGAAATCAAATGGGGTTTGTGGCGGGGCGCGGGCAGCAACCCCACCTATATTCGCCCTAAATTCCCCTTTCCGACCCAACATCTTGTGGTTGCGCAGCGCGCACCCCCTAGATATTCGCATATTGATCCTTATGAAAATTAGATAAAAATCAATGAAATGAATGCTTTATTGTTCAAAGCTCATATGTTATGGTGATTTTTACAAAGCGCGCAATAGACGCAGCATATTGAGGCAAGGCACATGAGACATGCAGGAATGCATCCCGTCCGTTTATGGGCGCAAGCGTTTATGGCGCTGTGGATTTTCATCACAATTCCCCTGTTTGCGGTTGCCGCCCCCTATGCTGGCTTTGTTATGGATGCGCGCACAGGCGAAACACTGCATGCTGAAAACGCAGATACGCGGCTGCACCCTGCATCCTTGACCAAAATGATGACGCTTTACATTGCGTTTCAGGCCATTGAAACGGGGGAAATCAGCGCCGATACGGTGGTCACAATTTCACGCAATGCCGCGGCTGAACCGCCATCGAAATTGGGCCTGCGCCCGGGACAGAAAATCAAATTACGGTATTTAATCCGTGCAGCAGCTGTAAAATCAGCTAATGACGCCGCCACCGCCATTGGCGAGGCAATCGAAGGGTCCGAGGCCGCATTTGTGCGCCGGATGAACCGCACTGCCAAATCATTGGGAATGACGCGCACAACATTCAAAAACGCCCATGGTTTAACGCGCAAGGGGCATCTGTCCACGGCACGCGATATGTCCGTCTTGGGGCGGCATATTTTTTATGATTTTCCTGGTTATTATAATCTGTTTTCACGCACAAAAACGGATGCTGGGATCAAATCGGTTCGCAACACCAATCGCAGAATGCTGCGTGATTATGCGGGCGCTGATGGGATTAAAACCGGTTATACGCGGGCGGCAGGGTTTAATTTGGTTGCATCGGCAGAACGTAACGGTGAACGGATCATTGCAACGGTTTTTGGTGGTCGCTCCACCACAACCCGCAACAATCAGGTTGCGAAACTGTTGAACCTTGGGTTTGAAAAGGCACCGCGCCGCGTGGCCGTTGTGAAGCCGCGCAAACCTGCACCATTGCCCGGGCGCAGCCTGATGGCCGAGGCCACAAATGCGCCGCGTCCCATGATGCGTCCCAAAATCACGGAACCACAAACCGCACCACCTGCGCCGCAACCGCAGGTCATTGCCGCCGCGCCCAAATCCGAACCACAGCAGGCCCCCATCGTCCAAAGTGCTGTAATTTCATCCGATGACATCGATCAAGCGGTCGAGCTGGCTTTGGCTGTTGCATCCGCGGTGCCGGCCCCCACGATTCCACGCCCCGAGCTGCGCCCAGCGGCCTTTACCCCTGCGCCACAAGACAGCGCAGTGGCCGAAGCCGTTACTATTTCCACATCAAATGCGCGTGATTGGGGGGTAACGATTGGCCGCTTCCCCAGCCGTTATGCCGCCGAAAAGGCGCTGTTGCAGACCGCATTGTCAGAACTGGGCGCGCTGGAAGGTGCCGTGCGTAAGGTGCACAAACGCCGTGCGGGTTTCGACGCAGAATTTTATGGGCTGACCCAACAGGGGGCTGATTTGGCCTGCATGCGATTGAAGGCACGCAAACAAGAATGCAGCGCGCTGAAGCCTGATCCACAAGGATAATATGTCAGGGTTTTGGATGGTTGTCCCAACGGCCGGATAAAATCCGCTCGGCATCGCCATCGGGATCTTCATATTGCCGAGATTTCAGCGTGTAAACAAACCCAGCAAGCCCAATTCCCCCCAAGATCAGGGAAATAGGGATCAAATAGGCCAAAATATTCATTGCGGTTCCCCTGCTTTAACACGGCCCAATCGTAGCGCATTCAAAGACACCGTAATCGAACTGGCCGACATCGCAAGAGCCGCCATCAAAGGTGTTGCCAAACCGACAATCGCGATTGGCACGGCAATCACGTTATAAACGGTTGCGATTTGAAAATTCTCTCGGATCCGTTTTGTGGCTTTGCGGGCCAATAAAACAGCATCGGCTATGGGGCGCAGATCAGCCCCCAATAGAACAATATCCGATGCCACCCGCGCCGCATCCAAGGCCGATGCCGGCGATATGGACACATCCGCCGCGGCCAATGCAACCGTGTCATTCAACCCATCCCCCACCATCAACACATGTGCGCCAGCGTCGCGTAGATGTTGAATATGGGCTGATTTCTCTTCAGGCAGGACGCCGGCGCGCCATTGCGTGATGCCCAGCATTTTGGCCAAATCCGCAACGGGGGCTTCGGCGTCACCCGACAGAAGATGGACCTGGATATTGGCCGCGTGCAGGGCGGCCACGGCCGCAGCAGCGCCATCGCGGGGGCTGTCGATAAACGTAAAAGGTTGCGCTGGGGCCCCCCCGATTTTTAACCACGTGGCGGTGCGGGCCTGTGGCACACCGCCCAGCCAGTCTGCACGGCCCAAAGCTACGCGGCAGCCATTGGACAGCTGCCCTTCGATCCCGTGCCCTGGGATTTCGCGGGCATCGACCAGCGTCACTTGGGGCAGATCATCAGCTTGGGTTTGGCGCCAAATCGCCTGTGCCAAAGGATGTGCTGATCCATTTGCCAGCGCGCGCGCAATGGCCAAGGCTTCGGGAGCAAAGTCGGATTTGTTATCCAGCTGTAACTGTCCCGTGGTCAGGGTGCCGGTTTTATCAAAGACCACTGTGTCAACGCGGGCCAACCGTTCCAGTGCGGTTGCGTTTTTAATCAGCATGCCCTTTTTGAACAAACGCCCCGATGCAGCGGTGGTCACAGCCGGAACCGCCAGACCCAAGGCGCAAGGGCAGGTGATGATCAGCACCGCTGCGGCAATATTGATCGCCATGCGCAAATCCTGCGACCATATCCACCAAAAGGCAAAGGCCAGCGCCGACAGGATATGCACCCCCGGCGCATAAAGCGCCGCGGCCTGATCGGCCAAGGAATTATACTGTGCGCGACCAGATTCGGCCACCGCCACCAGCTGCGCCAAACGGTGCAGTGATGTATCACGCCCCACCGCCGTGGCGCGCAAATCCAAAACCCCTGTCAGGTTCACCGCCCCTGCATTTAACTGCGCGCCCGGTTCAACCGGTACAGGCAGCGTTTCGCCGGTCAGCAAGGATAAATCCAATTCACTGGTGCCAGTGATCAGCTGTCCATCAATCGGCAGTCGGCCACCGGGTTTGATACGGATGATATCGCCAACAGCCAATTGCGCAACGGGAACCACTTCTTCGCTGCCATCCTTGCCCAAACGAATGGCACGTGGCACCTCCAGCGCGGCGAGCTCTTCCGCGGCGGATCGGGCAATCGCTCGGGTGCGATAATCCAAATACCGTCCGGCCAGCAAAAAGAATGTCAGCGAAACGGCCGCATCAAAATAGGCATGATGCCCCGAGGCCCAAGTTTCATAAAGCGATGTCCCAACGGCCAGCAAAATCGCCAGGCTGATCGGCACATCCATATTCAGCCGCCCTGCGCGCAGTGCGGTAAAGGCATTGCGAAAAAAAGGCTGGGCAGAAAAGGCAATGACGGGCAGGGTAATAAAGGCCGATATCCAGTGAAACATATCCCGCGTGGCCCCGTCCGCACCGGACCACACGGCGATCGACAGCAGCATCACATTCATCATTGCAAACCCAGCCACCGCAAGGCGCATCAACAAATCGCGGCCGGCTTTATCGGTTTGCGTGGCGGCCAATTGGCTGCTGTCTAATTCATGCGCCTCGTATCCGGTTTTGGCCAGAACGTCGATCAGCTGGTCGGTTTGGACATTTGCTTCAGCGTCAATTGTGGCGCGCTTTAATGTCAGATTCACGCGGGCGGATTTCACCCCCGGCGTGCGCTCTAACGCGCGTTCTACTGTGGCGATACAGGCGGCGCAATGAATCCCCGGAACCGACAGGGCGATGTTGTGATCCTGCTGCGCCGCGCGCGCGGCGATATCTTCGGCCGAGGGTGCCGCAATACAGGCTGGACAGGCAGAGATCTGACCCGCCATCGCCCTATTCCGTCACATAAAGCGCCAAACGCTGTGCAAACAGCACTTTATCCAACGATGTCGCCTGAAGCCGGATGTTCCAATTGCCCGGTCCAAGATGCGCTTTGGCAATATATTCAGACCCGTTAAAGGTAAATTCCGGCGTTTGATCCTGTGCCACAGTGGTGGCGCGCCCAACGGTTGCGGCCAAACTGGCCACACGCACATCCGCGCCATTTGCATCGGTAAAGCGCAGATGCAGATAATCCCCATCCACACGGGCCGTGACAGTCCAGCCCAATGCCTCTTGCGCGTCGCGTCGCGCATCAAAGGTTTGGCTGGCGACATAGGAATTTGGCACCTCGAGCCCAGAAAAGGTTTTCACCGCATTAAAGGCCAAGGTCAGATTGACCAAAATGATCACCCCAAAGGCGCCAGCGAAAATGGCAAAGACCTTGCGCCCTGTCAGTGGCCCCGAAAACATCAGTTATCCTTTCCGTTAAACACGGTTGATTTATACGCGCGTTCAGCGCTTTGTAAATCTTCCACCCACAGGCGGAGATCGGTGCGTTCGTCCTGCGCAGGCTGGCTGCCAGCCTTGGCGATCACATAGACCCGCTGCAAATAGGTGCTGTCGGCAGGCACCTGAACGCGCAGCGTATCAGTCCCTTCCAGATCAATCTGCAAAGGCGCCTCGGACGTCAGGGATAGGTGAAAATCGCGTGCTTCGCCATGTTTGTTGCGCAGCCGCACATCATATGTGTTGCGGATTGACCCATCAGATAACATCACAAAGGTCGGGTTGCGTACGGGGGCCACCGTCATATCGATGTCCGAGCGAATAAACAGAGCAAAGACCAGCAAAATGCCAACAAAGCTCCACAGTCCTGTGTACAGCATCGTGCGCGGGCGCAGGATATGTTTCCAAATGGGGCGGGGTGCGCCGCCAGCGCGTTCATTGGCTTCATCCGACAGGGCCATGTAATCAATCAACCCACGCGGCTTGCCAATCTTTTCCATCATATCATCACAGGCGTCGATGCACAGCGCACAGGTGATACAGGCCAGCTGTTGGCCTTCGCGGATATCGATTCCCATGGGGCAGACATTGACGCAGGCCATACAATCGATGCAGTCACCCGCGGGGGTGCCGTCTTTGACCGCCTGCGAATGTTTGCGCGGCTCGCCGCGCCATTCACGGTATCCAACGGTCAGGGTATCTTCGTCCATCATCGCGGCCTGAATGCGCGGCCAAGGGCAGGCATATATGCAGATCTGTTCACGGGCAAACCCGCCAAAAAAGAAGGTTGTCGCTGTCAAAACCCCAATGGTGGTATAAGCCACAGGATGCGCGTTCAGCGTCACCAAATCCATGGCCAAGCTGGGCGCATCGGTGAAATAAAACACCCAAGCCCCGCCCGTGGCCATGCCGATCAGCAGCCACAGAACCCATTTCGTCGCTCGCAATCGGATTTTACGCAAATCCAGCTTTTTTTGCCGATGCAGGCGCAGGCGCGCGTTGCGGTCCCCCTCGACCCAGCGTTCCACCAGAATGAACAAATCGGTCCAAACCGTTTGCGGGCAGGCATATCCGCACCACACACGCCCCAGGGCCGATGTGAACAAAAACAGCCCCAAACCGGCCATGATCAGAAGCCCAGCAATGAAATAAAATTCATGCGGCCAAATCTCGATCCAGAAAAAGAAAAACCGCCGATTGGCCAAATCCACCAGAACCGCCTGATCGGGCAGGCTGGCCCCGCGGTCCCAACGGATCCATGGGGTCAGATAGTAAATCCCCAAGGTGATAATCATCAACACCCATTTCAGCGATCGAAACGCACCGGACACGCGGCGGGGGAAAATCGGTTCACGCGCTGCGTAAAGGGCGGGTTCATTTTGGGTCGAATCGGACAAGACGCACCTATGGCTTGGAATTTTTTTTCCCTTTTGACAAGGGATCGGCGCGACCTCTTTGACCTGCATCAAATTGTGCATCTAAAAAACATCAAATCGAAGATTTCTGTGTGAAAGGGCGTGCGCACAGGCCCTCTTCCACAAACGGGCGCGCTCTGGCATAAAGGGGGTAACGATAATAATGACAGCAGTAGTTCCGACATGGCCAACGATCTTCTTTCCGATATCAACAGCAGTGATTATGACGCCTCCTCGATCGAGGTGTTGGAGGGGTTGGAGCCCGTTCGCAAACGTCCCGGCATGTATATCGGCGGCACGGATGAACGGGCGCTGCATCACATGGTGGCAGAAATCCTTGATAACTCGATGGATGAGGCCGTGGCTGGCCACGCCAGCCGGATCGAGGTCGAATTGAACGCCGATTATTCGGTCACCATCCGCGACAATGGCCGCGGCATCCCGATTGATCCACACCCCAAATTTCCCGGCAAATCCGCGCTGGAGGTTATTTTATGCACCCTGCACGCGGGCGGCAAATTTTCCGGCAAGGCCTATGAAACATCGGGCGGTTTGCACGGGGTGGGTGCATCGGTTGTGAATGCGTTATCGGACAGTATGGTGGTGCAGGTTGCGCGCAACAAAGAATTGTTTGAACAGCGGTTCAGCCGCGGGGTGCCACTTGGCGGTGTCGAAAAAATCGGCGCAGCGCCAAACCGGCGCGGTACCACTGTAACCTTTCATGCAGATGCGGATATTTTCGGCAGCCACCGTCTGAAACCAGCGCGACTGATTAAAATGGTGCGGTCAAAGGCCTATTTGTTTTCGGGCGTGGAAATCCGCTGGAAAACGGCCATTGATGACGGTGAAACCCCGGCCGAGGCGGTGTTCCATTTCCCCGGTGGTTTGTCGGATTATCTGACTGAAACCTTGGGCAAGGCTGCGACCTATGCGGATCGTCCCTTTGCAGGCACGGTGGATTTTCAGGAAAAATTCGGCCAGCCGGGCAAGGTAGAATGGGCAATCAATTGGACCGCATCGCGTGATGGGTTCATCCAATCCTATTGTAACACGGTGCCAACCCCTGAAGGCGGAACGCATGAAGCAGGGTTTTGGGCCGCGATCCTGAAGGGCATTCGCGCCTATGGTGAATTGGCCAATAACAAAAAGGCCGCACAGATCACGCGTGACGATCTGATCACCGGCGGCTGCGCCTTGGTCAGCTGCTTTATACGTGAACCTGAATTCGTCGGCCAAACCAAGGACCGTCTGGCCACCACCGAAGCGCAGCGTTTGGTGGAAAATTCAGTGCGTGATCATTTTGACAACTGGCTGGCCGCCGATACCAAATCGGCCGGCGCGATTTTGGATTTTCTGGTGCTGCGCGCCGAAGAACGCCTGCGCCGCCGTCAAGAAAAAGAAACCGCCCGCAAAAGCGCGACCAAACGGCTGCGCCTGCCCGGCAAATTGGTTGATTGTTCCGCCACCAACCGCGCCGGAACCGAGCTGTTCATTGTCGAAGGCGATAGCGCCGGCGGATCGGCCAAAATGGCCCGCAACCGAAAAAATCAGGCCCTGTTGCCCCTGCGTGGAAAAATCCTGAACGTGCTGGGCGCGGCGTCCAATAAATTGGGCAGCAACCAGGAAATCAATGATCTGACACAGGCCTTGGGCGTGGGGCTGGGCAGCAAATTCAATGTGGACGACCTGCGCTATGACAAGGTCATTATTATGACCGATGCAGATGTTGATGGCGCGCATATTGCGGCGCTGCTGATGACCTTCTTTTTTACGCAAATGCGCCCAATGATCGACACGGGGCATCTGTATTTGGCCTGCCCGCCCCTTTATCGTCTGTCGCAAGGGGCCAAACGCGTTTATTGCACCGATGAGGCCGAGCGTGACAGCTGGCTGGCCAAAGGGTTGGGCGGAAAAGGCAAGATCGACGTCAGCCGGTTCAAAGGTTTGGGCGAAATGGACGCAAAGGATCTGAAAGAAACCACCATGGATCCGGCCAGCCGCAAATTGATCCGCGTCTCGATTGATGAAGACGCCCCCGGTGAAACGGGCGATTTGGTGGAACGGTTGATGGGCAAACGCCCCGAAATGCGGTTTCAATATATCCAAGAAAACGCGCGTTTTGTGGAAGAGATTGACGTTTAAATCTTGTGTTAGCAATCTGAATGCGCCTGTCATAAATGCGGGAGGCTGGGTTTAGGCGGTATTCAAGGAACAACAAGATGCAAAAAACCTCGGTCCGGTATTTGCTGCGTTTGGGTGCTCCGCTGGTTGCGGCATCCATTGTGGCCTTTGGCATTCATACGACCGATGCCGTGATGGCCGGCTGGTACGGGGTGGAAACGCTGGCCGGGCTGACCATCGCGGGCACAGTTTGGTATCTTGTGTTTATGCTGGGGTCTGGGTTTGGCTTCGCCCTGACCCCGCTGATTGCTGCGGCACATCAGTCAGATGATCCTGTGCGGCTGCGCCGTGTGGCCCGCATGGCGCTGTGGCTGTCCTTTGCCTTTGGCGCGCTGTGCGTGCTGGCGCTGTGGCAGATGCAGGCGTTGATGCTGTGGATTGGCCAAGACCCCGTGGTTGCCGCCGCCGCGCAGGATTACATGCGTATCGCCCTGTGGGGGATGGGGTTTGCCTTGGCGGGGCATTGTTTGCGCGTGATTTTGGGTGTGTTTGAATTGACCATGGCACAGTTTTGGATTTCTTTTGCCGCGCTTTTTGCCAATATGGTTCTGAATTATGCACTGATTTTTGGCCGCTTTGGTGCGCCGGAAATGGGCATCCGCGGTGCGGCTTTGGGGTCGGTCATCATCGAGGTGCTGCAGGCGCTGGCGCTGGCGCTGTATTTGGCGCGTAAACGCGATGATCTGCGCCTATGGATCCGGCTGTGGCGGCCCGACTGGGGCGCTTTGGCACAGGTGGCCCGACTGGGCCTGCCCATTGGCATCACGGCCTTGGCCGAAACAGGGCTGTTTGCGGCCAGTGCGGTGATGGTGGGCTGGCTGGGGCCAGTGCCGCTGGCCGCGCATGGCATTGCCCTGCAAGCCACCGCGCTGAGCTTTATGTTCCATGTCGGCATGGCCCAAGCCGCGACCATCGCGGCCAGTCATGCTGCCGGCGCCGATCAAGCCATTCAATTCAGGGCTGTCACCAAATCGGCCAGTACGATTGCGCTGGCCTTTGCCAGTTTGGTCATGGTCTGCTTCTTTTTGTTTGGGCGCAGCCTGATTGGGGTGTTTTTGGCCCCGGGTGATCCTGCTTTTGCGCAGATCGTTTTGATTGGTGTGGTGCTGCTGAAGGTTGCGGCGCTGTTTCAATATGTGGATGCGGCGCAAATTGTGGCCATGTCGCTGCTGCGGGCGAAACAGGATACCAGCTTGCCCATGTTAATTGCCACCATCAGTTACTGGGCCATGGGCATTCCGGCCAGTTATCTGTTTGGCATCATCTGGGATATGGGTGCACGTGGTATCTGGCTGGGGCTTGCCTTTGGATTGGCCTGCGCTGCGCTGGCGCTGTGGCTGCGGTTGTGGCTGCGGTTCTTACGCGCTGCGCGCAGCACATAATCAGCTGCCGCTGTCATTCGTGCTGATGCGCCACAAAAGCGCATTTCGCAAATCATTCATCGCGGCGAAAATATCATCGGATGCAGCGCTCGCATCAGCTGGGGTCGCAGTTGTGTCCAGCCATTCTGCCGCCGCCTGCATCGCGCGTGCGGCGCTTTGCAGTGGATGATCTATCCCGCCCTTGGCCCCACTTTGCGCGGCAACCCAATCGGCGATTTGCGCCCGTTCATCCGGCGTGGGGCGGGTTGCACCGCGATCATGCAGGCGCCCATCTGGCAAAGACACTTGGGTCAGGTAGGTCATGTCCAACCGCTGCTGATCGGCGCGCAGGGTCACACGAAATACGCGGCCCCCGCCCGGTTTGGGGCGGATGTACAGCTGGCTGTCTTCCTCTTGGAAAATGGGATCGCTCATTCGCGTAGCCCTGCACAGAAATCGGCGATGCGCTGGCAGGCCTGCGCCAAAATATCATCCGATGTGGCATAGCTGAAGCGAAAGGCCGGGCTGACCCCAAAGGCGGCGCCAAACACCACGGCCACGCCGGTTTCATCCAGCAGTGCGGTGGCGAAATCCTCATCTGTGTTTATACGGCGGCCACCGGCGCTGGTGCGGCCAATCAGCCCTGCGATGGATGGATAGGCATAAAACGCCCCCTGCGGCGTCGGGCAGGTGATCCCAGGGATGGCATTCAAAGCCCCGACAACAAAATCCCGCCGCCGCGCAAAAGCCGCATTGTTTTGCGCGATGAAATCCTGTGGCCCGTCCAACGCTGCCAAAGCCGCCCATTGGCTGATCGTGCAGGGATTGGATGTGCTTTGGCCCTGAATTTTGCGCATACCTGTGATCAAATCCGCAGGTCCCGCACCATATCCGATGCGCCATCCGGTCATGGCGTATCCTTTGGACACCCCGTTTATGATCAAACAGCGTGCCTGCAATTCGGGTCTTAATTGCGGCAGCGTGTAAAATTCTAACTCATCATAGATCAGATGTTCATAAATATCGTCGCACATCACCCAAACATGTGGATGCGCACGCAGCACATCTGCCAATGCCAACAATTCGTCCCGCGTATAAGCTGCCCCCGTTGGGTTCGACGGCGCGTTGAAAATCAACCATTTGGTTTGCGGTGTAATGGACGCGGCCAATGCTTCAGGTGTTAATTTATAGCCATCCTCTGGTCCAGCGGGGACCACCACTGGGGTCCCCCCTGCCAGCAGCACCATATCGGGATAGCTGACCCAATAGGGGGCGGGGATGATCACCTCATCCCCTGGGTTCACCGACGCCATCAGCGCATTATAAATGACCTGTTTGCCGCCCCCGCTGACGGATATTTGAGTGGGCTCGTATGCCAGATCATTTTCGCGGGCAAATTTGCGGCAGATGGCCTGTTTCAGCTCGATCATCCCATCTGGGGCTGTGTACTTCGTCTTTCCCGCCTCGATTGCCGCAATTGCGGCATCTTTGATGTGCTGTGGTGTGTCAAAGTCGGGCTCACCAACACTGAGGCTGATGATGTCAGCGCCTTGGGCCTTCAGCTCAATCGCGCGGGCGGTGATCGCCACGGTGGAGGAGGGTTTAATCCGCCCTAATGCGTGTGACAGTATAGACATGCGCGCCCCTTGTTTGAACTTTGCCGTGGTTTCTTTTAGGCTGCGGTCACACCCCGATCAAGCGCCCAAAGGCGCAGAAAGGAAAGAAACGCCATGACAACAGATTGGTACAGCGCAGACACCGCCACATTTGGGGACCGCCTTGCCGCGGCCCGCGAAGCGGCTGATATGACCCAATCGGCCCTGGCGCGCCGTGTGGGCGTGAAATTGTCGACACTGCGTAACTGGGAACAGGATATGTCCGAACCACGCGCAAACCGCCTGTCCATGTTGGCTGGGATCTTGAATGTGTCGATCATGTGGTTATTATCCGGCCAAGGCGACGGCGTTGATGCCCCTGCCGAAGACGCCGCATTGACACCTGAAGTGACCCAGATCCTGACCAAAATCCGCACCATCCGCGGTGATATCACCCAATTGGCAGATGAACTGGGTCGTTTGGAAAAGAAACTACGCCAAAGCCTGAAAGACACCTGATAATGACAGAACCACGCGACATCACCATCAAACGGCTGCACATGCGTTCCATGCGGCGCGGGATCAAAGAAATGGATTTGATCCTGCAAAGCTTCTTTGAACGCAATGCGCCACAGATGGATGATGCCGCGCTGGCGCTTTATGATGCGCTGCTGCATGAAAACGATCAGGACCTGTATCAATGGGTGACCGGGCAACAGCCCGCTCCATCGAAATTTAACGATTTAATTACAGAAATCGCGCAAACTTTCCAAAAATAGCAAAAAATTCGTCTTAAATTTTTCTGCAATTAAGAGATTATTTGTCTTTACTTGCCAAAGCTGGGCCAAAGCAAACCGGAGGCCCCAATGACAATACATGACAAAATCAGCGATACCGACACTGAATTTTTCACAACCTATGTCGATACAATTTCCCTGGTGGAACGCCTGCACCGTCTTTTGCTGGATGTTGTGAAGGATGAATTTGAACGGCTGGGTATTTTAGACATCAACCCCGTTCAGGGGGTGCTGTTGTTCAATATTGCCGCCAATGAGGTCACGGCGGGCGAATTGCGCCAACGCGGATATTACCTTGGGTCCAACGTGACCTATAATCTGAAAAAGCTGGTTGATGCTGGATATATGCACCACAAAAAATGCAAAGTGGACCGCCGGGCTGTGCGGGTCAGCCTGACGGACAAAGGGATCAAAGTGCGCCAGATCATTCAGGACCTGTTCGACCGTCATGCCCATGATCTGCAAGAACGCAATTTGATCCGCCGCGAAGGGATTTTTGAAATTGCCAGTGCGCTGAAACGGCTGGAACGGTTTTGGGGGGAACAAATCCGCTATATCTACTAATCATCCCTGATGCAGACCTTGAACCTGACCAAGCTTTCAAGCCATAAATGGTGCGAATGGCCCCGTGGCTCAACTGGATAGAGCAGCCCCCTCCTAAGGGGCAGGTTGCAGGTTCAAATCCTGCCGGGGTCGCCAAATACAGACGATTATGTTTCCGACCTGTCATACATTGGATGTGTTGCCCCCGCCGCCCCTAGAAATTCTTCAGCAGGCGGGTCGTTTCTGGATCCATGAACCCTGCGACTGTTGCTTCGGTTTCAAGTTGCAGTGCCTGGTGCAGCCCCCCCGCCGTTGCCTGGTTTAAGACCCGTTTCATGGCCCGAGTTGACAATGTGGGCAGCGCGGCCAGTTGCGTTGCAACCGCTTCGGCTTGTGCCATAAGATCGTCATCTGGAACCACCTTCCATGCAACACCGATGTCTTTCAGCTCGGCCGCTGTATACCGCTGCCCCAAAAACAGCATTTCTCGCGCCTTTATCGGCCCAACAAGACTGGGCAGGATTGATGTTACGGCGCCTGTGACAAACAGGTTCAACGACACCTCGGGGAAAAATCCCTTGGCGCTTTGTGCCCAGATCGGAAAGTCACAGTTGATGGCCCATTCGAAGCCGCCTCCAACGGCCCATCCGTTGATCGCGCCAACCACCGGCTTTGCCCCCATGACGATGGCAATCGTTGCGCGCTGGATCGCATCCACAAGTGCGCGGGCGTCTTCCTCGGTTTCGGGATGGATATGTTCATGCCGGTCATCCCCAGCACAAAATGCGCGCCCCTCGCCGGTCAGGATGATGGCCCGGGTGTTTGGGTCGCGATTGGCATCATCAAATGCCAGGGAAATTTCGTCGATCAGGCGCCGGTTCATGGCATTCATCGCCTTTGGCCGGTTCAGCGAAATCGTTCTGACGCCTTCGGCCGTTAATTCTGAACGGATGGTGTCATATATAAAACGTGTCATTCATAGCTCCTGATTACGCGCTTTGTTTTGCCTTCGGTGCGCGGGAATGTTCCATAGGGAACCAGTTTCACGCGGATCGTTGCGCCCAATTTTTGTTTGAAGCGCGCTTCAATGCGCTGGGATAATGTGCCGTCATCATGCTGACCGGCGGCAAGTTCCGCCTGCACGGGCAAGACGTCATAGGGGGGTGGTGTGTCCAATACGATCCGATAATCCCCTGATAATTCATCAAAACTGGCCACGACGGCCGCGACCATGGTTGGGAACATATTTAATCCGCGGACCACAACCATGTCATCGGATCGGCCAATCACCCGAAACCGAAAACCGGCGCAGCCACAGGCGCAGGTATCGGTGTTTTCGATGCGGATGATGTCCCCTGTGCGGAACCGAACCAGCGGCTGGCATTCACGGCTGAGGTGGGTCAGCACCAATTCGCCTTCGTTGCCGGCCACGACCTCTTTGGTGGTGCAATCATCGGGATCGATCAATTCCACATGCAGCACATCATGGGCGACAAAATGCAGCGCCGTATCATGTTCACATTCCGATGCAAAATTGCAAAACACGTCTGATACACCATAGTTAGCGTTGCGTGGCTGCATCCCCCATGTATCGCCCAGACGTTTGCGAAACGCAGGGTCGTCAATGCCTGGCTCGCCGCCAAATAGGCCCAGTTTCAGCCCCAGATCCCGCGGCGCAAGATGCGGAAATTTATCGGCAATCACACGTTCCAATACCGCCGGATATGAGGGGGTGCAGGAAATGGCGGTGATCCCAGTTTCAAGTATGGTGTTTATCAGCGCCTCGGTCGCGCCAACGCCAAATGGGACCACGGTTGCGCCGGTTCGCTCTAACGTTAGGTGATCAGTCAGGCCACCCATCCACATCTGATAATTCAGGCAATGAACAACCATCGTGCCGGCTTTTAAACCAGCCAAGGATTGCGCCCGGCCCCCGACGATTTCGGTGATTTCACAATCGCGCGCGCTCATGGCAAGGTTCATCGCCTGGCCTGTGGTGCCGGATGTGCGGTGCAGCCGGCTGACCCGATCCGCAGGGGCGGCCAAGTAATCACCAAAAGGGGGCGATGCCGGTTGCGACAGGCGCAGATCCGTCTTGTCCGAAAGCGGTAATGCGGCGATGTCCTCTAGCCGGTCAGGGGGTGTCTGACCATCCCAAAGCCGTTGGTAAAAGGCGGAATTTTCAGCGACATAGGCGCTTTGCCGTGCCCAAGCCTGCTGGCGGTGCTGCGCGATCTGATCCAGCGGCAGCAGGTGGCCGTTTTCAAGCAAACTCATTCCTTCATTCCTTTCATCCAGATGCCGGTCAATGTGGCAATCACCGCGTCGTGGTCCTGCGATATTTCGGCGATCCATGGGTCTTCACTGACAAAGAGCGCTGTCAGATATTGATCCACCATACCGCCAAGCGCATAGGCCCGGCGCAGCATTTCAGCATCTGTGGATTGCTGCCTAGGGGTTTGCCGATCCAAGGATCGCACAATGGTTGTTGCCCATTCATTATTTAAGCGCTGAAATGCGGCACGTGCTTCGGGAAAAGCATTCATACCCATGACCAAACATTTCATCAGCCCTGCATGTGTTTTGAACAGGGAATAATAAGCGGCGGTTGTATCCCGGACCGGGTCTGTGCCCTGACGTGCGGCCAGTCGCATCTGGCTTTGAATATAATCGACAAATTGCCCCAGGACCTCGGCCAAAATGGCGTTCAAATTGTCGAAGTAGACATAAAATGTGCCATGGGCGATGCCGGCTGCATTGCATAAACCCGAAACGGTCAGGCGATCAAAGGGCTCGGTGGCCAGAAATTTTGTACAGGTTACCATCAGCTCTCGGCGCGTGCGTTCGCCTTTTCGCAGCTTATCCTTGTCACCGGACAGAGTATCGTAAAACGCAGCTTGGGCGCCAAGGGGGTCATCAATCGGCGTTGACTGACTGGTCATATTCTTTTCGTATTCCAGATAAGGGCAAATGGCGCCGTATTCATAAATACGCTATAAAAAATGAAACTGATGTCAAGTTTTATTTTTTGCCCGATGTCAACGGCCAACCGCAAATACAGGTTTGTTAACCGCGCATCAAACTATGGTTTGGGTCATAGGGGGATGATGCGATCACGCAGGCGTCGATCAATTCACCACACAGATCCAGCGCCATTTTGCCGCCCATAACCGCCAAATCCGCATTCACATAGGCATAGGCCAGGTTCATTCCGACCCGATGCCCCCACTCGCCAGATGTGACCGTTCCAACCACAGCGCCATCCAACATCAAGGATGCGCCACTGTGGGCTGGCGCATGGGTTGCGTTTATCTGTAATGTGACCAAACGTTTGATCGGGCTATTTTGATGGCGCGCCATCAGGGCCGATTTGCCAATAAATTCGCCCTTATCGAATTTAACAAACCGATCAAGGCCGGTTTCAAATGGGTCAAATTCGGTTTGAATATCCGCCTTCCAATGCAGGAACCCTTTCTCTAGCCGCATGGATTCAACGGCCCGCGCGCCAAACAGTTGCAGGCCATGGGCCTGGCCTGATTTGCGCAGTGCAAGGTAGGCCGCATAAAGGGATGCATTCGGGATATGGATTTCATAGGCCAATTCACCCGAAAAGCTGACAGCCATGACCGTTGCGGGCGCAAACCCGATGAAACATTCGCGGATGGACAGCCAAGGAAAGGCCTCTTTGGACCAATCGCCACGTGCGCAATCGGAAATGACATCGCGGGCTTTTGGGCCTGCCAGAACCAAAATGGTCATATCATTGGTCAGCGATCGCAGCTGCACATCCTCGCCTTGGGCAATATGCTGGGTCAACCAATCCATGTCGTGATATTCGCTGGCGGCTGCGGATCCATACCAAACCCGTGCAGGTCCGCGGTCTGATGCGGGCAGATTGGCCACGGTTGCTTCGGATTTGATCATTCCGTGATGATTAAGAAGATACCCCAATCCAACACGGCCATCGCGTTTTGGCACTGTACCGCAGATCATTCGATCCAGAAATCTGTGACGATCCGTGCCAGTGATTTCGATGCGGTTAAACCCGTTCACCTCGCACAGGCCGACATTGGTTTGCACATTGCGCACCTCATTCGCCACAACGCTGAACGCCTCATCAAAATGAAAACTATGAGTGGTTTTGAAGTCACACGAGGGTTTAATATAATCGACCCGTTCCCATCCATTCACAACGGTAAATTCGGCCCCTTCAGCGGCCAGAACGGGGGTCAGGGGCGTGGTTTTGGCCGGCCGCCCCGCGGGCCGGTGCTCATGTGGAAAATGAAACCGAAATTCATTTTGATAATCCTCGACTGCCTTCAGCGAGGTCAGTTCAACATTGGCATGTCCGGTAAAGCGGCGAGGATCAAGGCACCATGTGTCGTAACAGGCTTCGCCATGAACGATTTGTTGTGCAAGCAGCCAGCCATGCCCCCCGCCTTCGCCCAAACCGGCGCGCAATCCAATAATGCAAAAGGCGTTTCGTTTGCCGGGAATTGGGCCAACCAGTGGCGCGCCATCGATTGTATAGGTGATTGGCCCATTGACGATTGTCCGTATCCCAGTGTTTTCCAATGCGGGCATTCGTGCGAAGGCCCCCGCCAATACATCCATCATCCGATCAAGATCATCAGGGCAGAGGGCATTCACAAATTTGGGGTCAATCCCATCCATGCCCCATGGTTTGCAGTCCTGTTCATAAAACCCAACCAGCAGCCCGCCTTTTTCTTGGCGGCAATAATAATCACTGATCGGACAGCGCAGCAGTGGCATCCGATGACCAGCATCTGCAATTTCTGGGATGTCCTCGGTCAGGAAATATTGATGTTCCATCGATGCAACGGGATGATGGACGCCCATCATTTTCCCCACCTCATTCACGCGATAGCCACAGGCATTCACAACAATATCGCAATCAATGTCGCCCTGTTCGGTGTGGACGGTCCATGTATCATCTTTGTGCTGCGTCAGGGCAATCACAGGGGTGTTGCGATAAACCTCGGCCCCAGCTTTGCGCGCATGAAAGGCCAATGCCTGACACAGCTGCGCCGGATCAATATCGCCATCCAGTGGATCCCACAGACCACCCAGCAGGTTGTCCGTTGAAATCAATGGGTGCCGCCGGGCGCATTCTGCGGCGTCGATCACATCGAAATCGACCCCCATGCCGCGTGCCATTGATGCAAAATGACGATACCCCTGCATTTGCTGGTCTGTGTTGGCCAGACGGATGCCGCCGTCAGCATGATGATAATTAATCGGATATTCTGGGTCTTCGGACAGGGTTTTGTACAGATTAATCGAATGTGATTTTAACCCGACCATTGTTTGGTTCATGCCAAAATTCGTAACCTGCGCGGCGGAATGCCATGTTGTGCCGCTGGTCAGTTCGTTGCGCTCGACCAAGACAACATCGCTCCAGCCTTCTTGGGTCAGGTGATACAGCGTAGAGCATCCAGCGATCCCTCCGCCGATGACAACAACTTTGGTGCGGGATTTCATGGCGGCCTCCTTCATGCGATGTGCTGCATTCAGATTTGCACCCGGCGGTGGCCGCGGCAAATTAATCTCGATAGTTTTGAAAAAACCGAAATTAAATTATCGAAAATCTGAAATAAAGCCGGCACATCAATCAATCAGGATAAAATTTTGTGCCAGCCAGGGGGCTGTCTTATGTATGGGCGCAAGAATCCGATGTTCAATGAGCAGTCGTAATTTTTGGTTCACCAGATGAAACACCGGATCTGAACAATCCGGCGTTGCGATGGTTGTAATACGGCGTGAAAACCCTTTGTCTGGGATTGGCTGCACCTTGACTTGAGCCTGAAAATTTGTGGCGCGCAAGTAATGCAACGCGGTTGTGATTGTCCAACCCGCCCCAGATGCCACCATGGCCATCAACATTTGATTGTTGCTGCATTCAAATGTTGATGGCGGCGCCAGACCTATACGCCGCAAATGGGTTGCGATTTGCCGACCTATGATCAGGTTGTTCGAAAATCGTAAAAAGGGCAGGTTGGTTTTGCCCGCGAAAATCTCATCGATTTTATGGTCCATGAAACGGGGCGTGATGATAACAAACGGGTCTTTTAAAATTGGGTGCCGTTTGAAATCCTTCAGGGCATCATCAGGGTCGGCTATAATCCCAAGATCCAATTCCCGATTGCGCATCATCGCAACAATCGAATGGCTGCTGTCTGTGTGATAAATAAAATGGCACGCTGGCAATTTCTGGGACAAGTAAACGCCCAATTCGGGCATCACGTCGCTGTCAAAATCATCAATTGCCCCGATGTTCAATCGGCGTGTTTCATGTAATTGGCCAGAGGACAGATCCGCCTTTGCCCTGCGAATGGCGATCAGCGGGTTCTGTATATTATCCAAAAACCCCTGCCCAGTGGGTGTTAAAATCATGGGCCGGCGAGAATGATCAAAAAGGGCAACCCCCAGATGATCCTCCAATTTGCGTAAATGGTTTGAAATTGTGCTGATCGAAAGTCCGGTTTTGGTTGCCGTATTTTGCAGCGACCCTTCCTGTGCGCAGATCTGGAACAGCTCAAGCGATCTGAGGCTCAGATCGTTTGACGCAATCAGGCGCTTCGTTCTGTTTGTCACATTCAACCTGCATTTCAAAACGGTAATGATGTTACAAACGCTAGGTCAATGCGGGTTTGAAATCCAGAGCAGAAACACCGGTGATGCGCCCCTCCGTGGCTTGTAACGGCTTTGCGCAAAACATATATGATTATTGTAATATATGGAGAGCAAAAATGGCTGGCTTAAAAATGACCTGTTTTGATTGTGGGCAAATCAACCGCGTGCCCGAGGATAAGCTGTCGGCAGGGCCAAAATGTGCAACATGCGGCACAAAACTGTTGTCCACCAAAGCAATTGAAATTGATATGACGACCTTGCAAAAGGCAGCCAGAACAGATGATCTGCCATTGGTCGTGGATTTCTGGGCGCCTTGGTGCGGCCCATGCCGTATGATGGGCCCTGAATTTTCAAAGGCAGCCAATGGCCTGTTTGGAAAAGCGCGGTTGGTAAAGTTGAACACTGAAGAACATCAGGCTGCTGGGCCAAAATTTGGCATCCGCGGAATTCCAACCATGATAAAATTTGCAAAGGGCAAAGAGGTAAAGCGCCAATCAGGCGCTGTGCAGGCCCAAGGGATTATTGACTGGGCAATCTGATCCCAGGCTCTAAAGCTCAGCTAAGTGGGGGTTTTGTATTTGCATGCGGATAGGCCCGATGCCAGGCGTTTGCCATACCCAAAAGTTTCGCATCCGCCCCACGTCCGCCGATTAATTGTATCCCCGCCGGCAGGCCATTTGCGCCAAATCCGATTGGTAAATTGACCACCGGCAGACCGATCAAACCTGCGGGAACGACCACTTGCATCCAGCGGTGATAGGTATCCATTGGAACGCCATTGATTTGCGCTGGGTGAACCAAATCGCCTGCAAATGGCCAAGATTGCGCAGATGGCAGAACGAACGCATCGTATTCTTCGAACATCTGTACTGTTTTTGCAAACCACTGCGATCTGATCAGGGATGCCGCGTGGATTTGCGCCGCGCTCAGCCTCAGACCATTATCAATTTCCCAAATCGCCGCTGGCTTCAGCAATGTGCGTTTTGCTGCATCGTGATAAAATGGTGACAATTTATTGGTGACTTCCCAGTGGCGCAGGGTGACCCAACTGTCCCAAAGCGCGGGCATGTCAAATGGATTGCTGATCTGATCAACCGTGGCCCCAAGGGCGCGCATTTGGTCAACAGCGGTTTGCGTGATGTCCAAAATGCCGCTTTCATATGGCAATCCCCAATCCCCCAGATAGGCGATTTTTGCGCCCTTCAGATCAAACTGTTCCATGTCGCGCAGAAAATCTTGCGCTGGGCGGCCATGCGGTTGGCGCGGATCTGGACCGGCTTGCACTGTCAGCAAGACGGCCAAATCGGTTGGTGTGCGTGCCATTGGGCCATTGGTTGAAAGCTGATGTAAAAACATATCCCCCAATGGCTCGGACGGGACAAGCCCCCAGCTGGGTCGCATGCCAAAGACATTGTTCCACCCCGCGGGGTTTCGCAGCGATCCCATCATATCTGACCCATCTGCGATTGACACCATCCGCGTCGCCAGCGCAACCGCGGCCCCACCCGATGATCCGCCTGCCGATTTCGTTATGTCATAGGGGTTGGCCGTGCGGCCATGGACAGGATTGAATGTGTGGCTGCCCAGCCCAAATTCCGGCGTGTTTGTTTTCGCAAAAATGATCGCGCCTGCGTCGCGCATCCGTTTGACAAATATATCATCTTTTGCTGCGGGCGCCATTGGGAACAACGGCGACCCCATTGATGTCCATAAACCCTTGGCATTTGCCAAATCCTTTATGGCCAGTGGGATACCATGAAGGGGCCGTGTTGGATCACCATGTTCATCCGCCCTGCGCGCGGCATCCAAACACATGTCAGGGTCCAGCGGTGATATGATCGCATTCACCTGCGGGTTTATCGCATCAATTTTTGCCAGCGTTTCTTGCATCAACTCATGGGCAGAAATCTTACCTGCAGAAAGCGTGGCGCGCAGGCTGGCTAGATCCAGATCTAAAATCGACATGATACCCCCGTTTAGGAAACTATTCGAAATGATTTGGCCAAAGACAAGGGAAATATTCTGACTGGGCCGCTTCAACGGTACGTGGCCAGCGGCTGCCAGATACCCATGGGCGCATAAATCTTATGACGACTGGAAATTCAGGGTTTTTCTGTCTTGAAGATAGGGCAGGCGGGCCTGTGCCTGTGCGACGGCGCGCGTTGTGATGCGCGCAGATATAATTTCTGGGGCGCTGCCCGCGCGGGATAGGATTTGGCCGTTGGGGCCTGCAATGCAGCTTTGGCCCAAATAGGTCAACCCACGTTCACACCCGGCACTGTTGGCATAGGCCAAGAAGACACCGTTTTCAAAGGCGCGGGTGGGGATCATGGTTTGTGCGACCCAATCCCAATTTGCCCCCAATGCGGTCGGCACAAGGATCAACTCAGCGCCCATCGCCGCCAAATGCCGGGCCGTTTCGGGAAATTCGGCATCATAGCAGATCAATGTGCCGATCCTTATGCCGGCAAAGGTGAACAGGTTACAGCCTGCCCCTGGGGTGAAATAATCCCGTTCAAACCCAGGCGGAATGGCCAGTTTGCGATGCCCGCCCAAACGCGTTCCATCGGGGCCGAAACATTGCGCGGCGTTAAAGATCGCACCCCCTGCGGCTTCGCTGTAGCCATAGTGGACGGCCACACCATAGGTCATGGCAAGATGCCGAATTTTTTGGGCTGTTTCCCCATCCTGCGGTTCCGCGCGCGTGATAACATCGGCGCCAATGTGATAACCGCAGGCAAATAGTTCGGGCAGCAGCAACAGATCCACGCCCTGTGCAGCGATGTCGGGCAATTGATCCGACAACCACGACAGCCGCGCCGCGACACCGTCCAATTCCGATGGGGCCTGTGCAACGGCAAGATGCAGGTCATGGGGCATTGTTATTGCTCGGTCACCAATAATTCGCGTTTGTAATTTGTGATGTAGTCAAAGCCCGTTTTGGTTACGACGATTGAATCGCCAATCCGTCCGGCGGTTACGCCATCGATAGAAATGCCGCCATCAACGGCAAAGGTCATCCCCGGTTGCAGTATGGTTTTATCGCCGGTTTTCAGCTCGGGCGCCTCAAGATAGGCCACGCCAATCGATCGTCCGGTGCGATACCCGGTTTGATACCCGCGGGCGGCATAGACGTCATTGGCGGCGGCGGCGACCTCTTCTGCGCGGATGCCGGGGCGAATGGCGGCAATGGCAGCTTGCTGCGCATCAATTGCAGCCTGCTGAACGCGGGCGGCATCATCCGTAACGGCGCCAATGTGGAACATCCGATCAAACCCCAATTTATATTGTTTGAACTGCGCCATGTTGCAAAAGCAAAAATAAACCGGATCGGTACGGCGATATTGCCGGACGGATGCGCGGCGATGCACCATGGATGTGTCTTTGCCGCTTTGCAGGATCTGCAGGTTGTGGATCATGGGCGATACAAACCGATCCCAGCCTTTATCGGTCAAAAAGCTGGCGGCTTTGCGCGATCCGGCTTCGATTACGGCAAGGGCGCTTTCGTATTCATGCGCACCCTCGCGCAGGCTGTGATGCGCGGCGGCCATCATGGCCCCGGCGATTTCACCGGCCTGTTTCATCACGTCGATTTCAAAGTCGGACTTGATCATCCGCATTTCGCCCAAAACTGGCGCAATGTCGTTGATTGTGGCCGATGGGTAGCTGTCATCCAGAAAGTTGCGAACAATCGCGGGGATCGAGGATCGTTCGATCCACAGTGTATCGGCGCGATCCCCCAAAGCGCCCTGCAAGGCGGCGCCCCAAGTGCGCGCGCCCATATCCTCCCACACGCGGATATCTTCGACCCATGTCATTTCTGCAACCATTTCGGATTCCATCAGGGGTGTGATAACGATGGGCGCATCGTCGGCATCCACCACCAGCATGGTTGGGCGGCCAAATTCGATCCCAAGATAGCCCCAAAAGCCCGCCAGATACGCGATTGAGCTTTCATCCGTAAATAACGCTTTTTGAATGCCGCGGTCTTTCATCCGGGCCTGTAAGTCCAATGTACGTTTTTTTGCTTCGCTCAGCATGGCATTCCCCCAGAATCTGTCGCTGTTTTTTAAAATCAGCTAAGCTGTATACATCTTGCCTGTCAATTGGGTAATTTTCGGTTATAATAGGTATAATTGCGTTTAGATGTATGCAGATTAGGATGCCATTGATGACCGCCCCATCGCCGCCCGTGAATATATCCGAAGAAATTCAGGCCGAATTGCTGCAACGGATTTGCTTTTTGGACTATCGCCCGGGGGATCAGTTGAAAGAGGCCTATTTGGCCAAAGAATTTGGTGTCAGTCGGACCCCAGTGCGCGATGCGATCAGTCGGATCAGTCATTTGGGTCTTGTGGAAACGCGCAATGGGGTGGGCACCGTTGTTCGACAGCTGAGCCTGACCGAAATCACCCATGTCTATAACATGCGGCTGGAACTGGCGCCGATGATTGGCATGCTGAATCCGCGGCAGATTGCGCCAAGCGACCGCAAAGTTTGTGAACGGCTGTTGGGGCAGGCGGCTGATTTGAACGATGCGTTTGATGCGCGGGGCTATGTTCAGCTGAACCACCGATTACATGAATTCATCGCGGGGTTAATTGGCAATGATGTGCTGCGGTCCTTTTGGTGGCAAACCTATTATCAGGCGGCCAGCACATGGTACCAGCTGGCCCATCTGCAAGGCCCCAAAGCGGCCACGGCCTTGGTGTCGGAATTGACGGATATCAGGGATGCGCTTGATCATAATGATCTATGCGCATTGGGATATGTGCAGCGGATCCATATTGGATATGGGTTTGAACAGATCAAGACGCTGTTGTTTTGATGGTCCCAGAACGGGGGGGTGCGTTAACTTTCAGGCGGTGCGCCGCCTTCGGCTGTACGTTTGTCGATAAAGGTTTGCAGTTCATCCATGCGATCTGGGGACAGCATCATCTGCGCATTTTGCGCCAATATGCCTTCCCAGACGCGTGTTGCGCGTTGATTGGCATCCTGTGCGCCGCGTTCAGTCCATGTGCCATAGTTGGCGTAATCATGCACGATGGGGGGATAGAATTCGGTTTTATAGCGATCCATTGTTTGCGGCGCGGCAAAGAAATGGCCCGAGGGCGCAACCTGTGACAATGCCGTTATAAACCCGATATCAGCCACCCCAGCAGTGGCGCCAGCACAGAGTTCGGCCACCATGTTCAGCACTTCGACATCGGTGATGATCTTTTCATAACTAACGGACAGGCCGCCCTCTAACCAACCGGCGGAATGGATAATCACACTGGCCCCGGCCAGCAGGCACCCCCAAAGCCCCATTTGGTTTTCATTTGCGGCCTGAACGTCATTTACATTCGACGCAGATCCTGCTGCGGATCGCCATGGCAGGCCCAGCAGCCGTGCCATTTGCCCCGCTGCAAGGGATGCCTGAAAATGCGATGGGGTGCCAAGGGCCGGCGCCCCCGATTTCATATCCACATTGGACGTGAACGTGCCATAACACACCGGCGCACCAGGGTTTGCCAACTGGGTCAGCGTAATCGCGGCAAGGCATTCCGCATGCGACAGGGTGATTGCCCCTGCAACGGTAATCGGGGCCATGGCCCCCATCAGGGTAAAGGGTGTGACGATGGACAGCTGACCGTGGCGCGCAAAATCAATCAACCCTTGTGCCATTGGATTATCCAAACAGCGTGGGCTGTTGGTGTTTATGATCGTATAGGCATGCGCGGCGGATCGAAATGCATCATCGTCCAGTCCCCGCGCGATTTTCAGCATTTCAAAATTATCCAGCGTCTGCGGGGTGCCGCGGGCAAACAGGAACGGGAATTTATCGGTCTGTGTCATCTGTGTTTTGACCGTAAAATAATGGCGCAGATGTGTTGGGATGTTTTGTGGCTCGACCGAGGGGCTCATCATTTGGAAGACATCAAAATGATGGGCAAGGCGGGTGAATTCTTCAAAATCCGTGGCTGACCCGGGGCGTCGCCCGCGTTTTAAATCTGTTGCATTTGGCGCCCCTGCACCGGGTTGAAAGGCCAACGCCCCCAACTCAAGCACAATATCCCGATCTGGCGCAGCTGCATGACAATGGATGGATTTGGGGGCTGTGTGAAGGGCCGATTGGACAATACCACGCCCGATAAAGACCATATCCCCCTCAATCCGTGCGCCCGCCGCGGCATAAATGCGCCGCGCTTCGGGCAGCAGGACTTTCATCCCCAGCTCTTCCAGCATCCGCAGGGCGGTGTCATGAATATTGGCGGCCTCATCTTCTGAAAATACGGACATCAGCGGAAAAGGGTTGCGCAATTGCCGATAATTCGTTTCGCGCACAGCTGCGGCGCCGGCCTGTGATTGCGTGCGTCGTTTGCGATTGTTGTGCGGCTTTGCGCCCTCAATTTGCGTGGCCATCAGATTTATATCCCTATATTTACATTATGCATATGATTTGTTTGATGATGTGAGCAAATTAAAAACGCCAACCTACATAAAAAGCCTGCGCTCTAATTCCATGACGATAGATACCCCCATGACAGATATCACAGACGCCTCATCACAATTTCAGGACAGCCTGCCCATGACATCAGATGCGATACTTGCGCATCTTGATGACTGGGGGATCGAATACACACGGTTTGACCACGCCCCCCTGCGCACCGTCGAGGATGCGAAGAAAATTCAACATCAATTGCTGTCCACCGACCAAGGCGGCGGGCATATTAAAAATCTTTATCTGCGCGATCATAAGAAGAAAAATATTTTGGTTGTTGCGGAACAAGATTGCGTGATTGACTTAAAAGGGCTTCATAAAACCCTTGGCACTGGCCGTCTGTCGTTTGGGTCCAAGGATCGATTGATGGACGCCCTTGGTGTGCGCCCCGGGGCTGTCACACCATTGGCGATGATCAATGGCGTCAAGTCTGGTGTAGAGTTGTTCATTGATAAAACATTGCAAGATCGCGATGTCATCTATGTGCACCCGTTGGTGAATGACAGGACATTGGGATTGTCAATCGACGGTTTGAATGCGTTTTTTCCAATCATCAATGTCACGCCAAATTGGGTGGAATTGTAATCTGTGGGTCGTTCCTTTCAGTTCGACAGGTATTGATGGGCGCAGACATTCTGGTTAGCCTGCGTTTGAAAGCCTGATGGATTGCACAAACCGTACAAACGAAACCATCAGATTGAAGCTGTAATCGGCGAAGCGGGGCTATGGAATGCTGTTTTCACCTATAACAATTCGGGGTCGCGTGATCCGGAACCGTATTTTGTCAACGGGTCACGACACGACACTGCCGACCGATGGTACCGTGAATGAGGCGCTGATCGCGTATCATCGGGCCAGAGCCAAGGGTGGTGTTGGGCTGATCGTTACCCAAGTGGCAGGTGTGCATGAAACGGCACGCTACACCTCGCATCTTTTGATGGCGACCGACGATTCATGCATTGCGGGCTATCGCGCATTGGCGGATGCTGTGCATGCTGAAGGCGCCGCAATCATCAGCCAGCTGTTCCATCCTGGCCGTGAAATTATGGAAAGCGCCGATGGGCTTTTGGCCGTTGCATGGGCCCCTTCGGTTGTTCCGAATGAACGGTTTCATGTCATGCCCCGCGCGCTTGATGCGGCCATGATCGCCCAGATCGTCGCGGGATATGCCGCGGCTGCTCGTCGGATGGCCGAGGCGGGGTTTGACGGTGTTGAATATGTGGCCTCGCACGGGTATTTGCCCGCGCAGTTTTTGAACCCGCGGGTAAATTTGCGCACAGATGACTGGGGCCAAGACCGCACAAAATTTCTGCGTGATTGCATCACAGCGATGCGCGCAGCGGTTCCTGACGATTTTATCATCGGGATGCGCATTTCGGCGGATGAACGCGAAGAGGAGGGCCTGCAAGCCGCAGAAATGGAGGCGGCCGCCCGCGATTTATCGTCATTGTTGGACTATCTAAACGTCACAGTCGGCACCTCGGCCACGATGGGCGGTGCGGTGCATATTGTGCCCCCCATGGCCTATGCCGCAGGATACATGGCCGAAGCGGCGGGCCGGATCAAACGGGCTGTGGATTGCCCAGTGTTTGTGGCGGGCCGGATCAATCAGCCGCAGGTGGCTGAAGAAATCCTTGCGGCGGGACACGCGGATATGTGCGGTATGACGCGGGCATTGATTGCCGATCCTGATATGCCCGCAAAAGCGCAGACCGGACGGTTTGATGATATTCGTGCCTGTATCGGATGCAATCAGGCCTGCATTGGACATTTTCATCGTGGTTTGCCGATCTCTTGTATTCAGCACCCCGAAACGGGGCGCGAGCTGCGGTACGGCACCTATTGTCCTGCTGAGCGGCGCAAAAAGATCATGGTTGTTGGCGGCGGACCCGCCGGTATGAAGGCCGCGGCCGTTGCGGCAGCGCGGGGTCATGATGTAACCCTTTATGATGCCAATGCTCAGTTGGGTGGACAGGCGCGGCTCGCACAACTTTTGCCCAGGCGGGCGGAATTTGGTGGGATCATCACCAATCTTGCCCGCGAGATGGAGCTGGCACAGGTGCGCGTTCTGCGCGGCATTCGGGTCACCCGCGATTTGGTCCAGCAAGAGGCGCCAGATGCCGTGGTTGTCGCCACCGGTGCCGTGCCTTATGTGCCTGATCTGCCCCAGGACGGGTCGGTTCAGATGCTGACCGCGTGGGATGTATTGCAGGGCGCAAAAACAGGGCCGCGTGTTTTGGTCGCTGATTGGCGTGCTGATTGGGTTGGGCCCGGCATTGCCGAGGCGCTGGTGCAACAAGGCTGCAATGTGCAGCTTGCGTTGACCGCACCGATGTTGGCGGGTCAATTGCCACTTTATGTGCGTGATGATATTGCCGCGCGATTGCATGGGCTGGGTGTCACCATTACCCCCTATGCACGGCTCTACGGCGTGTCAGAGGGCACGGTTTATCTGCAACACACCACATCCGGCGCCGCCATCGAGGCAGAGGCCGATACGGTTGTTCTGTGTCTGGGGCACAGGCCCGTGGATGAGCTGAGCGCGCAAATTGCAGACCTGACCGAAGTGATCACAATCGGTGACGCCATGGCGCCACGAACCGCAGAGGAGGCTGTTTATGAGGGGCTGAAAGCCGCTGTCGCGATGTAAGTTGGGCCATATCCATGCCCAAAGGCCGCTATGCGTCTACTGCCCAAGCCAATTAAACAATTGCTGCGCGGGCTTTGAGGCTTGGGAATGCAGTTTGACATAGAAATCCTGCGGCGAGCTGATGTCGATAGGCAACAATGGAACCAAACGGCCCGAAGACACCAATTCATGCGTCAGACCATCCCATCCCAGCACAACGCCCATGTCATCCTGTGCGGCCTGAAGGGCAATCAAATAATTGTTCACGCGATGATCAACGCGGATGGGGCCAGTGTACCCTAGTGACGCGAACCAATCCTTCCAGCTTGTCCAGCCTGTATTACCTGCCTCCATATGAATAAGGGGCAGTTTTGCAAGTTCACCAATGGATTGGATCGCATGCGCGGCGGCAAACCTTGGACTGCATAGCGCGGCGATGCGGTCGTGAAATAAAACGCGGCAATCCCCCTTATCTTTGGACATATCAGCATAATGAATGCTGAGGTCGCAATCATTGTGATCTTGGTCTGTATCATTGACAATTTGTGCAACAGAGACGTGGCCATGGGTGCGCCAAAATTCTGCCAAACGCGGCATAAGCCAAAGTGAACTGACCGCAGTTGTGACGCGAATTGTGACGGCCGCTTTTGATGTTCTTGCACGCAGTTGATCCAATGCATCGTTGATGCCTTCAAAGCTGCGCTGTAACGCGACCAATAGATATGCACCCAGTTCGGTCAATTCGACGCCGCGGTGATAGCGATGAAATAAAGTAATCCGAAGCTCTTGCTCAAGTGATTTAACTTGATGGCTGATTGCGGCGGGCGTCACATTCAATTCAACGGCCGCTTTTTTAAAACTCGCGTGCCGCGCCGCAGTTTCGAAGGCGATTAATGCGCTCATTGCGGGAAGTTCATAGGGTCTGTTCAAATGATTTGCTCCGATGTGGTATGCGGTATTTTGGCTTAGAATATCTAATTCAAGATGAAATTTTTTACAATTGCCAAACGCATCAGGCTGGGATCATTGGGTGGCAAAGCCATTCATGTATAGGGGAATGAACAATGAAGGATGATGATGCAAAACGGTCACGTTCACGTGGTGGACGGCGCGGGGCGGATAAAGGGCGATCCGCCGCGCCGGGGCAGAATCCCTTTTTGGAAACACCGTTCATCACTCGCGGCATCCCCCCCTATGAACTGCTGGGCGAGGACGCGTTGCAGCGTATCGAAGACACCGCCGAACGGATCATGGCCGAAATTGGCATTGAATTTCGCGAAGACCCAGAAGTGGTTGAATTGTTTCGTAAAGCCGGGGCAATGGTTACGCCTGTATCGGCCGATGCATGGAACCTGAAATTTGAACGCGGTATGATCCGCGCCATTTTGAAAACAGCCCCAGCACGGTTTACGCAACACGCGCGCAACCCAGCACGATCCATTGAAATTGGCGGTGATGCGACGGTTTTCGCCCCTTCCTATGGATCGCCCTTTGTGATGGATTTGGATCAGGGGCGCCGCTATGGCACCATAAATGATTTTGAAAATTTCGTGAAATTGGCACAGTCATCGCCATGGCTGCATCATTCTGGTGGGACGATTTGTGAACCGACGGATATTGCGGTTAACAAGCGGCACCTGGATATGGTATATGCGCATATGCGGTATTCTGATCGGCCGTTTTTGGGATCGATCACTGCACCAGAACGCGCAGCAGATTCCATTGAAATGTGCCGTATCCTGTTTGGTGCGGATTATGTTGATCAACACTGCGTTATTATGGGCAATTTCAACACGACGTCACCATTGGTTATGGATGGCGTCACGACACGCGGTATTCGTGAATATGCACAAGCGGGCCAGGGCTCTATTCACCTGCCATTTTTGTTGGGGGGGGCTGTTTCGCCCCTAACGATTGCGGGATCGGTTGCACAATGTTTGGCAGAAACCATGGTCTCTGCGGCAATCACTCAGCTGGTGCGGCCAGGATCCCCTGCAATTTTGGGGTCGTTTATTTCGTCGATGTCATTGCGCAGTGGGTCGCCCACATTTGGGACGCCTGAACCTGCATTGGGGTCGCTTGTCATGGGGCAATTGGCGCGCCGTTTGAATATGCCTCTGCGCTGTGCTGGGAATTTCTCAACATCCAAGTTGCTAGATGCGCAAGCGATGCAGCAATCTGTCATGTCGATGATGTCGGCCGTACAGTGCGGTGCGAATTTCATTCTACATTCTGCTGGATTTTTGGATGGCCTTTTGTCCATGTCTTATGAAAAATTTGTTCTGGATGCTGATTTTTGTGGGGCCTTGCACGCCTATATGAAGGGGGTTGAGGTCTCAGATGACACGCTGGGGTTTGATGCCCTGGCAGAGCAGGGACCCGGTGCACATTTATTTGGAACGGCCCATACGTTGAAACATTACCAAACAGCCTATTGGGACAGTGCGCTTGACGATAATCAACCCTGGGAAACATGGAACGAGCAGGGCGCATCGGATGCGGCAAGCCGCGCTAACCAGCGGTGGAAGGATCAACTGGCCGTCTATGAAGCGCCACCGATGGATGATGCGGTGGATGACGCATTAAAGGCGTTCATAGCACAGCGCAAAGACGCCATGCCGGATGCTTGGTATTAATACGAATATAAAACCCCGGCGGCGGGGTGTTTCAACAAAGTAGTTAAAATTTTACCTTGCTATCGAAGGGCCCTCTGTTTCTAAACATAGCCTTGGACCAGTAAAAATGGGGAGGCTCAGTGGTCGTAGCTGAATATACAGCCAGTGAAACTAATGCTATTATAGGTATATATGGTACATCAGGTAATTATGAGCTTGGCGGATTGATTAATGCTGATGGCGCAGACGGTGATAACCTTTTATCTTGCTCCATTGCGACCCAGCAATAACAGTGGGAACATGGATCAGGTTTGTCAGCCATCGGGCTGGCAAATCTGATGCAGTTATGGCGGGTTGGGGCCAATTCCGGCGTATAAACGGCCCATAACGGGGCAAACCCGTATTCGCACTTGAAAATTTCTGTATTTGGGCGCAAATAGGCGCATCGCGCGCGTTATGCGCGTTCATTTTATTAAGGAGAGACCATGGCCAAGGAAGATACGCTCGAATTTCCAGGTGTCGTCAAGGAACTCCTGCCCAATGCGACATTCCGGGTCGAGCTTGAAAACGGCCATGAGATTATCGCCCACACGGCAGGAAAAATGCGCAAGAACCGCATCCGCGTTTTGGCGGGGGATAAGGTTCAGGTGGAAATGACCCCCTATGATCTGACCAAGGGCCGGATCAATTACCGGTTCAAGTAATCCTGTTATGCAACTGATCCTTGGCTCGGCCAGTCCGCGCCGGCGCGAATTGATCGCGCAGTTGGGTGTGGCGGTGGCGGATACCCGCGCGCCGGATATTGATGAAACCCCGCTGAAGGGCGAATTGCCACGCCCCTATTGCGCGCGCATGGCGCAAGAAAAGCTGGCCGTGCTGCCCTGTGCCGCGGATGAGGTGGTGTTGTGTGCCGACACGACCGTTGCGGTGGGTCGTCGCATACTGTGCAAACCCGCAGACCGGGCCGAGGCCGAGGCATTTTTGCGCCTTTTATCGGGTCGCCGGCATCGGGTCATCACCGCCGTTTCGGTGAAAACCGCTCAGCAAAGCTGGCTGCGCGTGGTGCAATCATCGGTTAAGTTCCGGGTGCTTAGCGATGCAGATATCATCTGGTATTTGGACAGCGGCGAATGGGACGGCAAGGCAGGTGGCTATGCCATTCAGGGCCTGGCCGAGGCCTTTATCCCCTGGATCGAAGGATCCTATAGCGCGATTATGGGTCTGCCACTTGCGCAAACGGCCGGTGTTTTGCAGGCAGCAGGATTGACATTGGGACAGCAACAGGGGGCCTGATATGAAGGGACAGGAAATCATATTGGGGCAGATCAATGGCCGCGAGGCCGCGGCGCGGCTGATTGATGGGCAGTTGGATGATCTGCTTGTTGACACCGATGCCCCCATCCCCGGCACAATTTATCGCGCCATCGCGGATCGCCCTGTAAAAGGGCAGGGGGGGATGTTTTTGCGCACCCCCGATGGCACGGCATTTTTGCGTCAGGTCAAGGGGCTTGCGCCCGGGGATGCCCTGTTGGTGCAGGTGACGGGCTATGCCGAGGTGGGCAAGGCGATCCCTGTGACCACCCGTATTTTGTTCAAAAGCCGCTATGTGATTGTCACCCCCGATGCGCCAGGGCTGAATATTTCCCGTCAAATCAAGGATGAAGACCGGCGCGAAGCGCTGCTTTTGGCGCTGCATGAGGCAGGCCTCGCTGGGGATGGCGCGCAGATGGGGGTGATCCTTCGCTCGTCCTGCGCGGGTGCCGATCTGGACGCGGTGATCGCCGATCTGGAGGCGCAGTTGGAACTGGCCACGCAGGTCATGGCCGACACCGATGGCGGGGCCGAGCTGTTACTCGCCGGCGATGGCCCGCATGATTACGCATGGCGGGAATGGTCAGATCCGGCGCAGATCACGCAAGATGACCGCGCCTTTGATCGCCCTGATTTGCAGGACGCGCTGGCCGATGCATTTGACGATACGCTGCGCCTACCTGGGGCTGGGGCGTTGCATATCGAACCCACACGCGCATTGGTTGCGGTGGATGTGAACACCGGCGCCGACACCAGCCCCGCCGCGGGGCTGAAGGCGAATTTGGCCGCGGCGCGGGCGCTGCCGCGCGTACTGCGTCTACGTGGGCTGGGTGGGCAGATCGTGATTGATCCTGCGCCGATGCCTAAAAAGGATCGTCGCCAATTTGAAACCGTGCTGCGCGCGGCGCTGCGCGGGGATTTGATTGAAACCAATATGGTTGGCTGGACCACCATGGGTCTGTTTGAATTGCAGCGCGCCCGCGCGCGCGCGCCAATGACCGCAGGGATGCTGCGCTGATGGCCTGCCCGATTTGCCACGCCGATATGGATCCCAAATACCGCCCCTTTTGTTCCAAACGCTGCGCGGATGTTGATCTGGCGCGCTGGCTGTCAGGGTCCTATGCCGTGCCCAGTGAGGAGCCGCTGGAAGAGGGGGATTTCCCTGCTCCCCCAGATACAGATCAAACGCATTAACGCCGCGCAGATTGCTTACCCCGTCACCCCGTCTGATAGGATGGCCTCGATCTGCGCTGTATCAAACCCTGCCGCTTGCAGAACGGCTTGTGTGTCTGCGCCGGTGGCTGGCGCTGGGTCGGGCAGCGGCGTTTTCGCATCACGGAACCGAGGGGCCGGCATCGGCTGTTCGGGGTCTGTTTGCGTGAACACAGCGCGCGCAGCATTATGCGGATAGGCGCGTGCCTCGGCCGGAGACAGGACGGGGGCGAAACAGGCATCGGTTCCTTCCAGCAAGGCGCACCAATGATCGCGCGGCTGGCTTTTGAACAGGGCGGTAAAGCGGGCGCGCATGGCGGGCCAATCGGCGCGGTTCGCGCGATCGCCCATATCCGCGGGGGATAAATCCAGCCGCATCAGTAATTCATCCCAGAATTTCGGCTCGAGCGCGCCAATGGTGACCCATTGCCCATCGGCGCATTCATACACCCCGTACCACGGCGCGCCACCATCCAGCAGGTTCGCGCCGCGCGCATCCTGCCAGCTGCCCATCGCCCGAAAGGAATAGGTCATCGCCATCAACGAGGCCGTGCCATCGCAGATGGCGGCATCAATCACATCACCGCGGCCCGTTCGCGCCGCTGCCAACAGCCCCGTCACCATGCCAAAGGCCAGATACATTCCGCCGCCGCCAAAATCCCCCAGAAGGTTCATGGGGAAGCTGGGGGCCTGATCGGCAGGCCCCGTCCCCCACAAAGCGCCCGAAAGGGCGATATAATTCAGATCATGCCCCGCGGTTGGGGCCAAAGGCCCATCCTGCCCCCAGCCGGTCATCCGGCCATAGACCAGTTTGGGGTTCACCTGATGCACGTCCTCTGGGCCAAGGCCCAACCGCTCCATCACGCCGGGGCGAAAGCCCTCGATCAGGCCATCTGCCCCTGCCAGCAGGCGCAGCGCCACATCGCGCGCCTTTGGGTGCTTCAGGTCCAGCGTGATGGATTTACGGCCGCGGGCCAAAAAATCATGTGGTGTTGATTTTGCCCCGGGGCGGTCAATACGGATCACCTCGGCGCCCATATCGGCCAGCATCATTCCGGCAAATGGCCCAGGGCCAATCCCTGCAAATTCGATGATTTTAATGCCGTGCAGGGGGGGCAGCGTGGATTTTGTCATTTAGGTTGATCCTTTGGGTTGGTCGGGACGATGATCGTCAAGCGCCGTTTTTAAATTTTGCCGCATTTGGGCAAGAACCTGCAATGTTGTGTCCAATGCGGCTGGGTCAATTCCGGCTTTGGCCAGATCATGTAACTGTTGTTGCGCCTTCGTCATGTTTTGTGACAGGGATTTTGCCTTATCGGTGATATAGATGCGTTTGATCCGGCGATCCGCGGGATCCGCGCAACGAATGACCAGATCATGGGTTTCCAACCGATCAATCAATTTGGATACGGTGACCGTGGCAACATCCAGCCGCGCGGCCAAATCGGCCTGTGCCAAACCATTTTCACGCAGCAGGTGAAATATGATCCAAGCCTGCGACATCGTCAAATTATAGGGGCGCAACAACGCGTCAAACAACAGGCCACGAAACCGCGCGACATCCTGAAACACAAGCCCCTCGCGCAGGGCGCGTTTGCTGGTATCTGTGGCGTCGGACGGCGTGGGTTTCATCGAAGTTGATTGCACATTATCGTTGCCATGGCGCGCGCCAGCCCAGTTTTGCTGACAAATGAACCAGACGGGGGCCAAATTCATCCTGCAGCTTCTGCGCATCCAGTAAAAAAGACGGCCCACCGCAATTCAGCGCCATAAAGGTTTGGTGGTCACTGTCATAAACCGGCGTGGCGGCGGCGCGGACATTGGCACGCCATTCGCTTTCGACGATGCAGAACCCCTGCTGGCGCACATCGGCAATGGATTGCAAAATCCGGTCACGCAGTGCATCCCAATTGGCGCCATAAATAACGGCCCAGCGATCGAATTTTTCCGCAAGCTGCGCATCGGATAAACAGGCCAAATAGGCCCGGCCAACCGCTGTGTTGGCCATGCTGACCCGTGACCCAACATCCAGCAAGAACCCATCTGCTGTGCTGGCTGCGCTGGCGGCGACATAAACCATTGTGTCCTCTTCAGGCCAAGCCAGCGCCACCGACGCGTTTGATGCATTGGCAATGTCCTGCATGCTGCTTTGCGCCAATTGGCGGACACGCATTTTTCCAATCACCGTGTATCCCAGTGTCAGCAATGTGGGGCTGGGGTAATATTTGCGCGATGCATCACGTTTCAAATATCCCAGTTCCGTCAATGTGTGGGTTAAACGGGTAACGGTTGCTTTGGCGATGCCGGTGCTTTGTGATAATTCGTTATTGCCCATGGCGCCGTCAGACAGGCGAAAGGCCTGCAGGATTTGCATCGCGCGGGCGATGGACCAAATGAATTTACGGTCGCTGCCATATTCGGCCTCGAGCGCGTCTAGATCGCGCGCGCCAAAGATGCGTGATTGTTGAATTTGAGTAGGTGTCAGGCTGGCCGTTTGCGATGTGGTCTGCTGCGACATGGGCGTCTCCAGAATATGGCAGAGGGCATTTTATTGGCCGGTGCCTGTCATTTTCCCGATCGGGCTGCAAGACGTCCGAACGGCTATTCTTTGTTTCTGATACTCTAGCAGGGTAGGGCCGATATGGAAAAGAAAATTTTACAGGCAGCACGATAATACCGCTGTGCAGAATTATTTGCTTGATTTTGCACGTCTCATGCGCAATTCATTGGGTCAATTTTGGGGGGATCATATGGATCATCGTGCCGTAACCACCGCTGGGGGCTTGGCCCAACGGTTCAGCCGCTTTCATGAATTGGTGACCTTTTGGGCGCAGGCAACACCAGATGCCATGGCATTGGTGGAACATGATAGGCACCTGTCATTTTTTGCGCTGGATATGGTTGTGGATCGGGTGGCAGCTGCGCTGCGTGATGCGGGGGTGCGACCGCGTGATCGTATTTTGATTGTTGCAGAAAACAGCATTTCGGCGATTGTTTTGGTGACGGCTGCCAATCGTTTGGGGGCCTGCGCATCGGTATTGAACGCCCGAATGACGCAGGATGAAATTCGCACCATAGCTGATTTTGCGCAACCACGGTTGATGGCGTTTCCGACTGTCGATCCTGCGCTGTCAAAGGCGGCGGCGAATTTGGGTGCAGAATTTGGGGCGCAGCCGTTGATCGACCTTGATGGGTTCGGGACCATTCTGACCTGTCCAATTTGCGATACGGATCCAAACCCATCGCAAGGCGCTGCTGTGAATGAATTGGGTCTGATCATGTTCACCTCTGGCACAACTGGCACGCCAAAGGGTGTGATGCTGACCAATGCCACACTGCTGACCCAGGCCGAAGCACAGGTGATTAACCGCGAACTATCGCATAATGATGCCATCTTTTTGGTTTCGCCCATTGCGCACAGCATTGGACTGTCGTCGAATGTTCTGGCCGCCTATGCCGCAGGGGCGCGGCTTTATGTGACGCCGAAATTCAATGTGGGCGATTTGGTGCATTTGGTGGCAGACGGGGCGGTGACCATGTTGGTGGCCGTGCCGCAGCTGTATACGCGGATGTTGGATTATATCGATGTGCAAAATGTTGATATGTCCCGCGCGCGTCTGCGCGTGGGGGCCAGCGGTGGCGCCAGCTTGGACCCGGGTCTGAAGGCCAGGGTGAAAGACGTGATGGGGGTAACCATTTCAAATGGCTATGGCGCGACCGAATTTGTCCCCATCACACGTGTGCCAATCGGCGCCGAGGTTGCCAGCAATGTGGTTGGCCTGCCCGCCCCCGGGGTCGAGATCCGCATCATTGGCGAAGACGGCCAAGATATGCCGCAGGGGCAATCTGGTGAAATCTGGGCGCGCGGTCCGTTTTGCATGACCGGCTATTTCCGTGCCCCTGAAGAAACCGCCAAAGTGCTGGATGCAGATGGCTGGCTGGCCACGGGCGATCTGGGGGAAATTGGTCCGGATGGTATGCTGGCCATCGTGGGGCGTAAAAAGGAAATCATCATTCGTTCAGGGTTCAACGTCTACCCCGCAGATGTCGAGGCGGCCCTTTCCGCACACCCATCCGTGGCCGAAGTGGCCGTTATTGGCCGCAGCATCCCCGGCAATGAAGAGGTGATCGCCTTTGTCACCCCGCGTCCTGGGCAAACGATTGACCCCCTGGCGTTACAGGATTTTACACGTCAAAGCTTGACCCCCTATAAGGTGCCATCGCAAATTATTGCAATTGAGACGATGCCAATTGGTCCAACTGGCAAAATCCAAAAAGCAAAATTGAAGGATCGGGTATAGGCCGGTTTCTTACGCCCAATCGCGGCAAATGTATTTGATATCTGTGAAGGCCTCCATGCCTTGGCGGGCACCTTCACGGCCAAGGCCGGATTGTTTGGTGCCGCCAAAGGGGATGGGGGCGCCGGTGACTTTGGTTCGGTTCACCGCCACCATGCCAAATTGCAGCGCGCGGGTCAGGCGGTAAATCCGTCGCGGATCCTGTGAATGCAGATAGGCAATCAGCCCATATTCGGTGGCATTGGCTTTGTGTAACACCTCGGCCTCATTATCAAAGGGTGCGATGGGCGCGATTGGCCCAAATGTTTCTTCGTGCATAATGGCAGCATCATCTGGCACATCGGTCAGCACTGTGGGGGCAAAGAACAGCGGCCCCAAATCCAGACCCGACCCGCCACAGGCCAGCTGCGCCCCTTTGGCCAGGGCATCGGCCACATGGGTCTTTTGTTTTTCAATCATAGCGTCATGCATCAACGGGCCGATGTCTGGATCGTCCATTCCCGGCCCAACACGCAGGGCGCGCACCGCCGCAGTGAAGCGGGCGCAGAATTCAGGATAGATGCTGCGCTGCACATAGATCCGGTTTGCGCCCAGACAATCCTGCCCTGATGTGGCGAATTTGGCTTTCATCGTTTCGGCAACGGCATGGTCCAAATCGGCATCGTCAAAGACGATAACCGGGGCGTGGCCGCCCAATTCCATCACAAGGCGTTTGACGGTGTCGGCGGATTGCCGATACAGCAATTTGCCCACCTCAGTCGATCCGGTAAAGGATAGCGCGCGCACCCGTGTATCACCGCACCAGGCGCCCACGATGGTGGCGGCATCGCCGGTGACCACGTTGAACACCCCATCGGGGATGCCGGCCCGCCGCGCCAGTTCTGCCAAGGCCAATGCGCTGAAGGGCGTGTGTGCGGATGGATGCGCCACCACGGTGCAGCCCGCCGCCAGCGCCGCCGCGGCCTTGCGTGTCAGCATTGCGGATGGGAAATTCCATGGGGTGATCAGGGCGGCCACGCCCACGGGTTCGCGCCACAATTCAACCTCGGCATCGGGCAAGTGGCTGGTGACCCCTTCGATATTTGGGCGCTTGGCCTCTTCTGCGTAAAATTCGGCAAAGGCGGCGCCGTATTCGATCTCACCACGGGCTTCGGACAGGGGTTTGCCCTGTTCCAGCACCATGATTTTGGCCAGATCCTCTTTATGTTGCAGCTGCAATTCATACCAGCGGCGCAGGGCGGCGGCGCGGGTTTGCGGCAAAAGGGTGGACCAACTGGCAAAAGCGGTTTCTGCGGCATCCACCGCGGCGCTGGCCTGATCAGCACCCAAGGCGGCCATTTGGCCGATCACCTGCCCGCTGGCAGGGTCCGTGACGGGGAAATCCGCGCCATCCGGCCCGGCGCACCATTGTCCACCAATAAAGGATTGCGCGCGGATCAGCGTCTGGTCATTAATGTCGCTGCGGGTGTGAAGCGTGCTGTGGGCCATTTGGGAACCTCCTGTCCTGATGTCAGGCGGATCATCGGAGGTTTGATCAAACGGCGGGGATTTATTTTTACGTTCGGGGCAGAGGATTCCTCTTTTCTTCAGCGCCCCAACGGGATGGATCCTCTGCGGGGGCGCTTGGGGTTAATCGGCCCGGGCCTTCCATTCTTTCCAACGCAGCACCGCATTGGCCCCTATGTCGCGAATGGGCTGGGGCGGTAGCGGTTTGGGGGCGGCTTCGGCGGTGAAGTGGCGGGTGATGTCGGACGTCACCCCGCAGGCCAATTCCGCCGCCCCCATGCCCGTCAATGTGCCGCGCGCTGTTCCCAGACCGTTTTGCACGCAACCGGCAAAAACCCCAGGCGCCAATTCGCGCATGACGGCGACATTGTTCAGGCTCAGGCACAGATGCCCCGCCCAGGCATATTGCATTTTCAGCCCAGCGAGTTTTGGAAAGCGGCTGTCGAATTTGCGTTGCATGACCCGCGCAGCGCGGGCCAGATCGGCGGGCCGCGCCGCCATGTTTGATCGCAGTGCGGCGCAGGTGCGGGTGATGATGCGATTGCCGCCCTGAGCGCTGTTTATCCGCCGCAACGTGGTGCCCATCGGATCGGATGGTGTGATCCCCCAACGATCTGCCCCATCGGTTTGCGATGGGTCCAATTCCGGGGTCATCACGGCAAATAGAAACAGATGCATCAGCGCCCCGCGGGCAAATCCAAAGCTTTCTAAATGACCGTTAACCGTCAGGATAATGCGGCCTGTGTCCACATGGCCCTTTGGGGTGGTGATCCGCCAGCCGCCAGTTTGTTGGGCAAAGCCCAAGGCGGGGCTGTGTTCGAAAATACGCACCCCTTGGCGTATCAGCCCATCAGCCATGCCGCGAATGAACCCCGCGGGCTGCAACATAACCGTGCCGGGGGTATATAGCCCCGACAGATAATGCGCACTGCCCGTCAGATCGCGCATGGCCTGCGCGTCCAGATGTTCACACCCTTCGCCCAAATCGGCCAAATGGCGGGCATAGCTGTGGTTATGCGCATCCGCGGCGGCGCTGGCCGCGCCGTTGATTTTACCCGCGTGGTCAAAGAAATTGGGATCAATGCCGTAATCATCCACCGCGCCAGCCGCAAACCCCTGTGCTTGGCGGTTCAGTGCAATGATCTGTCGATCATCGCCGGCCCCTGCGTAATCTTCGCTGGTCAGCTCATGCGGCAGATCAATCATAAATCCCGAATTGCGCCCTGCCGCACCTTGGGCAATTTGCCCCGCTTCCAGCACCACGACAGAGGCAGACGGGTCCAGCAGCCGAACCCGCCGTGCGGCGGCAAGGCCGGCAAAGCCGCCCCCGATGATCGTGACATCCGCGCGGATCCCCTGATCCAGCACGGGGCCTGCTGCGCGCGGGGGCAGGATTTCATCCCATGCGGCCGGCCCCAGCTGGCTGGGGGTGCGTTTGGCGGTAAAGCGGGTCAATCCACGGCCTCATCCGCGTCATCGGACAGATCCACCCAGATGGTTTTCAGCTGTGTATATTGGTCATGCGCATGGATGCCATTGTCACGCCCGCCAAAGCCCGATTGTTTATGCCCGCCAAAGGGGGTGGAGATATCACCCTCGCCAAAGCTGTTGACCGTAACGGTGCCTGCGCGGACCGTGCGCGCAGCGCGCAGCGCGCGTTTGATATTGGCGCAGAAGATCGAGGCGCACAGCCCATAGTCGCTGTCATTGGCCAAGGCGACGGCCTCATCCAATGAGGAAACGGTTAGGACGGATAACAGGGGGCCGAAGACTTCGTCCCGGGCCAGCGGGCTTTGTGCGTCGGCCAAATCCACCACCGTGGCTTCGACAAACCCACCCGAGGCTTTGCCGCCCATCAGCACCGTTTCAGCCTGATCCAAATATCCACAAACTTTGGCAAAATGCGCAGGTGACACCAGCGCGCCCAGACGGGTTTCGGGATCCAATGGATCGCCCGTATTCCAGGCGCGGGCGTGGTGCTGGATACGTGCCAGCAAATCATCCTTTACATCGCGAAGCACAATCAGACGCGATGTGGCCGAACAGTTTTCGCCCATATTCCAAAACGCACCTTGCACGATATGTTGGGCCACGCGGTCCAGGTTTTCGGCATCCTCCATCACGATGGCGGCGTTTTTGCCGCCCATTTCCAAAACCACTTCCTTGGCGTTGGATTGTGCGGCGTATTCCAAGAACCGTTTGCCGGTGACAGTTGATCCGGTGAAGGACAGCGCATCAACATCCATATGCAAACCCAAAGGCGCGCCTACTTCGGCACCGCCACCGGGCAGCACGTTGAAGACACCGCGCGGCAGGCCTGCCTCGATCGCCAGTTCCGCAATGCGCAGCGTTGTCAGCGTGGTTTCTTGCGCGGGTTTCACGATGACCGAACAACCGGCCGCCAAAGCCGGGGCGATTTTCCACGCCAGCATCAGCAAAGGGAAGTTCCACGGCAGAACCAGCCCCACAACCCCCACAGGTTCGCGCAGGATCATCGCAATGTGATCGTCCGATGCCGGCGCCGTTTGGTCATAGATTTTGTCGATCAATTCGGCATGCCAGATCAGCGCATGGATGGTTTCGGGCAAATCCACCGTTTCGCAATCGAAAATCGGCTTGCCGCTGTCGATGCTTTCCATCACCGCCAATTCACGGGCGTTGCGTTTGATCAGCTTGGCCAGGCGGATCAGCACCTCTTTGCGGGCGCTGGGGTGTTGGCGCGACCAGCGACCGTCGTCGAAGGCCTCGCGCGCTTTTTGCACTGCAAAATCCACATCCTGCGCATCGCAGGCGGCAATATCGGTCAGCTTTGCGCCCGTGGCGGGGTTGATGGTTTCAAATGTTGCGCCCCGGGTGGCGGGGCGATAGCCACCGTCAATGAAGGCGGCATTTGGCAGATCCAGCCCTGCGGCGATGGATTTATATTCGTCTTTGGTCAAAACTTGCATGTCCCTTACCCCTTCAGCCGGTAATATCTGCGATGGTGGATTTCAAAACGCGCACCACCTGTTCCAGCGCGCGTTTGTCGTCTTTGTTCAGCCCCTTCAGCGGCGCGCGCATCACGCCGGCATCAATGCCGTTCATGGTGACGCCATGTTTGATTGTTTGGATGAACTTTCCGCCCTGTTCCAAAACCCGCATCAGCGGCATCATGGCCGACATAATCCGCCGGCCCTTGGCAAAATCGCCTTCGATCACGCAGGCATTATACAGCGCGACATGTTCCGCCGGCAGGAAATTCGACCCGCCGCAGACCCAAAATGGCGCGCCCCAGGCGAAGAATTCCAGCGCCTGATCGTCCATCCCACAGCCCAGTTGGATATGCGGGTAATCGCGCGCCAAAAGATGCACCCGGTTAATATCGCCCGAGCTTTCTTTGATCCCGCAGAAATTGCGGCTGCGGCCAACGCGGTCCAAAAATTCCTCGCCCATCATGGTGCCGGTGCGGTGCGGGTAATTATACAGCATAATCGGCAAATCCGCCGCCTTATCAATCGCCAATGCGTTCAGCGCATTTTCGCGATCGGTTGGCACTGAATAGGGCGGGCTGGCCAGCAAAATGGCATCGGCTCCAATCTCGCGCGCGGCCCGCGCCAATGCGATGGAATCGTCCGTCAGCATCGCGCCGGTGCCCACAACCATTGGCACGCGGCCCGCGATCTGCGCATGGGTGAAGCGGGCCAATTCGATCCGTTCCGCCACAGTTTGGGCATAGTTTTCGCCCGTGGACCCGCCCGTGATGATCCCATGCACTCCCGCTGCGATCAAAAATTCGATCACTTCGGCCAAAGCGTCCAGATTGGGGGATCCATCCGGAAAATACGGGGTGACGACCGGGGTATAGATCCCTTCGAATTTGAAAATCGGTGTCATATCAGTCCTTTTCAGTTGTGGCTTGCGCCCAGCGGTAAATCCAATGCGCCGGGCATGACAAAACGTTCGATATGGCCGCGCGACAGCTGCCAATGGGCGTGGGCCAGATCTTCGGCTGTATCGGCATCGCGGGCGATGATGGCATTGATCATGGCGTGGTGGTGTTGGCTGGCGGTTTCCGTGTCGTCATCCTGCCTGCCTGTTTGCGCATTGTAGAAGGTCATGGCGATCCGCGCATGATCGATCAGCAGCCGTTTGAAGGATGGCAACAGATAGGTGTTCTGCGCCATCTCGCCCGTGATGTCATGAAAGCGGTTGTTTGCCAGCGCGCGCTGCGCGGTGTTGTCGCTGTGCAGGGCGGCTTCGAATTGTGTTTGGGCCGCCTTCAGGGCGGTGATTTGGGATTGGGTCGCATTTTGGGCCGCCAGCCGCAGAACAGCTGCATAGATCATGGGGGCGGCCAAAAAGAAATCGCGCAACGTGGTCATGGACATATCCGACACACGCGCGCCGCGCCCGGCGCGCAGGTCCAGATATCCTTCGCCCGCAAGGGCGCGAAACACCTCGCGCAGGGGGGTGCGGGACAGGCCAAATTCCTCGCTCAGGCGGACCTCGTCCAAATCCGCGCCGGGCGGCAGCGCCAGCGTCAGCACCCCCTGGCGCAGGTGATCGGCCAGTTGATCTTTGGGGGATGGGGTTGGTTTGTTCATGGTTGATCCTTTGCTTGCAAATATGTCTAGCCGGATTCGTATTTTTTGTAAATACAAAATGTATACAATATATCGCGGCGACCTTTCCAAGCCCTTTAAACGCAAAAACCCCCGCCAGCTGGCGGGGGTTCTTCTGTTGGAATATAGGGGGCTGGATCAGGCCAGATCGTAACGATCGGCCGTCATCACCTTGGTCCAGGCCGCCACGAAATCGCGGACGAATTTCTCTTTGTTATCGTCTTGGGCGTAAACCTCGGCATAGGCGCGCAGGATCGAGTTTGAACCAAACACCAGATCAACGCGCGTTGCTG
>JALQTR010000149.1 GCA_023260835.1 Paracoccaceae bacterium
TCAGGATGGCCATGCCGCCCTTCATCGCGTTTGCGGCCAGCAGAACTTCTGGCACGAACAAGATACCGTCACGGAAGTCTTGGCCCACGATGGTCATCCCACCCACCAAGGCTTCGGTCAGGATTTTATATGGCGCCCAGCCGCGTTCCAGAAGAATGTTGACGCCTTCTTCGATCTCTTCTTTCAGACCATCATAGAGGTCGTCAAACATCTGTTGCACAAGCTCTTCGTCATTCAGCTCGGACAGGATGATATCTTCTTCATCGGACATGGGAAATTCCTTGCGTGTTAGCTAAACCATGGATGGCCAGTTGGCCCTGAAAATCAGCTTGTGACATTTTTCCTGCGACAAACTGTCTGAATTGCGACATAGGCCGCGCCGCAACCGACGCGGTGATGAAAATTTGAACCCTCTATTGGGTCTTGCGAACCTCATTAACCATGGCGGCCATATCTGGCCCGGGGGCATAGCCACGGATGAACCGATCGGGCAAAACGAATGTCGGCGTTCCACTGATTTGCAGGGCCTGCGCCAAGGCGCGGGTTTGTGCCAGTTCATTGTTCACGGCTGGGGCGGTCATCTTTTCCTTGATTTGGGTGTAATCTAGACCAAACCCCTGTGCCATTTGCGACAGGCTGGTATCGCTGATGTCACCTTTGAAGGCCATCAACGTGTTGTGCACTGGGCCATAGGTTTCTGCGCCATAAAGGCCACGCACGGCAATCGCGAACCGCGATGCCAGCTCGCTTTGCGGGCCCAAAATTGGGAATTCTTTAATGATCAACCGCACATTGGGATCTTGCTTCAACAGCGCAGCAACTTCGGCCTGTGCTTTGCGGCAATATCCACAACGATAATCCATGAATTCGACAATTGTCACATCCCCATCTGGGTTACCGCCAACCCATGAAAACCCGTCATTAAAAATGGCGTCATAATTTTGCGCGATCAGGCTGGATTCAGCCTGTACGGCGGCTTGTTCTTGTTGTCTTTGCAAGATTGTGATGGCTTCTGCGATCACTTGTGGGTTTTCCAGCAGATAGGCACGCACTTGCGCACCAAAATCGGCACGCTGCTCTGCGGTCATATCCTTGAAATCGGATGCAGTAAGGGGGGTTGCCAAAAGGGTTGCCCCAACAAGGGCCATACGCAAAGCAGCAATCATAACATTCCTTTCTAACTTTGTTTCAAGCTATCAACCACATCCAGCGCCCTTTGCCAAGCACGGCTGCCAGCGGGTGCTTGTTCCATGGCGCGTTTTGCATGGATCAGGGCATCTTTGCGTCGTCCCTGCATCGCATATCGCAGCGCCGTTGTTGCCGATGCCATGGCGGGGTTTTCATTTTGATCATAGGCGCGTGACAGCTCTTGCAGACCATAGGATAGGGCTGGATCGGCGCTGAGCGCGCGTTCGATTGCCTCAATCGCTTGGCTGGGATTGTTGGACGCGGCATAGGCCCGGCCCAGACCGGCCAGAATGATGGCATTGCTGGGTGCCAGCTGGGCTGCGCGGGTATATGTTTTAACCGCGGCATCCGCATCGCCGTGGCGCAGCTGAAATTCGGCCAAAAGGTCCCACAGATATGCATCATCTGGGGACAGTTTCAGGGCCATCGTCATATGTTCAATGGCGCCGTCTGTATTGGCCTGGCGATAGGCCAATAATGCCTGACCAATGGCGCGCAACTGGGCGGTATCTTGCTGCAATGCCAGTGATTGAAGCTGATTGGATGGGCGCAAAAAACCCACCAGTTTCAGTTTTATCCGATCCAATGCGGCCGCATCTTGGGCCAATGCTTCGGCGGAACGTGTTTTGGGTTTTGTGCCGATGATCAGCCGATCAATTGCGCGGGCGCGATCGCGGGAAAATGGATGGGTGCGGATATACAGATCCTGCCGGTCGCGCAAAAGCAGCTCTTGCCCATCAAACAGGTCAAACAAATCCTGCGCCCCCGTCAAGGGAACACCAGCCTGTGCCAGATATCGAATGGCGCTTTGGTCTGCCGATGATTCCTTTACCCGTGTGTACCCAAACCCAACGCGCTGCGCGGATGAATTGGCGCCCAGCGCAATGCCAACACCCAATCCGGTATTGCCGGTGCT
>JALQTR010000207.1 GCA_023260835.1 Paracoccaceae bacterium
CCCGGCGCGCTGGCAAATCGCCTGCGCACCTGGGGGGGTAAATTTGGCCAAGCGCGCCGCCACCACCGGCACGCCCAGCGCCAGCCCCGGCATCAGCACATCAAACAGACCGCCAATCCAGGCCCAGTCGGCGGGCGTCCATAAACAATCCTCGGGGGCGCCCAGAAAATTATGGCTCATCTCTACCCCAGGCAGATGGCCAAGCAGGATTTTATGGCCGTGCAAAGCCCCCTTGGGCGCGCCTGTCGTCCCAGAGGTATAGATCAGCACCGCTGGATCATCTGGCCCCGTCTCCACCGGATCAAACACCGTATTATTGGCGGGCAACGTTTCGGGCGCCAAGGCGCAATGCCCAGCCTCTGCCGCCAACCAAGATGCCAGCGCAGAGGGTGGGGTTGGATCCGTGACCACAATCCGCACCCCCGCATCCTTCAGCCGCAATTCCAACGCATCTGGACCAAACAGGGTGAACAGCGGCACAGACACCGCCCCCAGTTTCCAAATCGCGATATGCGCCGCTGCGGTCCAAGCCGATTGCGGACGCAGCACCGCAACGCGATCCCCCACCTGCACGCCCTGCGCACGCAGCTGATGTGCCAGCCGATCTGCCATGGCGCGCAATGCGCCATAGCTGATAACCTGCCGCCCTTGGCTGAGGTCCAAAATCGCAACACGGTCTGGATCAAGCTGCGCCCAATCATCACAGACCTGACGGGCCATATTCAGCCGCGCAGGCACATCCCATGCAAACCCCTGCATCAGGCTGTCATACTCAGAACTGCGCGGCAAAAGGGGCTGCATCGGATCAGATCAGCGCATCGCTGCCATCAATTCGCGGCCCACCAGCATCCGGCGGATTTCCGACGTACCTGCACCGATTTCCATCAGCTTGGCATCGCGGAAGATGCGCGCAACGGGGGCATCAGCCAAGAAACCCGCACCGCCCATAGCCTGGACAGCCTGATGGGCGACCACCATCGCCTCTTCCGAGGCATAAAGACAGCAGGCGGCTGCGTCTTGGCGCGTGACCTCGCCCCGATCACAGGCGCGCGCGACCTCATAAACATAGGCGCGGGCCGAATTCATTTTGGTGTACATATCAGCGATTTTCCCCTGCATCAGCTGGAAATCCCCGATAGATTGACCAAATTGTTTGCGCTCGACCATATAGGGCATGATTTCATCCAGACAGGCCGCCATGATGCCGGTGCCAATGCCAGCCAGAACCACTCGTTCGTAATCCAGACCCGACATCAGAACACGCACGCCGCGCCCCTCTTCACCCAAGACATTTTCAAATGGCACCTCGACATTGTCGAAGATCAGCTCGGCCGTGTTCGACCCGCGCATCCCCAGCTTGTCGAAATGTTTGCTGGTGGAAAAGCCGGTCATGGATTTTTCAATGATAAAGGCGGTGATGCCTTTGGCACCGGCGTCCGGATCGGTTTTGGCATAAACCACCAAAGTATCCGCATCCGGCCCGTTGGTGATCCAGTATTTATTACCGTTCAAACGATAATGATCGTTGCGCTTTTCCGCTGACAGCTTCATCGACACAACATCCGATCCGGCCCCGGGTTCAGACATGGCAAGCGCGCCCACATGGGTGCCGGCAATCAGCCCAGGAAGATATTTCATCTTCTGCTCATGCGTGCCATTCAGTTTGATCTGATTGACGCACAGATTGGAATGCGCGCCATAGGACAGGCTGACAGATGCGCTGGCACGGGCGATTTCTTCAACCGCAATCACATGCGCCAGATAGGACATTTCTGCCCCGCCGTATTCTTCGGGCGTGGTGATCCCCAACAGGCCCAAATCCCCCATTTCGCGCCACAGCTCGTTTGGGAATTCATTGGTCTGGTCAATCTGCGCGGCCATTGGTTTGACGCGTTCTTGCGCCCAACGGTGAACAGTGTCGCGCAGGGCGTTGATATCTTCGCCAAGGTCAAATCGCATCGAGGCATTAAACATGGGGGTCCTCACTTTTTGTATTTATTGAACGGTTGTTCAATTCATAACGAAGGCGTGAGGCGCCGGTCAATCCCCTTGCAAGGATTCGGACGCTACGTCTTGTGGAAGAACCACGGGTGAAAGATCAGCCCTGATGCTGTTTGGCCACTTCCTGCGCGATGATCTGCGCAATCAAGGTGCAATCTTGCAAACTGAAGGTCAGGGGCAGGCGCATATCGACAATCGCCCGCAGCACGCGGTCGCTGCCCGGCAAGCTTTGCGCCGGGGCATAGCGCCAGCTGTCATAACGCGATGTGAACCCTTTGGGCTGGGCCGCGCCGAACCATTTCAATTCAACCCCACGCGCGGTACAGCCGGCAATGGCGGCCTCGATCTGCGCATCGGACCAATCCATCAGTAAAAACTGGATTGAAGATCCAACAAAATGCTCTTGCACCGGACGCGGGATCAGACGCAGGCCAGGGGTATCGGCCAACCCTGCCTCGACCGTGCGATAACGATCGTTCCAGCGCGCTACCTGCGTGGGCAGATCGGCCAGTTGCGGGCGCAAGATCGCGGCGCGCAGGTTATCCATTCGGCCTGAAATGTTGGGGGTGTGGTATTTAATGCCCTCAAACACATCTGGCGCGGGCGCGGCCAAATGCGTTTCATACAGCATATAGGACCCCGACATCATCACCGCGCGGGCCATGGCCTGCGCATCATCGCCGATCAAAAACCCACCCTCGCCCGAATTGATGTGTTTATAGGTCTGCATGGAAAAACAGCCCATCGCGCCAAAACGCCCCGATGGAATGCCGTCCCAATCAGCGCCCATGGTGTGGGCGCAATCTTCGATCACGATCAGACCCAAATCATCGCACAGGCGCATTAAGGCGGGCATATCGCACAAATGACCGCGCATATGCGACAACAGCAGAACGCGCGCGCCACTGGCGCGGGCCTTATCAGCCAAATCATTGAAATCCAGCCGCAAATCTGGGGTGATTCCAACAAACACCGGCTGCCCCCCAACCGATGCAATCGCCCCCGGCACTGGCGCCAGCGTAAACGCGTTGGTCAAAACCGGATCCCCATGCTGCACGCCTTGCGCGCGCAGCGCCGTTGCGATGGCATATCCACCCGACGCCACCGCCAGGCAGTATTTTGCGCCGGTTTGCGCGGCGAACTCTTGTTCCAACAGGGCTGTCTGCGACGCCTCGCCAGGGGCCGTATTGTATCGGTGCAGGCGACCGGATCGCATCACCGCAACCGCGGCGGCGATGGCATCTTCGGGAATGGGTTCTTGCTGGGTGAATGACCCTGTGAATGTCTGTTCCATGGCCGTAATGTGCAATCTTGCCCAGAATTCTGTCAATGTCGGTTTCACCCCTGCCCCATGTCGCAAATGAAACGGATTGCGCCGTATTTCGGGCGCAGCCTGACAGCAATCCTGAAAGCAAAGGACATTTTATGCCGCGCCACCCCATCGACCCAATTTCGTTTATCCATAAGACCAGTTTGACCGATTACCCAGCCGAGGTGATATTACGCGCAAAGATGTGTCTGCTGGACCTGATCGGGATCGCCGCGGGCGGCACAAAAACACAGCTGTCGCAGATCATTCATGGATATGCTCGGGACGAAATGCCCGGACCCGTGCCATTCATCTTTCATGATGGCAGCGCCAATCGCGCCGCGGCAGCCATGGCAATCGGCATGGGGATCGACAGTTTGGATGGGCATGATGGGTTCAACCCGTCCAAAGGCCATATCGGCGCCCCAATGTTCCCTGCGCTTTACACCGCCGCAATCGGGCAGGCGATGTCTGGCGCAAATTTTCTGGCCGCACTGATCGTGGGATATGAGTTGGGCGCGCGCACCGCAATTGCGCAACACCGATCCTGCCCCGATTACCATACATCCGGCAGCTGGGGCGCGGTTGCCGCCGCTGGGGTTGCCGCGCGCGTTATGGGGCTGGACGCGGGGCAAACCCGCCATGCATTGGGGATTGCGGAATACCACGGGCCGCGCAGCCAGATGATGCGCTGTATTGACCACCCCACAATGGTCAAAGACGGTGCAGGCTGGGGCGCGATGTGCGGGGTATCCGCCGCCGGCATGGCTGCGCGTGGCTTCACTGGGGCGCCGGCCATCACTGTGGAACAGGCCTCAGATCTGTGGCAGGACGCAGGTCAACACTGGTATATGCTGGAACAATATTACAAACCCTATCCCGTTTGCCGATGGGCGCAGGCCCCGGTCGAGGCCGCGCTGTCCCTGCGCCGCGCGCTCAATTTGCAATCCAGCGATATTCAGAAAATCGACATCGAAACCTTCCACGAATCGGTGCGCCTTGCCACGGCCACCCCCAAAACAACCGAAGAGGCCCAATATTCCACATCCTTCCCCGTTGCCATCGCGCTGGCGCGCGGCGGGATTGCGCCCGATGATTTGGACAATGCCGCACTGCAGGATCCTGAAATCCTGCGCCTGTCACAGGCAACACTGATGCACGAATCAGATATGCCCAATGCCGAATTCCCCCTGCGCCGCTTTGCGCGCGTGCGCCTGACATTGTCGGATGGAAACACCCATGAAAGCGATTGGTTTGAACCCGCGTGGGACCATACGGCCCCGCCATCGCCCGCGGATATCGCCGCAAAATATCACGCCCTGAGCGATCCCATTTTGGGCGCAGCGCGCGCAGCCGCCATTGAAGACAGCGTGATGCGCCTTGACAAAACCCAATTTGATCCGCTGGCCGCCCTTTTGCGCGGCGCCCCCTGAGCGATACCTGTTTGGATCGCATCGGCCATGCAGGCCCCGCCGCAGATCAAATTCCCAAAGACGCGGCGTCCAAAGACGCTAAAATGACGATTTTGGTCTGTTTTCCCCCGCAATCCCCCGTTAAAAGCGGGTTCAGTAAATTCATTCACCATCCCCAAAGCCCCTGGGCCGTAAGGATACCCAACAAACGGAGAGTTACGCCATGAAGGTCTTGGTACCTGTCAAACGCGTGATCGATTATAACGTGAAAGTCCGCGTCAAAGCGGATGGCAGCGGTGTCGATCTGGCCAATGTCAAAATGTCAATGAACCCCTTTGATGAAATCGCAGTCGAAGAAGCGATCCGTCTGAAAGAAGCGGGCAAAGCGGATGAAATCGTCGTCGTATCCATCGGCGTAAAGCAGGCGCAAGAAACCCTGCGCACCGCGCTGGCCATGGGCGCAGACCGCGCCATTTTGGTCGAAGCGGCTGATGACGTGCACACCGATATCGAACCTTTGGCTGTGGCAAAAATTCTGGCGAAAGTCGTCGAAGAAGAAGCCCCAGGCATCGTTCTGTGCGGTAAACAAGCCATCGACAATGACATGAACGCCACCGGCCAGATGCTGTCGGCCCTGCTGGGTTGGTCACAAGGCACATTCGCATCCGAGCTGAGCGTCGAGGGCGACCACGCCGTCGTAACCCGCGAAGTGGATGGCGGTCTGCAGACCATCAAGGTAAACATGCCCGCGATCATCACTGTGGACTTGCGCCTGAACGAGCCACGCTATGCGTCGCTGCCAAACATCATGAAGGCGAAGAAGAAGCCTTTGGATGAAAAAACCGCCGCCGATTATGGCGTCGATTGCACCCCACGTCTGGAAATCGTTGCCACCAAAGAGCCCGCCGAACGCGCTGCTGGTATCAAGGTCGCATCGGTTGATGAACTGGTCACGAAACTTAAAGAAGCAGGAGCAATCTAATGGCCGTCTTACTTCTTGCCGAAATTAACGATGGCCAACTGGCCATGGACGCAACCGCCAAAGCGGTATCAGCTGCCAAAGCCCTGGGTGATGTAACGGTTCTGTGCGCAGGCGCAGCCGCCAAAGCCGCCGCTGACGAGGCCGCAACCATCAGCGGCGTTGCCAAAGTCTTGGTCGCCGAGAATGATCTTTACGGCCACCGCCTGGCAGAACCTGCCGCGGCACTGATCGTATCGCTGGCAGCTGATTATTCGCATATTGTGGCCCCTGCCACGACCGATGCGAAAAACATCTTCCCACGCGTTGCGGCGCTGTTGGATGTTATGGTTATCTCTGACGTATCGGCCATCATTGATGCCGACACATTCGAACGCCCCATATATGCCGGCAACGCGCTGCAGACGGTGAAATCGTCTGACGCAAAGAAAGTCATCACGCTGCGCACCGCCAGCTTTGACGCCGCCCCAACCGGCGGCAGCGCATCGGTCGAGGCCATCGGCGCAGGTGACAACCCTGCCCTGTCGTCCTGGATTGAAGACAAAGTGGCCGCATCCGACCGCCCCGAGCTGACATCAGCCGGTGTGGTTGTATCGGGTGGCCGCGGTGTTGGCAGCAAAGACGATTTTGCCATCATCGAAAAACTGGCCGACAAGCTGGGTGCCGCCGTTGGCGCATCGCGCGCAGCGGTCGATTCGGGCTTTGCCCCGAACGATTGGCAGGTTGGTCAGACCGGCAAAGTGGTTGCCCCAGAACTGTATGTCGCTGTTGGTATTTCCGGCGCGATCCAGCACTTGGCCGGCATGAAGGACAGCAAGATCATCGTGGCCATCAACAAAGATGAAGAAGCCCCGATTTTCCAAGTTGCCGATTACGGCCTTGTGGCGGATCTGTTCACCGCCGTGCCAGAGCTGACCGACAAACTGTAAGTTCAGCCCATAAAGACAAATGCAAAAGCCGCCCCCCTTGGGGGCGGCTTTTCGCTTTTGCACCGCACAGCAGATAACGCTGGGGCGAATTGTGATTGTGTGGTTGCCCGATCGGGCGCATCGGCTTAATGTGGTTTCAAATATAAGAGGGCATCAGCACATGGAAATTCAATCGGTCGGGATCATTGGCGCGGGTCAAATGGGGAATGGCATCGCCCATGTTATGGCTTTGGCTGGATATGATGTGATGCTGAACGACATCAGCCAAGACGCGCTGGACGCCGCGGTTGCCCGGATTGAAAAGAACCTTGGCCGGCAGGTTGGTGGGGGCAAAATTTCCGCCGATGATGCCACAGCCGCCATTGGCCGCATTCAAACCGTTCTGGACCTGCCCCGTCTGGGATCCTGTGACCTGGTGATCGAAGCGGCAACCGAAAACGAAACGATCAAAAATAAAATCTTTGAAACGCTGCTGCCGCATTTGGGGCCGGAAACGATCCTGACATCGAACACATCCTCGATTTCAATCACACGTTTGGCCAGCCGCACCGATCGGCCCGAAAAGTTCATGGGCTTCCATTTCATGAACCCTGTGCCGGTGATGCAGCTGGTGGAATTGATCCGCGGGATCGCCACGGATGAGCCGACCTATAAAGCCTGCAAAGAAGTCGTCCGCCGCCTGAACAAAACCGCCGCCAGCGCCGAAGATTTCCCCGCCTTCATCGTCAACCGCATCCTGATGCCTATGATTAACGAGGCCGTTTATACCTTGTACGAAGGCGTAGGGAACGTGCAATCGATTGACCAATCCATGAAGCTGGGTGCGAACCATCCAATGGGCCCGCTGGAATTGGCCGATTTCATCGGGCTGGACACTTGTTTGGCGATTATGAACGTGCTGCATGATGGGCTGGCGGATACCAAATACCGCCCCTGCCCGCTGCTGACCAAATATGTCGAAGCCGGCTGGCTGGGTCGCAAATCACAGCGCGGTTTCTACGACTACCGCGGCGAAACGCCTGTTCCAACCAGATAAGGCGGATTACACCGCTTCGCCAAAGCGGTTGGCGATTAATTGCTCTAGCGCGTCCATCAAACCTGCGGCATCTGCGCCGCTGGTTTCCACGGTGATTGTGGTGCCTTTGGAGGCCGCCAGCATCAGCAGGCCCATAATGGAATCGCCGCTGGCGGTCATGCCATCGCGGGACACTTCGGCGCTGGCGTCAAAGCTTTCGACCAGTTCAACCAATTTGGCCGATGCACGCGCATGCAGGCCTTTTTCATTAATGATTTTGAAGTCACGTTCCAAAATTTTGGCCTTTATGCTGAAATGATTTGCGCATCGATATATTTGCGCCCTGCCTCAAGCGCGACACGCACCGCATCGGGCAGCGGTTTATGCCGAGATTTGGCCAGTTTGATCAAAGCCGGCAAATTGGCCCCGTATAAAATCCGGCGATCCTGACAGCGGCAGGCCAGCATGGACAGGTTTGATGGCGACCCCCCGAAAATATCCGTCACAACAACCACGCCCTGCCCCTGATCCACCTGATCCGCCGCGGCGCAGATTTCCAGCTCTTTACTGCTGCGGTCACATTCGCTTTCGATGGAGACGGCTGCCATACCGGGCTGCGGGCCAACAACATGTTCAACCGCCAAAAGATATTCTTTGGCGAGCCCCCCATGTGCGACGATTACGATGCCTATCACCGAATTTGGACCTTACGATTTAAGCCTGATCAAGATGTTCTGATAATCATACCAAAGCGCGCCTGAATTTCCAGCAGCAAAACAAGATTTAAGTAAAAGTTAACGTAGGGGAACCCTAGAGGATTTCACCACTGTCCCAGACCAATCGTCCCTGCAGGATCATGCTGACCACAGCAATCAGATTATGATCGACAAATTGCCTGTTTATGTTTGGGATCATGATCCCCCCATGGTCAAACCAATCAGGCTGAGGCAATCGGGCTTGCTGGTCTTGGCCCAGCGTGACTGCCAACATCAACGGGGTTTTTGCAAGGGGGCCTGTGCTGCGCAGCAAACCCATGCCGCGCGCCTCGATCCGGCCGGCGCTGTGGGGCGGGGCATAGGCCCAGATGTCATCGCCATGACAGCGCAACTGCACGCGATCATCCGCGACCAATTCCGCGCCCATCGCCATCAGCCCCAAGGCCAGACTGGATTTACCGCTGCCAGACGGCCCCAGGATCAGGACCCCAGATCGGCCAATCGCAACACAGCTGGCATGAACAGATGCCTCAGCTGTCATTATATCGGTACCCCACGCCATAAAGCGTTTCAATCGCGTTGAACGTCGCATCCACCGTGCGGATTTTTTTGCGCAGCCGTTTGATATGGCTGTCGATGGTGCGATCATCCACATACACCTGATCGTCATAGGCCAGGTCCATCAGCTGATCACGCGAACGCACATAACCAGGGTGCTGCGCAAGGGCCATCAACAATGAAAATTCCGTCACCGTCAACGCCACAGACTGCCCATCCCATTGGACCGCATGGCGCTGTGGATCAATCAGCAATCTTCCGCGGCGTATTGGCTTCGCCGTTTGCAGTGCGGCCTGATCGGCCCCCAAATTGACACGGCGCAAAATGGCGCGAATACGGGCAAAAACCAATCGCGGCGCGGCCGATTTGCCGATGTAATCATCAGCCCCCAAACGAAAGGCCAGCAATTCATCCACCTCATCAGGAACAGCAGATAAACAAATCACCGGAACAGATGATTTCTGGCGCAGCTGTTTAACGATTTCAAACCCATCCATATTTGGTAAATTGATATCCGTGATGAGTATATCGAATGGACGTTTGGAATGGTCTTCGATGGCCTGCGCCCCCGCAAGATAAAGCTGCAGGTCAAACCCTTCGGCGATTAACAGCGTTGTAAGCTGGGATTGGTCTGAAATTTCTGCATCAATCAGGGCAATACGTGCCATAAACTCACCTCATCAATCACATATGGGGCCGATAATATGGCAAAAATGTGGCGCACTCAATGCTGTTGGCACATCATAAATTGGCCGCAATTGCGCCATTTGTTGCCGATCGGAACATCTGGTTGCGCTAACGCATAAAAATGGTTGCGCTAACTGTGGCATAGCGTCCTGTTCATTGCGCAATCCCTTGTGTTAGAAGGCCCCATATCGGGCAGATTGTACTGCCAACTGATTCACACGACGCTGACAATGCCACGCTGTTTGGTCCTGCCAGCGCCACATCGCCAAGCACAAGGCGCAGCCTTAAAGGAGTGTAACGACATGGCATTTGGACGGGTTAACCCAAATTTCCGGCTAGAAGATCAAGGCATCACGGGGCTGGGGAATGTCTATTATAACCTTTTGGAACCTGCACTGATCGAAGAGGCGCTGGCCCGCAAAGAGGGTCGCCTGGGCAAAGGCGGTGCCTTCTTGGTCACCACCGGAAAGTTCACCGGCCGGTCCCCCAAAGACAAACATGTGGTGAAAACCGCCGATGTCGCTGATAAAATCTGGTGGGAAAACAACGCCGAAATGTCGCCCGAAGGGTTCGATGCGCTGTATAATGACATGGTCGCGCATATGGCCGGCGGTGATTATTTCGTGCAGGACCTGATCGGCGGCGCGGATCCGGCGCATTCGATTGATGTGCGCGTGATTTCCGAATTGGCCTGGCACAACCTGTTCATTCGTCACCTGCTGCGCCGTCCAGAACGCGCGGATCTGGACAGCTATGTTGCGGATTTCACCATCATCAACTGCCCCAGCTTTCAGGCAGATCCGGCCAAACATGATTGCCGCAGCGAAACGGTGATTGCACTGAATTTCGAACGCAAGATGATCCTGATTGGCGGCACTGAATACGCGGGCGAGAATAAGAAATCTGTCTTTACCCTGCTGAACTACCTGCTGCCAGAAAAAGGCATCATGCCGATGCATTGCTCGGCCAACCATGCCAATGGTAACCCGGTCGACACTGCTGTGTTCTTTGGCCTGTCTGGTACTGGCAAAACCACGCTGTCGGCGGATCCTGCACGCACGCTGATCGGGGATGACGAACATGGCTGGTCTGACCGCGGTACCTTCAACTTTGAAGGGGGCTGCTATGCCAAAACCATCAACCTGAACCCCGAAGCGGAACCTGAAATTTACGCAACCACGACGAAATTCGCCACCGTGATCGAAAACATGGTGTTCGACGAAGAAACATTCGATCTGGATTTCGACGATGACAGCCTGACAGCCAATATGCGCTGTGCCTACCCGCTGGAATATATTTCCAACGCCTCTGGCACCGCGGTGGGCGGCCACCCAAAGAACATCATCATGCTGACCTGTGATGCGTTCGGCGTTCTGCCCCCGATTGCGCGGCTGACACCGGCGCAGGCGATGTATCACTTCCTGTCGGGCTTCACATCCAAAGTTGCGGGCACCGAACGCGGCGTGACCGAACCAGAGCCCACCTTCAGCACCTGCTTTGGCGCTCCCTTCATGCCCCGCCGCCCCGAAGTGTACGGGAACCTGCTGCGTGAAAAAATCGCCACCCATGGCGCAACCTGCTGGCTGGTCAATACCGGCTGGACCGGCGGCGCCTATGGCACAGGTTCACGCATGCCGATCAAAGCCACCCGCGCCCTGCTGACCGCCGCATTGGATGGATCGCTTGGTCAGGCTGAATTCCGCAAGGACGAAAACTTTGGCTTCGAAGTGCCAGTCGCCGTCCCCGGCGTGCCAGAATTGCTGCTGGACCCACGCCGCACATGGGATGACAAATCCGCCTATGACGCCCAAGCGGCAAAATTGGTTTCAATGTTTGCCGAAAACTTTGCGCAATACATGGATTACATCGACGAAGATGTAAAAGCCGCTGCAATCGGCTGATCGCACTGATCATTACCCCCTTCAAAGGCCGCACCGTACACCCGGGGCGGCCTTTTTCTATGGGTCAAAAGTAAGACAAATTATTATTATCTCTTAAGTATCTTTTTGCAGCGCATAGGTATGGCCTTAATTGCTCTGCTTCAGGGCTGGAATTACAACCTGTGCCTGAATTGCTGACATTATAAAGCAATCATAGATGATGAATTCCGCCATTTGGCAGTATTAAAAAGATAGGCAAGATATGTCGCACCCCGTAGATGTCCATGTGGGACAAAAATTTAAATCGTTGCGCGTCATGCGCGGTTTAACCCAAACTGAATTGGCCGATGGTCTGGGTATTTCATTTCAACAGGTTCAAAAGTACGAATTGGGCCGGAACCGTATTTCCGCCAGCCGCCTGTTTGAATCCGCCCGCATATTGGGCGTTCCGATCAGCTACTTCTTTGAGGGGCTGGAACAGGACGGCACCAGCCAAGGCCCCCAACTGGATCAAGAAGCCGCCAAAGTGGCCGCAGCCTATTCCAACATCAAAGATGACAACCTGCGCGTTCAGGTGCGCAACTTCATCGCAAATCTGGCGCATGTAGATCAATAATTGGCCAAGGTCAAAACCAAAAAGCCACCGCAGGATCCCTGCGGTGGCTTTTTGATTGCTCGTTGGCCCAGATTAATCCAGCAACCGCCGCGCGATGACTTGCGCCTGAATTTCAGCGGCGCCTTCAAAGATGTTCAGAATGCGCGCATCGCACAACACGCGGCTGATCTGATATTCCAAGGCAAAGCCATTGCCACCATGGATTTGCAGCGCATTATCCGCCGCAGCCCAAGCCACGCGCGCCCCCAGCAGTTTTGCCATCCCGGCCTCTAGGTCGCAACGTTTGTCATTGTCCTTTTGGAAAGCGCTGAAATAGGTCAGCTGACGGGTGATCATAATTTCCACTGCCATCATGGCCAGCTTGTCATAAACACGGGGGAAATTGATCAAGGATTTGCCAAATTGTTTGCGATCCTGC
>JALQTR010000022.1 GCA_023260835.1 Paracoccaceae bacterium
CGTATGGATCTGGCCGAAGCGATTTTTCGCGATGTTGGGCTGTCGCGCAACGAATCGGCGGATTTGGTTGAATCGGTTCTGAAGAAAATGTCCGATGCATTGGTGGCCGGTGAACAGGTGAAAATTTCATCCTTTGGCACCTTCAGCCTGCGCGATAAAAACGCGCGCATTGGCCGCAATCCCAAAACAGGGGAAGAGGTTCCAATCGAACCGCGCCGCGTGATGACATTCCGCCCCTCTGTGTCGATGAAAGAACGCGTCGCCGCGGGCAATAAATCGTAAAAGGGGGCGGGCGCTATGCGCAAATCTGGCAGCGCCTTTCGCACCATTTCCGAAGTGGCGGAATGGCTGGACGTGCAAACCCACGTTCTGCGGTTTTGGGAAAGCAAATTTCCACAGATTAAACCTGTCAAAGGGGCCGGGGGTCGGCGCTATTACCGCCCCGAAGATATGCTGCTGATTGGTGGCATCAAGGTCATGCTGTACACCGATGGCCTGTCGATTAAAGAGGCCAAAGCCCAGCTGAAAAAGGACGGGATCAAAACCGTCAGCGCCCGCAGCGCGCCCCTGCCAGATGGCGTGGCCGTGGCGGAAAAAGCCCCCCGTAAACGCGCCGCACCAAAGGCAAAATCGCAAGAGCCCGCCACAGCCGTGGCCGCACCGCAGGCCCCCATGGCGCAGCCCGATGTGGCGCCGCAGGCACCGGTGCAAGAGCCGGCGCAGGAACAGGCCGCACCGCCACCCGCGGCTGCTCCAGCAGCCAAGCCTGCTGCAAAACCCAAAAAACCTGCCGCAGCCACAGCGCCAGATGATCTGAATTTCGAAGGCAGCCTGTTCGCATCGTTGTTTGATGCCGCCCCCGATCCGCAGCCCCAGCCCAAGCCCGCAACCCCAAAGGGTGGCGCGCTGTCGCAGCTGGCGGCGCTGCGCGCGCTATCGCCGGCGGGGCGGGCGTCGTTCAAGGCGGCGCTGGATCATGCCGTACGGCAATTTGCGCAGGCGCAAAAATAATTCCACTTTGGATCAAAAATCTGATCAATCACCCTTGCCCTGCGCGTCAAATCCAGTATGACAAGCGCAGTGTCGGGCTATAGCGCAGCCTGGTAGCGCGTCCGTCTGGGGGACGGAAGGTCGCAGGTTCGAGTCCTGCTAGCCCGACCAAAATCACCGACACTGTTTGAATTTTGGTAACCATTCCCTAGCTATACTCCTATGATACGTCAGACAGGGGGGATGGGATGCGGCTTTTCTTCATCATGATTGCCAGCCTGATGGCCAGCTCAGCCATGGCCGAATGGATGCCGGTGCAAACGCAATCGCAATTTGTTCAACTGATCAACGACAAACGGCTGAAGGCAGGGCTGATCAATCTGCGGGTAGCGCCGGATGGGCAAATTGCTGGATCGGCCTATTTTCGCACTGTCAGCGGGCAGTGGACATGGCAGGACGGGTATTTTTGCCGCGATCTGTTCTGGGGTCAGCGGGAATTGGGGTATAATTGCCAAAAGGTCGAATCCCGCGATGGAGCCTTGCGGTTCACATCTGATCGCGGGGCTGGGGATTCGGCCGATTTCCAGCTGGATTAATCGATCTGAGCGTCCAAAAACTGTCGCACGGCGGCCTCGAAGGGGCGGGGGGCATCGGCGTGCAGCCAATGGCCCGCGCCGGCCAGTCGCACAATGCGCGCGCGTGGGAAAAGGGCGGAAATTTTGCTGCGATCCTCGGGGCGGACGTAATTTGACTCCTTCCCCGCAAGGAACAGCGTGGGGCCGGTGAATTGCCCCGCCACATCGGGGAAGGACAGAATTTTGGGCATCTCACGTTCCAAAACGTCCAAATTAAACCGCCAGACCCGCGCCGTGACATCCAAGGATTGGGTGAAAAACGATTGCAGCGCGGGGTCGGTGCCCATGGCGGCCAATTGCGCCGCCGCGTCGGATCGTTTTTGCACCGTGGTCAGATCGACCGCCCGCATCGCCGCAATGTGTTGGCTTTGATCATGGGCATAGGCCACGGGGGCAATATCGGCCACAATCAGGCGGCGGATCAAATCGGGGGCCTGAATCGCCGCCACCATCGCCGCCTTGCCGCCCATGGAATGGCCCAGCACATCGGCGGTTTGGCCGGTGTCCTGTTTGATCTTGTGCAACAGTTCGATCAGATCGGCGGCCATATCAGCATAGCTGTGGCTGTCAGCCCGAGGGCTTTGCCCGTGGTTGCGTTGGTCAATCGCGATGATTTGGCGGCTGTCTGACAGGCGTTTGGCGATCACGCCCCAGTTGCGGCCGGATCCAAACAGCCCATGCCCGATCACCAAATTGGGCTGATCCGTTGCCGCCCCATGCGTGATATAGTTCAGCATAAACCGCCCCTTGTTTTACCGTTCCTGCGCGCATACCCTAGCGGATGAGACCAGCAGGAGCCACCGCAAATGTCTGCCCAAGACCCCATTTCCACCTATCACAGCACGCTGGAAAAACTGGCGCGGCAACGGTTTGGCGCGCGCGCGGCGCGGGGGCCATTGCACCGTTTGCGCGCAAAGCTGCCGCGCGGCGTGCGGCGGGATTTGGCGCTGCTGGATGACCAGATGGCGCTGGCGGCCCACCCCAAATTACGCCGCCGGTTGGATCCGCAATTGGCGCGCGGTGCCTATGCCCGCGGGCGGTCGTTCATTGCCGCGCATGGCCGCGGCGGGCGGCTGCGGCAGGCGCTGCGCGATGGGTTTTGGGGGTCTGTGTTAAATCTGGCGGTGCTTTTGGGCGGATTGGCCCTGATTTATCTTGGCCTGATCGCATAAAAAAGCCCCCCGCATGGGATCACCATGCGGGGGGCGATGTGGTTACACACCCTTACAGATCAGGATACAGCGGGAAGCGCGCGCACAGGGCCGCAACTTCGGCTTTGACCTTTTCTTCGACCTCTTGGTTGTTGTCGGGGCCATTGGCGGCCAGACCGTCCACCACTTCGATGATCCAATCGGCGATTTGGCGGAACTCGGCCTCGCCAAAGCCACGGGTGGTGCCAGCGGGGCTGCCCAGACGAATGCCCGAGGTCACAGTTGGCTTTTCCGGATCAAACGGCACACCGTTTTTGTTGCAGGTGATATGGGCGCGGCCCAATGCCTTTTCGGTTTCATTGCCCTTCACGCCTTTGGGGCGCAGATCGACCAGCAGAACATGGGTGTCAGTGCCGTGGGTCACCGTGTCCAGCCCGCCTTTGATCAGCTGATCAGACAGCGCCTGCGCATTGGCGATGACGTTTTTGATGTAGGTTTTGAATTCGGGCTGCAGCGCCTCGCCAAAGGCGACGGCTTTGGCCGCGATCACATGCATCAAAGGGCCGCCCTGAATCCCGGGGAAGATGGCCGAATTGATTTTCTTGGCCAGCGCTTCGTCATTGGTCAGGATCATGCCGCCGCGTGGGCCGCGCAGGGTTTTATGCGTGGTGGTTGTGGCCACATGCGCATAGGGGAAGGGCGATGGATGTTCACCCGCCGCCACCAGACCGGCGAAATGCGCCATATCGACATGCAAATAGGCGCCAACGCTGTCGGCAATTTCGCGCATCCGTTTGAAATCAATCTGGCGCGGGATCGCGCTGCCGCCGGCGATGATCAGTTTGGGCTGATGCTCGGTGGCCAATGCCTGCACCTGATCGTAATCCAGCATATTGTCCTGTTTGCGCACGCCATATTGCACCGCGTTGAACCATTTGCCCGACTGGTTTGGCGCCGCGCCATGGGTCAGGTGGCCGCCAGCGTCCAAGGACATGCCCAAAATGGTGTCACCCGGTTGCAGCAATGCGGTGAACACACCCTGATTCGCCTGGCTGCCCGAATTGGGCTGCACATTGGCGAAGCCGCAGTTGAACAGCTGGCATGCGCGTTCAATCGCCAGATTTTCGGCAACATCCACATATTGGCAACCGCCATAGTAACGGCGCCCGGGATAGCCTTCGGCGTATTTGTTGGTCATGACTGAGCCTTGGGCCTCCATCACGGCGCGGCTGACGATGTTTTCGCTGGCAATCAGTTCAATTTCGTCGCGCTGGCGGCCCAATTCCGCGGTGATCGCGTCATTCAGCGCGGGATCGCGGTCGGCCAAGGATTGGGTGAAGAAGGCGTTATTGGTCATGTGTACGCTCCTGATAAGGGTGGTTTTTCCCGTTTCCTATCGGAAACAATGCGGAAGGAAAAGCGTCCAATGCGACGAAATGGGGCTTTCACGCGTCCTTTGCTGGATGTTTGGTGAAACTTATGGTTCTTTGGGAAAAGATGGTGCCAAAAGGAAACCCAAATATGACTTTGAAACCGGCTTTTTTGGCTTCGGATGCAGAATCGGCGCAGGCGGCCCTGGTGGAATTGACGGGGCAATTTGGTCAAACACCGCCCGAAGATGCGGATGTCATTGTTGCGCTTGGGGGGGATGGGTTCATGCTGCAAACCCTGCATGGGATGCAGCATCTGCAAAAGCCGATTTACGGGATGAACCGCGGCACGGTTGGGTTTTTGATGAATGCCTACAGCCCCGATGATCTGATGACGCGGCTGGAAACCGCGGAAGAGGCGGTGATTAACCCGTTGCGCATGCGCGCCGAAACCACATCAGGAACGGTTCATAATGCATTGGCAATAAACGAGGTTTCATTGTTGCGCGCTGGTCCGCAAGCGGCCAAGCTGCGCATCATTATTGATGGGCGCGAACGGCTGCGCGAATTGGTCTGTGATGGGGCGCTGCTGGCAACGCCGGCGGGGTCCACGGCCTATAACTATTCGGCGCATGGGCCGATCCTGCCCATCGGGTCCGAGGTGCTGGCCCTGACCGCCATCGCCCCCTTCCGTCCCCGCCGCTGGCGCGGGGCGCTGCTGCCCAAAGCGGCCAAATTGCGATTCGAGGTGATCGAGCCTGAAAAGCGGCCCGTCATGGCCGATGCCGACAGCCGATCTGTGCCAAATGTGACAGCGGTGGATATCGCATCCGACCCCAGTATTGCCCATCGCATTCTGTTCGATCCCGGCCATGGGCTGGAAGAGCGGCTGATCCGCGAACAAGTCGAATAGGCGGCTGCCGCCGCCCCGCGGCCCTAGCTGCGCAGGCCGGC
>JALQTR010000044.1 GCA_023260835.1 Paracoccaceae bacterium
ATCTGCGCGAAATCTTTGCGCAAATACGGCTATGACGCCGCGCCAATCCATGGCGATCTGGATCAAAGCCAGCGGATGAAAACGCTGGATGATTTCCGCGAAGGGCGGCTGCGGCTGCTGGTGGCATCAGACGTGGCCGCGCGGGGGCTGGATGTGCCCAGCGTCAGCCATGTGTTCAATTTTGACGTCCCCGGCCATGCCGAAGATTACGTTCACCGCATCGGCCGCACCGGCCGCGCCGGCCGCAAAGGCACGGCGATGATGATCTGCGCCCCACGCGATGCCAAATCCCTTGCCGCGGTCGAGGATCTGATCCAAACCACAATCCCCCGCCTTGAAAGCCCCGTAAAGCTGGATGCGCCCGCCGCACCCAAATCCAAGGATGATGGAGAGGCCCCACGCAGCCGCACCCGCAGCCGCCGTGGACGCAAAGATGCCGGCGATGCCGATGCAGCGCCCGCCGCTGCCACAGCCGAAGTGGCGGATCAAAAACCCGACACCCCCAAAGACACACCCCGCCGCGATGCTGCCCCTGCCCCCGCCCGTGACAAATCGCGCGGACGTGGCCGCGGCGACAAAGGGCGCGATCCGCAAAACACCGTCGTGGGCATGGGGGATCACCTGCCCAGCTTCATCGCGCTGAGCTTCGAAGAACGGCAATCATAAAAATACGGGGCCAAATGGCCCCGTTTTTTATGCGAAAATTGCCCCGGGGTTCATAATGCCATTGGGATCAATCGAGCATTTGATCGCGCGCATTGCAGCCAGTTTTGTCGCATCACCATATCGGATCAAATCATCCACCTTTTTGCGGCCAATTCCATGTTCGGCGCTGACAGACCCGCCCATCTCATGCACCAAATCATGAATGGTCTGATAAACCTGCGCCCGCATTGGATAATAGTCTGACGCGGCGCGGCCTTCGGGCGGGAAGATATTATAATGCAAGTTGCCATCGCCCAAATGCCCAAAGGCATTGATCCGCAGGGGGGCCAGCGCGGTGATGCGGCGATTGCCTTCATCAATAAAGGCGGGCAAATCTGAAATGGGCAAGGACACATCATGGCTGGCCACTGCGCCCACGGCGCGGTTGGCTTCGGGAATGGTTTCACGCACCGCCCAAATTTCCATGCGCTGTGTGTCATTTTGCGCGATCACGCCGTCTTGGCACAAATCACCCTCCAATGCGCGGGTGAAGACCTCCTCAAGCATGGTTTCGGGGTCTTGCTGTGCGGCTGTGCCCAGTTCGATCAGAACCGCCCATTCGGGACTATCCGCCAAAGGCTGGCGCTGATCCGGCATATGCGCGCGCAAAAATTGCAGGCCCATCCCGCTGATCAGTTCAAAGGCGCTGATGGTTTCACCGCAGATATCCTGCGCAAGCGTCAGCAGTTTCACCGCTGCGGCCGGGTCCGTCACGGTTAAAAACGCCGTGGCCCGCCGCGCCGGAATGGGATGCAATTTCAATACCGCGGCCGTAATGACCCCCAGCGTCCCTTCTGAGCCAAGCAGCAGGTGGCGCAGATCATATCCGGTGTTGTCTTTACGCAGACGCTTCATCCCGTTCAGGATGCGGCCATCGGGCAAGACCGCCTCAATCCCCAGCACCTGATCGCGCGCATTACCATAGCGCAGCACATTTACCCCGCCAGCATTTGTTGCCAAAAGCCCGCCAATTTGCGCCGACCCTTCCGATGCCAGTGACAGCGCGAACAATCGCCCCGCATCCTGTGCGGCAGCCTGCACATCGGCCAAAATGGCCCCCGCTTCGACCGCCAATGCATTTTCATCGGGCCAAAGGCCGCGCACAGCTGTCATTTTTTCTAGGCTCAGGATCACTGGCGCCGGCGCGGGTTCGGGCAAGACCTGCCCGCCAACCAGCCCTGTGCCGCCGCCATATGGCACCACGCCCACACGCGCCGCATTGCAGGCGGTGATGATCTGGGCGACCTCTGCCGATGATCTGGGGCGCAGCACAGCTGCGGCTTGGCCTGTCCATGTGCCGCGCGGCTCTTCCAGATATTTGGGGGCAACTTCGCCCAAAACCCCATCCGGCAAATCCGCCTGCAGCTGGGTCAAAAATTCGGGCGTAGCGGGGTTGAGCATGGGTTATCCTTCCAAGGCTGCGCGCGGGGCCGCGGCGCGGCGATCTGAACGCAGCATCGCATAAAGCACATGGGTGCGCCAGCGCCCATCAATCTGCAGATATTGCTGCGCCACGCCTTCGTATTTAAATCCTGATGTTTCTAAAAGCCCCCGCGATGCGGCGTTTTCGGGCAGGCAGGCTGCCTCGATCCGGGATAAATCCAACCGCTGAAAGGCGAAATGCACCACAGCGGCGATGCCTTCGCGCATCAGCCCCTGCCGCGCATAGGGCGCGCCGATCCAATATCCCAGCCGCCCCGTTTGCGCGGGGCCAAACCGCACCTCATCCAATGTGATCGCGCCCAGCACCTGCATCGTTTCCCGGTCAAACATAAAAAAGGGAAAGGCCGTGCGTTTGGCGGCGCTGCGGGCGGCCCATCGCACACGAGCGCTGAAGGCGGATTTGGACAGATGGCCGGGGGTCCATTGGGGTTCCCACGGGGCCAAGAATGCTTCGCTTTGGCGGCGCAGCTGCGCCCAAGGTTGAAAATCATCTGGGCGCGGCAAACGCAGGACCATACGATCCGTATCCAACCGTGGTCCGGGCCGCGGCCACAGCATCACGCAGCCCGCAGTGCGGCCAATTCCGCAGGATCAGGTGCCCCCGCCACAGGCCCATAGAAGGCCTGCGCCATCGGGGCGTTTGATGCCAATTGGCCCGCCATGTCGCGCACATCTTGCACCGTTACGGCATCAATCTTCGCCACGGTTTCAGATAAATCAGGAACACGGTCGTGAATTTGCAGCATCCGCGCCAGACGTTCAGTGCGCGCTGATGCGCTTTCCAGCCCCATCAGAATCCCCGCCTTCATCTGTGCGCGGGCGCGTTCCAGTTCGGCCTGGCTGATGTCACCGCCGGCGCGTTTCATTTCATCGATCACAACGCGGGTCAGCTGCGCCACATCATCGCCGCTGGTGCCGGCATAAATGGTCATCATCCCCGTATCCACAAAGGCCCCGTTTTGCGCGAATATCGAATAGCACAGACCGCGCTTTTCGCGCACCTCTTGGAACAGGCGGCTGGACATGCCGCCGCCCATTGCAACCGCATAAATCTGCGCGGCGTAAAAGGCCGGATCGCCATAGGCGGGCGCCCCAAAGGCCAATGCCACATGTGCCTGTTCCAAATCCTTTTGCCGGTAAACACCGCCGCCCACGAATTGCGCCTTTTGCGCCTGCGCGCGCCCGCGCGCGGGCAGATGGCCAAAGGCCGCTTCGGCCAGACGAACCAATTCATCATGATCCACTGCGCCCGCAGCAGACAGGACCAACTGATCCGGCCCATAATGCTGGGCAACAAAATCACGCAGATCATCCCCGCCAAAGGCGCGAACATTTTCCGCAGGCCCCAAAATCGTCCGCCCCAGCGGATGATCGGGATAGGCTTCGGCCTGAAGCCAGTCAAAGATCACATCATCGGGCGTGTCCAGGGATTGGCCAATCTCTTGCAAGATCACACCACGTTCCACCTCGATCTCGCGCGGATCAAACACGGAATTGAGGATAATATCGCTGATCACGTCAAAGGCCAGCGGCACATCCTTGCGCAGCACCCGCGCGTAATAGGCGGTGACTTCGCGGCTGGTATAGGCATTGATATACCCGCCCACATCCTCGATCGTTTCGGCAATTTGCAGGGCATTGCGCCGTTTTGTCCCCTTAAAGGCCATATGTTCCAAAAAATGCGCGATGCCGTTTTGCGCGGTGGTTTCATGCCGCCCGCCAGCCATGACCCAAATGCCAATGGCCGCAGATTCCAGCCCCGGCATGGATTCGGTCACAACGCGAAACCCGTTGGACAGGCTGTGCAGCTGGACGCTCATCCAAGGGCGCCTTTGATATGCGCCTTCAGCGCCGCCAGATCATTGGGAACGCGTGTGATGCGTTCATCGCGATCAAACAAATCCGCCATGCGATCGGGCAGCGGCGGGTGAATGCCGGTTGCCGCCTTCACCGCATCAGGGAATTTCGCCGGATGCGCGGTGGCCAATGTGACCATCGGGCTGGCCGCATGGATCTGTTCATTCGCCACTTTCACCCCAATCGCGCTGTGCGGACACAAAAGTTCGGCGCTGTTTTGCCACGTTTCGGCAATGGTCTGGCTGGTTTCCCCCTCGGACGCGCGGCCCGATGTGAAATCGCGGCGCAGCTGGTCCAGAATGCCCTGATCCAAATGAATCCCGCCCGTGGTTTTCAGATCATCCATCAGACGCGTGACCGCCGCCCCATCGCGCCCATAGGCATCAAACAGCGCTCGTTCAAAGTTCGAGCTGACCTGAATATCCATCGACGGCGAGATCGACGGGATCACCTGATCCACCTGATACGCCCCAGTAGACAGGCAGCGGTGCAGAATGTCATTCTGGTTTGTCGCAACCACCAGCTGATCAATCGGCAGCCCCATGCGTTTGGCAATATAGCCTGCAAAGATATCACCAAAATTCCCCGTTGGTACGGTGAAGCTGATCGCGCGATCCGGCGCGCCCAGCGACACGGCCGAGGTAAAGTAATAAACGACCTGCGCCAAAACCCGCGCCCAGTTGATCGAATTCACACCGGCCAAACGCACGCCATCGCGGAATTCCAGATCATTGAACATATCCTTCAGCCGCGCTTGGCAATCATCAAAATGCCCATCCATCGCAAGGGCGTGGACGTTGGATTCGGATGGGGTGCTCATTTGTCGGCGCTGCACGTCTGACACGCGGCCGTGCGGATACAGGATGAAAACATCCACTGCATCAAGCCCCTTGAATGCCTCGATCGCGGCGGATCCGGTATCGCCGGATGTGGCGCCCACGATGGTGACCCGATTTCCGCTGCGCGCAAGCGAGGCTTGGAACAGCTGGCCAATCAGCTGCATCGCGAAATCCTTGAACGCCAAGGTCGGGCCGTGGAACAATTCCAGCAAGAAATGATTGGGGGCCAGCTGCACCAGCGGGGCGCGGGCCGCATGGCCAAACCCTGCATAGGCGCGCGCGATGATGTCCTGAAATTCGGTATCGGTGAAGGCATCCCCGATGAAGGGGCGCATCACCCGAAACGCCACCTCTTCATAGCTGAGGCCGCGCAGGGATTTGATATCGCCCGCCGACATTTGGGGAATTTCGGCCGGCACATACAGGCCCCCATCACGGGCCAAACCGGTCATCATCGCCTGTTCAAAATTCAGCACCGGTGCGCTGCCGCGGGTCGAAATATACTGCATGAGGGGCCACCCTTATCCTTTGTCTTTGCGTGCTGCCACGCGTAGGGCCAAAATTGTCATGAAAAACCACACCAAGGCCAGCCCGAACCACGTCACAGCATAGCCAAGGTGATCGTTCGGAATGGCCGAACTGTCAACCGGTAAGGGGGTGATATTCGCCTGTGGCGGGGTGATTTGGCGGGCAATGATGAACGTGGGTTCCGTTTGCAGCGCCGCCGCCAAGGCCGGGACATCGCGGGCAAACCACAGATTCGCGGCCAAATCGTTTTGCGGGGTATAGCTGTCCACCTCTTGCGGCCAATGCAGATTGCCGGTGACGGTGACCGCCGCTGCGGGCAGATCGGGCTGCGCCGCGGCCACAGGCAGAAAACCGCGGTCGATCAACACGCGCCGCCCATCCACATCCAACGGCGTGATCAGCCGGTAACCCGCACCAAAGCTGCGATGACTAACCAAAACGCGGATCGTATCGCCAGCCCAAACCCCCGTGACGCGCACCGCACGATAGGCATCGCGCACCGGATCGGGCTGCGCCGGCAGGGCCACGGGCGCCGCATCAATCGTGGCGTCAATCTGCGCCAAGATCGCCTCTTTCCAGGCCAAACGCTGCACCTGCCAAGTGCCCAGACCGCACAGAATAATCAGCCCAGACAGCCCAAAAAACAACGGTAGAATAAAGCGGCGCATCAATCAGTCCCCCATGGTTATCGCAGACATATCGTCCCTGCGCAGCTGTGAAAAGCCCCACATAAAAAAACGCAGGTGGACATCACCACCTGCGTTTCTTCAAGATCCATGGATCAGTGGCGGGTTAGCCACCCCAGATGTAAACAGCTGCGAACAAGAACAGCCAAACAACATCCACAAAGTGCCAGTACCAAGCCGCCGCTTCAAACCCGACATGCTTTTCTTGGGTGAAGTGGCCCTTGGACAGACGGATCAGGCAAACGAACAGGAAGATCGTGCCGATGATCACATGCGCACCATGGAAACCAGTCGCCATGAAGAAGTTTGCGCCATAAATGTTGCCCGCAAAGCCAAAGGCCGCGTGGCTGTATTCATAGGCCTGGAAGACGGTGAAAATCACACCCAACAAAATCGCAATGATCAGACCGTTTTGCATGTCTTTGCGGTTGTTTTCATGTACCAAGGCGTGGTGCGCCCAAGTCGCCGCTGCACCAGAGCACAGCAGGATCAGCGTGTTAATCAATGGCAGGTGCCATGGATCAAAGGTTTCAATCCCAGCTGGGGGCCAAATGCCGTCAACCGCTGGGCTTTGTGCGCCCATGGGGTACATAGCATGTTTAAAGAAGCTCCAGAACCAAGCGGCGAAGAACATTACCTCGGACATGATGAACAGGATGAACCCGTAACGCAGGCCAATGCGCACAACCGGTGTGTGATCCCCAACACTGCTTTCGGCAACAACGTCCGACCACCAGCCGAACATGACATAAAGAATGCCCACAAAGCCGATCAAAAACACCCAAGGCTGGTTGCTTTCCGCCTGTGGCGACATCCACAAAACGGCGCCGAACAGCATGATGAAGCCGAACAAAGCCCCAAGGAATGGCCACACGCTGGGGGCCAAAATGTGATAGTCGTGATTTTTAGCATGTGCCATAGTATATCCCCTGCACGCAAATTTAGTTCACAATAGTGGAAGTTTGATCCGCTGTTAAGGCCGCTTGGGCCTGATCGGGCAAATCAATTTCATAAAATGTATAGGAAAGTGTGATTTCCTTTACATATTTCGCATCGCGATCCGTCACAATTTCAGGATCAACATAAAACGTCACAGGCATCTGCACCCGCTCGCCGGGTTGCAATACCTGTTCGGTAAAACAAAAACAGTCAATTTTGGTGAAGAACCCACCCGCCTGATAGGGCACCACATTATAGGACGCCTGCCCAGCAATGGGTTTGTCGGTTGGGTTATACGCCTCATAAAAGATCAGACCGGTTTCACCAATACGCAATTCCACCTCGCGCTGGACGGGTTTGAATTGCCACGGCATCCCGCGGTTCAGCGACCCTTCGAAACGCACTTTGATGGTTTTGTCCAAAATCTGTTCGGCGCCCGCCTCGGCCACGGCGGGTTCGCCGCCAAATCCGGTCACCCGGCAAAACCAATCGTAAAACGGCACCGATGCCCAAGCCAAGGCCCCCATGGTGACCACCACGCCGATGGTTTGCAAAAGCGTTTTTTGTTTGGGTTCCATTGCCATCATGATCCCCCTTGCGTTTGCTGGGCGGGCATGGACCCCATTTTTGGGACCTGCCCAATATTTTGAACCTTTACCACGGTCAGCGCGAACACCAACGCGATAAATCCGGCCAGCACCAGACCAAGGCCCAGATTGCGGCTGAACCGGCGTTTATGCAGCTCATGGGTTGGGCGAAAGCTCATACCATGCCTCCTGTCCAGAAACGGTCGATGCCGGCCTCGGCCAGAATGGCACCGAAATGCAGGAATAGATAGATCAGCGACAGCTTAAAGAATTTACGTTCAACCGCGAAATTATCAGCTTCGGAGGCGGCTTCATCGCGGCGCCAAATGCGCCAAGCACCCAGCAGGAATGCCGCGTTCAACACCAACGCCGTGGCCAGATAAACCGGCCCGCCGATTGCGGTGAACCCTGCGCCAATCGCAAAGATAGCCAGAACAACCGTATAGACCAGAATATGCGCGCGTGTGGCGCGGCGACCATGGGTGACGGTTAACATTGGCACGCCCGCATCATCGTAATCGGACCGCATGAACAGAGCCAGCGCCCAGAAATGGGGCGGCGTCCACAAAAATGTCAGCGAAAACATCAGCACCGATTCCAAGCTGACCTGCCCAGTGGCGGCCACCCAACCGATCATCGGGGGGAAGGCCCCCGCTGCGCCACCAATCACAATGTTCTGTGGGGTCCAGCGTTTCAGCCACATGGTGTAAATGACAACGTAGAAGAAAATGGTGAAGGCCAGCAATGCAGCGGCGGTCCAATTGGTGGCCAGCCCCAGCATCACCACCGACAGGGCCGACAGGGCCAGACCGATGTCGCGCGCTTCGGTCGCGGTGACTTTGCCTGCGGGAATGGGGCGTTTCGCGGTGCGGCGCATGATGCGGTCAATATCCGCATCCCACCACATATTCAGCGCGCCAGAGGCCCCGCCACCCAAAGCAATGAATAACACCGCGCAAAAGCCAATCACCGGATGCACCGGCGTTGGGGCGGCCAGCAGCCCCACAAACCCTGTGAACACCACCAATGACATGACACGCGGCTTCAGCAGGGCGAAATAATCGCCAAAGCCGGCCTCGTTTTCAAATGCGGAATTTTCCACGCTGTAATCTGTCATTTTCGGGCAAGTCCATTTTCATGGGGGGCATGCGTTTGCTGCGGGCCAATGGCTGGCCCGCAGGGTTTGGGATCAGTCAGCAGATGCCACTTTCACAGCCGCAGGAACGCCTGCGTATTCTGCTTTGGCCTCTTCCAACCATGCGTCA
>JALQTR010000060.1 GCA_023260835.1 Paracoccaceae bacterium
TTGTCTCGGGCTCTAATGGCAAGTCCACCACCACGACGATGATTACCTCGCTCTTGCGAGCCCACGGCCTGAGTGTTTTTTCGAACCCCGCGGGAGGCAATTTGCCCCAGGGCCTCGCCTCCGCGGTGGTCGGTCAGGCGAGTATCTCGGGCCGCGTGAAGGCTGATATCGCTGTTCTCGAAGTTGATGAGGCCTATGCCGAGCGCATTGCGGATGCGGTTTGGTATCGGCATGAACACCGACCACACTTTGGAAGAGGTTGGCCAACAGTTCAGCGTGACCCGCGAACGGATCCGCCAAATCGAAGCCAAAGCCCTGCGCAAACTGAAACACCCCTCGCGCAGCCGTAAATTACGGTCATTCCTAGACCAATAATGGCGGCGGGCCTTGACCCAAGGCTGATTTGAATGGCTTAATGGTGTGAACGATGAAAGGACATGCCATGAAATATCTTTTGACGCTTGCTGCCTGTATCATGCCCGCCTTTGCGCAGGCGCAAATGGTCGAAGCCGGCTATCCCCGATCGGTTGTCGATGCGATTCAGGACATGGGCTATCCCGCAACACTGGAAACAGATTCCAGCGGGGATCCCAAAGTCGCCAGCAAAATTGATGGCACCAATTATTCCATTTGGTTCTATGGCTGTGATGAATATGGCCGCGGCTGCGACACCATGAATTTTTCAGCTGGATTTGATTTGAAAAACGGCGTTGATATTTCCGTGATTAACAATTGGAACCGCAAAAAACTGCTGGGCCGCGCCTATGTGGATGATGAATATGATCCGTTTTTGGACCATGTGGTCAAGGCCGATGGCGGCATTCCCGTGCCAACCTTCCGCGGGATTGTGAACCATTGGGAATTGGCGATCCGCGAATACAAAGAAGCCATTGGCTGGTAATGGCTGCTAAGCCAGCCCGATGATTATACGCGGCCCAAACGGGCCGCCAATCGCAGGGCGTGACTGGCATCTGAATTGGTCGCGGGCAATACAGGATCATAGGCCGCCTGCAAAAGCGCATGCAGACGCGGATGCACGACAATTTCGCCGGATGGCGTTTGCGCCAATGGTGTTTGGGTTTCAAATGCCTTTGGCCCCCAGGCCAACATAATCTGAATGGCCAATGACAGCGACACCGCCTCTAGGGGTTCCGCCAATAATGTTTGATCAACACGAATGAAGGAAAAACAGGCGCGAATGGCGCCGGCGTCATCAAACCGAAACAGCCGATACTGACCGGCCTTTTGCGCGCTCAGACGCGCGACAAGATCCGGCAAATCCGGAATCATCTTATCCAAATCCGGAACTGCCAACAGTTCATCCCAGTTTTGAAAGAAAAAGAACATGGCATTGCTACCCAGTTCGGGGTCAGTTTCAGCCATTTGATGGCCGACATGCAGCACCATTGCCTCGATCGCACCTTTTAAATTGGCCAAACTGGCATCATCCAAACCAAAAACGATCGGCGCGATGGGGCGGCCCCAGCGGGCAAACTGAAACGATCCGTCGGCACGGGTGAACAGGGCGGTGATGTCTTCAGCTGTCATTAAATAAATCCTCTTGCGCGGGACCGCGTGGCGGGGTCAGTCCCAGATGGGACCAGCCCTTTTGCGCGATCATCCGTCCGCGCGGGGTGCGCGCGATCAGGCCCTGCTGCAGCAGGTATGGCTCGATCACCTCTTCCACGGCGTCACGCGATTCGGACATCGCTGCGGCAATCGTTTCGATCCCAACGGGGCCGCCGCCATAATTTTCAGCAATGATCCGCAGGTACCGCATATCGGCATGATCCAGACCCAGCTGATCCACCCCCAGCCGTGTCAATGCCCCATCGGCAATGGCCTGCGTGATGCGGCCATCGCCTTCGACCAGTGCAAAATCCACCACGCGGCGCAGCAAGCGCCCAGCAATGCGCGGGGTGCCGCGGGCGCGGTGGGCAATTTCCCGCGCCCCGTCGGGATCTGCCGGCACGCCCAATTTACGCGCGTTGCGGGTCACAATTTCGTTCAATTCGTCAATTGTGTAAAATTGCAGACGTGTCGGGATCCCAAATCGGTCGCGCAGCGGGGTGGTCAGCAGCCCCAGCCGGGTTGTCGCCCCGACCAAGGTGAAGGGTTGCAATTCGATCCGCACGGTGCGCGCGGCGGGGCCTTCGCCGATGACCAAATCCAGCTCGTAATCCTCCATCGCGGGGTAAAGCACCTCCTCTACGGCGGGGTTCAGGCGGTGGATTTCGTCAATGAACAGGACATCGCGCGCTTCGAGGTTGGTTAGGATCGCGGCCAAATCGCCGGCTTTGGCCAAAACCGGCCCCGATGTCATCCGAAACCCCACCCCCAATTCACGCGCCATGATCTGCGCCAATGTGGTTTTGCCCAAACCGGGGGGGCCGTGAAACAGGGTGTGATCCATTGCCTCGCCCCGCTGGCGGGCGGATTGGATGAAAATGCGCAGATTGGCCCGCGCCTCGGCCTGACCGATGAATTCCGACAGGCCCTGTGGCCGCAGCGCACGGTCCAGTTCAGCCGGCGCATCCGGGGCGGCGAAATCTTCGGCGCGATCATGCGGGGTGCTCATATGATTATCCTTTCGGCGCCAACAGCTTCAGGGCCGCACGGATCACCCCCGCGCTGTCCATCCCGGGCGTATCCGCCGTGGCCTGCGCCACAGCCGCCGCCGCGTCTGATGGGGCATAACCCAAATTCCCAAGCGCCGACAATGCATCGGCCTGCGCAGCCAAATCGCCCGTATCCTCGGCCGGTTTGGTGGATTTGCGCGGTTTGGGCGCGGCTGGCGTGTCATCGATTACCAGATCTGCATCAGCCGTGGCCACAGGGGCGCTGGCCATCGCCATCAGGCTGGGCGCCTTGTCCTTCAATTCGATCACCACGCGCTGCGCGGTTTTGGGGCCAACCCCCTTGGCCCGTTTAATCGCACTGTCATCGCCCAAGGCAATCGCCCGCGACAGACCATCCACACCCAAAGTGCCCAGGATTGCCAGCGCCCCTTTGGCGCCAATCCCCTGCACCCCGACCAACAGGCGGTGCCATTCCTTTTCCACCAATGAGGTGAAGCCAAATAATTGCAGCAGGTCTTCGCGCACCAACAGATCGGTATAAAGCGTCGCGGCCTCGCCCGCGCGGGGCAACCGAGCCAAGGTCCGATCCGAACAATAAATGATATATCCGACCCCGCGCACATCGATCAGCACATGATCGTCACCGCGATAATCCACAATCCCGCTTATTTTTCCGATCATGCCCATACCTTTACTTTATAACCCTTTGCAGGCGAAGGCTGCGCCCCGCCTGCCTGCACAATCGCAGGGGCCATGCGTTGATGATGTGCGTGGCAAATGGCAATCGCCAAAGCGTCCGCCGCATCGGCGCCGTTTAATTCGACGCCCGGCAGCTGCATCTTCACCATATGCTGCACCTGGCCCTTATCTGCGTGGCCCACGCCCACCACGGTTTTCTTCACCGCATTGGGGGCATATTCGCCCACAGGCAACCCCGCCTGCGCCGGAACCAGCAGGGCAATCGCCCGCGCCTGACCCAGTTTCAGCGTGCCAGCGCCGTCTTTGTTCACAAACGTATGTTCCACCGCCGCGCAATCGGGGGCAAAACGGGCCACAATATCCGTCAGCTGATCATACAGCGATAAAAGCCGCGGCCCCATGTCGGCCCCAATGGAATGCACAATCCCATTGCCAACATGCGACAATCGATTGCCGCTGTAATCCACAACGCCCCAGCCCATATTCCGAAGCCCAGGATCAATTCCCAAAATACGCATCTGTGACCTGCTCTTGTTATTGCAGCAAAACTAGCACGAAAGGTGAACAAAGGCCAAGCGCCGAATGAAGCTGTTGCAAAAATGGCACGGCGGGCCATGCCGCATCTGCAAAATGCCCAAAAATGCGCCTAAAAACGACGGGTTTGATGGAAAAATAGCCATGCAAAAAACGCAAGAATGATATGCTTTTTCTGCGCTAGCAAAATAATGCGGCACCCCCTATCTGCCCCTTCAGAATAGATCGCCCATAAGGAATCGCACCATGGCACAGCTTGATATCATTCCGGCATCGCGCGGCATCAGCCTCGGGTTGCCTTCCATCTTTGCAACCGTTTCGAATGCCGTTTCGGCCTATTTTGAAAACCGCGCAACCCGCAAGGCGCTTGGCGCGCTGACCGACCGTCAGCTGTCAGACATCGGCCTGAGCCGCGCAGATATCGAACAGATGGCATCGTAAGGATTATGGATCGGGACCCCTCCCTTCCCGATCGATGACAAAAGGCAGGCCGCTTGGCCTGCCTTTTCTTTTACCCGCGCTTTTGCAGCGTCAGAGTGGACCATTCACCGATATCTTCGCGATGTGCCAAATCGAAACCAACGGATGTGTAACGGTCTGTGACCTCATCCGCTTGTTCGATCAAAATACCAGACAGGATTGCATGCCCGCCGGGCTGAATATGCGCGGCCATATCCGGCGCCAAATCCAATAATGGCCCCTTCAGAATATTGGCAAAGACCAGATCAAATGGCGCGGCGGCCTGCAGATCAGGGTGATCAAAGCCGGCGGCTACGCGGGCCTCGATCTTGCTGGCCAGATGATTGGCCTGGGCATTGGCCACGGCCACATCCACCGCCACCGGATCGATGTCGCTGGCCCAGATGGGGCCATCAAACAGGCTGGCCGCGGCCATGGCCAACACGGCTGTACCGCAGCCAATATCCGCCACATTTTGGAAGACAGCGCCCTGTTCGACCATCCGATCCAGCGCCCGCAGACAGCCCAGCGTGGTGCCGTGATGGCCGGTACCAAAGGCCATCGAGGCCTCGATCAACAAAGGATAGCAATCCGCCGGCACTTTATCCGCGTCATGGCTGCCGTAGACAAAGAAACGCCCCGCCTCGACCGGGGTCAATTCGCGGCGCACTTTGGCCACCCAATCGGTTTCAGGCAGCTGCGACACGGTAAAGGGTTTGGCGCCAAAGGCCGCCGCCAGCAGCATCAGCGCGGTTTCATCGGGCGTTTCCAGAAAATACCCGCCCACTTCCCACAGGCCGCTGTTGTCTTCGATTTCAAACACACCCACGCCGGTTGGGGTTGGGTCCATGTTTTCCATGGCTTCGCCCAACAGGTTTGCGGCCTCTTTGCCAGGCAGGGTGGTTAATGCGGTGAAGGTTGGCATGGTTTCGCCTTTCCATATGAATTTACATTCGCGCCTAAAGCTGTGGGGGGTGGCCGTCAAGGGCGCGTCTGTGCAGGCCGCGCACATGGCTGTATCCCCAAACCCCTGCCAACAGGCCCAGAACCGCGCCCACAGCGGCCTGCGCGTAAAGCACACCAAAGGCCGCAAAGGCCGGCGCCAGCCACAGCGCAGACAGAACCGTGCCCGCATCGCGCAGCCAGTTCAACAAGGTTGATCGCCCCGGATGCCCCAATGCATTGAAGGACGCATTGGCAACATAAATACCGCTGGCCAATATGAACGACCCAACCGTGACATGGGTAAACGCCGCAAACAGGCCAATCCCATCCGCGGGCAAGGCAAAGGCCCGCACCAAAACAGGGGTGAACGCGATCAAAACCGCCCAGATAATCATCGAATAAATCACCGCAAAGATCAGCGCATCACGATAGGCGCTGCGCAAGCGTGCGAAATTATGGGCGCCGTAATTTTGTCCAAAAATACCACCAATTGCACCGGCCAGCGCGAAAATCCCACCAAAGGCCAAAACGGTCACGCGATTGATGACGGCCCAAACGGCCACGGCATCTTCGCCCTGGGCTGCGATGATTTTGGTCAGGATATAGCTGCTGATCGGCAGTGACAGCTGCGTGGCGATGGCTGGCAGGGCAATGCTGAAAAACGAACGAGCCGCATCGCGCACGGCCCAGATTTGCGGCCGCGCCAACAGATCATGCCGCTGCGTGGCAAAATACAGCGCCACCGCCGCCATGATCACGCGCGACACCACAACACCCAGCGCAGCGCCATCCAAGCCCCATTCCAGAACATAAATCAAATAGGGGTCCACAACCAAAGCCACGCAACCCGATGCCAGCGTCACATACATCGCCCGCCGTCCATCACCTTGCGCACGCAAAGTGCCGCTGCCCACCAGCCCCACGGCCATAATCACCAAGGATGGCAGGCTGATCGCCAGATACCGCGCCGCCAGCGCGGCCGTATCGCCGCTGGCGCCAGAGAGGGCCAAAATCTGATGTCGAAACAGGATCAGCAGCAGCGCCACCGCGCCTTGCGTGGCGGCCGTTAGCACCATGGCGCTGCTGGCGCTTTGGCGCGCGTCGCCCAATCGGCCCGCGCCAATTTGACGTGACACCATCACTGTGGCGGCGATCATCATCCCCACCCCAACGGATATAGAAAAGAACTGCACCGCGAACACATATCCCATCGCCGCCAACAGCTGCGCATCGTTCAGCTGCGCCAACCAATATAGATTGGCCGCATCCACCGCAAAAACAAAGGTAATTCCCACCGCACCTGTCAGGGTCATGCGCACCACATGGCCCATTGTGGACCCTTGGGTGAACCGCCCCGGTGGCGCGGTCATAATGTGTCCGGCCCTGCGGGGGCCGCAGACGATCTGGGGCGCGATAGGATCGTTTCATACCCGTCTTCGGGATGTCGCGGGATCAGCAGAGCCAGCAAAAACGACCCCCCCGCCAGCAGTGCTGCCAGTACGAACACCATCGCAGGAGATACCAGCCACAAAAGCCCCAGCGCCACTGGCAGCCCAACCGCCGCAATATGGTTAATCGTAAAGGCCACAGCCGCGGTGGGTGCGATATCTTTGGGATCGGCAATTTTCTGAAAATAGGTCTTCAGCGCCAGTTTCAGCGCGAAAAACATATGATCCAAAATATACAGGGCAACCGCCACACCCACACCCCAGCCGAACCAATAAATCCCGCCATAGGCCAAGAAAATGGCGATCAGCCCAGCATATTCAATCAGCAATGCGCGCCGCTCGCCGTATCGACCCACCAATCGGCCAATCGCTGGGGCAGCCACGATATTAATCATCAGATTGATCATATAAATGGCAGTGATTTCATGGACCTTAAAGCCGAAATGCTCAACCATCATAAAGCCTGCGAAAACCACGAAAATCTGCCGCCGCGCGCCGGCCAAAAATTGCAACGCGTAATACAGCCAATACCGCTTGCGCAGCACCATTTTCTTTTCCTGCGGATGCGGGGCGGAAAACTGTGGATAGGCAAACAGGGCGATGATCGCCACCAATGCCGTCGCCCCGCCCGTCACCATATAGACAGTGTTAAACGACAAATTAAAACTGGTCCAAAACAATACAATTCCGCCATAAGACAGCAAGGTCGCCGCCGATCCGGCCGACAGCAACAGCCCCAAAACCCGTGGAGCATCCTTTTTGGGCAACCATTGCAGCTGCAGCGATTGGTTCACCGTTTCGTAATAATGAAACCCGATCGAGCTGAACAGCGTCACCAGCATAATCCCGCCATAGGTGGGAAACCACGCCGTGACCGCCGTTGCCACCCCCAGCAGCAACATGGACACCAGCCCCAGCACCTGTTCGCGCATAAACAAAAGCACCACCAAAACCCCAACGGCCAAAAATCCGGGGATTTCACGGATACTGTGCAATGTGCCGATGTCAGCGCCGTTAAAACCGGCGACCTCGATCACGAAATTATTCAGCAAGGCCTGCCATGTGGCAAAGGCCAAGGGCATGCCAAAGGCCATTAAAAACAGCAGCCCAATCGGGCCACGCCACCGCGGCAAAAGCGCCGCCTGATCAAGGGTCATGGTTTTCATGGCCAAATCTATACGCCCCTTTTGAAACCATGGCGAGGGGGATAATGATCCCCCCGCCCTATCGCCGTTTACGGGGTTTGCCGCCGCGTTGGCCGGGGCGGCCGGCGGTGGATCGGGCCTTGGGGCCGGCAGTGGCGGCTTCAATATCTGATTGGCGGGCCAGCGGGTCATCGGCAATGGCCAATTCAACCGCTTCAAGGCGTTTCACCTCATCTCGCAGACGTGCGGCCTCTTCAAATTCGAGATTTTCAGCGGCTTTGCGCATATCGGCGCGCAGCCCATCCAGAACCGCCTGCAGGTTCGACCCCTTTGCCCCATCGACCGTGGCGGTGATGCGGGCCTGATCGGTGTCGCCTTGGTATAGGCCCTGCAAGATATCCTCGACGTTTTTGCGCACCGTTTGCGGGGTGATGCCATGCGCGGTGTTATAAGCGATTTGCTTTTCCCGCCGCCGGTTGGTTTCATCCAGCGCGCGCTGCATCGATCCGGTGATGCGATCGGCATACATAATGACCCGCCCATCCGCGTTGCGCGCGGCGCGGCCGATGGTCTGCACAAGCGAGGTTTCGGATCGCAAGAACCCCTCTTTATCCGCATCCAAAATCGCCACCAGACCGCATTCGGGGATATCCAGCCCCTCACGCAGCAGATTGATGCCGATCAGCACATCAAACGCCCCCAGCCGCAGATCGCGCAGGATTTCAATCCGTTCAATCGTATCAATATCCGAATGCATATACCGCACGCGAATCCCCTGTTCGTGCAAATATTCGGTCAGATCCTCGGCCATGCGTTTGGTCAGCGTGGTGACCAGCGTGCGCATTCCATCGGCGGACACTTTGCGAATCTCATCCAGCAGATCATCCACCTGCATCTCGACCGGGCGTATTTCGACCTCGGGGTCCAAAAGGCCCGTGGGGCGAATGACCTGTTCGCTGAAGACGCCAGCGGTTTGTTCCAATTCCCATTTGCCTGGGGTCGCCGAGACGAAAATCGTTTGCGGGCGCATTGCATCCCATTCTTCGAATTTCAGCGGGCGGTTATCCATGCAAGACGGCAAACGGAACCCATGTTCCGCCAGCGTGGATTTACGGCGAAAATCGCCCTTATACATCGCGCCGATTTGCGGCACAGACACATGGCTTTCATCGGCAAAGACAATCGCTTGATCGGGGATGAATTCAAACAATGTGGGGGGCGGCTCGCCCGGTGCGCGGCCGGTCAGGTAGCGCGAGTAATTCTCGATCCCGTTGCAAACCCCCGTGGCCTCAAGCATTTCCAGATCGAAATTGGTGCGCTGTTCCAGCCGCTGTGCCTCAAGCAGTTTGCCCTCATTCACCAGCTGATCCAGCCGATGGCGCAGTTCCTTTTTGATGTGCTGAACCGCCTGCTGCATGGTTGGTTTGGGGGTCACATAGTGGCTGTTGGCGTAAATGCGGATTTGATCAAATTCGCCGGTTTTTTGCCCCGTCAGCGGGTCAAATTCGGTCAGTGCCTCCAGCTCATCCCCGAAAAAGCTCAGCCGCCAAGCGCGATCTTCAAGGTGGGCGGGGAAGACCTCAAGCACGTCACCACGCACGCGGAAGCTGCCACGTTCAAAGGACTGATCATTGCGGCGGTATTGCTGGGCGACCAGATCGGCCATGATCTGCCGCTGATCGTAACTGTCGCCCCGTTTCAAATCCTGCGTCATCGCGCCATAGGTTTCCACCGACC
>JALQTR010000084.1 GCA_023260835.1 Paracoccaceae bacterium
CTGGTGGTCAGCGACATAAAGCTTTCGCTGTCGGCGCAATATTCATCAAAGGTTTTCACTTCGGGGGGGAAGGATGAAATACGCGGCTGGACACGCAGCATCGGCAAAAAGACCGACCTTGCCATGCGGCAGAACCGTTCATTGATCATCCGCAGGGCATAATAATCCCCCAGAAGCGACAGGTCATCCGACCCCAAGGTAAAGGGGCGCACATCCGCACCTGGCGCATTCAGGACAAAGCCATCGCCGGATGGATCGCCTTCGCCCATCCCTTCGATGAGCGCCTCGACCTCTTCAGTGCTGAGTTTACGCGATGATGTCATGATCGTCTCTTACTCGGGTTAGATGAAATGCTGCGGATTATTGCAGCACAAAAGATGTGAAATGCACTGCTTCGACACCGCCAAAGCCCTCAAGCTCTTCCAGTTTGGCGTTGATCGCGTCGCGCATGCGTACGGCCAGAGCATCGCGGCCCTCTTTGCCTTGGATATCCTCTTCGCCAAATTCGCCGATGATACCCAGCACTTCGGATCGCAGGGCCAGTTGATGGGTTTCCACATTGGTGATGACGCTTTCGTCATATTGCGTGGATATCCCCAGGCCGACTTGCAAAAACTTGCGGGAATTCAGCAGGTTTGTTGTGAAATTCCCGGAAAATTCATAATAAGACGTCAGATAGGTTTCTGGCACATCCGTGGGTTTGGTTTTGCGCGTGGGGCCAGCATCTGCGGCGGCTTCGCCTTCGCCTTCTGCACCGGCTTCGCCCTCGGCTGGGGCTTCGGCGGCGATTTGGCCGCTTTCTTTCAGCTTGCGTTCAATGATTTCTTCAACCTGCTGTTCGGGGGTGGGGGGATTCATGCCAAACATGAAAAACCCACCGGCGAACCCCGCGCCAAGCAGAACCAAGCCGCCAACGGCCAGCAGGATGATTTTCATCAATCCGCCACCTTTTTTCTTTTCGTCTTCGCCGTCTTCTTCTTTGCTCATCGTCTTGTCCTTGGGTTCGATTGAACGGGGTTAAACCGTCATATCAATATTAGATCTATTTTGTGCGTTTCTGGGCGCCTGTAAAGGCTCTGCTTGTGATTTGGGATCTGATTTTTGGGGTTTAGTGCCAGCTTGGGGGCTGGAATTGCGGTCCTGCCCGCCACTTCCCATGTGCTGGCCAAAGCCCGATTGCCCGCCACTGCCGGCCGAAAAATCACCCAAGCGCAGGCCGGACCCTTCCAGCATTTGTCCCAGCCGATCCTCGGCCCCCAGCAGCAGCCGCGCGGCGGCCTGTGTTTCGGTGACAATGCGGACCTGTGTTTCGGTACCCTGCACCTCAAGCGTTAATTTCAGCGTGCCAAGGGATTTGGGTTTCAGCACCAAATCGGCCTTCATTTGGCCGCGCTGCGCCATGGTGCGCATTTGATCGGCCAGCTGTGTGCCCCATTGTTGATCGCGAGTGTCCAATACGTGCAGCATTTGGGTGATTTGCCCAATTTGGCGCGCCTGATCAGGTGCTGCCGCCGGTTGGCTGGGTGCGGTGGATGGCCCGTTTGATTGCGCAGGGCGTTGGTCTGGCAAATCGGGGGCCGCCGCATCCAGCGCGCTGGTGATGCCTTGCGCGGTCTGTTGCGCCGGTGCATCAATGATGGCGGGCGTTTTGATCTCCAGCCCCGTTGGGGCGCTGACCCAGTCTGGTGCCTGTTGAATGGCCGCGGGGATAAATGGACGCGGGGCGGCGCTTTCTGGCTTTGCCGTTTTGTTCGGGTCGGGCAGGCGGGTATCGTGTTTTGGCCGGTCCTTTTGCACAGATTGGTCTGTGGCGGATCGGATTGGGCCCTGTTTGATCACCGCTGGCGCAGCTGCTGCTTGATCCGTTTGCACGGCCATTTGCGAGCTTCGCGCCTGGCTGGGCTGGGCGAGTTTGATCTCTGCGTTCAGGTCTGTTTCAGGATTTACCGTAGGTGCTGCCTTGTGTTGAGCTTTGACTTCGGCTGTTGGTTGCGCATCTGCGGGCTGGATTGGTGCAATTGCCGCATCCCCCAGCTGTTTGCTTTGGCCTACAGCCGTATCCAGCGCAGGGCTTATCGCCTGTTTTAACACCGGAGTTGCCGCCTGAATATGGTCTGCTGCTTTGTTGACCTGTCGCTGCGCAGTGACCTGCGGCGCCTTATCATCCAGCGGCATTTCGGGCAGGTCTGCATCAACTTTCACATCATGGGCGGACTGATCGACCACTTTGGCGCCCTGTAATGGCGCGGGTTTCGCTGCGGGGTGATCTGTTAATGGCAGGGGGGCGGCCATTGGCATTTGTGGCATGCTTGTGTCGATGTGATCGACAGGCAAGTCCGAATTGGATGGGCTGCCCTTCGTTTGCCCCTGATCGGTTAACCCGTACAGACCATCAACGGGGTCTAAGGCAGCAGGCGCAACATCCGAGGCAAATTCTTGGGGCATATTCGGCTGAGGTGCGGATGGATCTGCTGGCATCAAGATCGAGAAATCGACCGAAGTTGGATCCGCGGGTTGATCGTCCTGCGGGGGTTGCAGCATTGCAAAGACAGCCGATTTTTCAGGGCTGTCTTGAAATGGCCCGCCGTTTTCTGGCGCAACATCGCCCATCAGGGCGAAAATCTGATCGAAGCCACCCGGCAGCGCTGTTTCCATATCGCCCACGCGAATAAGCCCGGCCCCTTTGCGGCCTGGCTGAGCATTCTGCAAGATATCTGGGTCGATCCGCGCCATGAGGGTCTATGTTCCTTTTCGTACCAATTCAGATGGGCCTAGTGGCCGTTTGCAACTGACTAGACTGCAATAATGATGCCAATCCGTTGTCCTTTTGGCGTTTCTTATAAAATTCCGCGATTTTGGCGCGGAGGCATTAATGATTGTGCCTTCTCCTCGGCCTCTTGTTGGGCTTCGGCCTTTGCTGCGTAGGTTTTTTGGGTCAGGATGTCCCCCTTACGCTGCAGATATGTCATGGTTTGGCGAATGCCGTCGGCCTCGCGCTGCAAAAAATTGACACGTTCTTCGGTCATTTCGCGTTGGGATTGTAATTTCCCACTGTACCAGGATTTTGCATATAACGTGCGCGGGTGCATCAACCCCGCGCCCGGGGCATTATCGGCCTGCATCTGTGCCAGCTTTTCGCAAAGCGCGTCATGGGTTGCGCGTTCGGCCTCGATCTTGGTCAGGCTTTGCGCTTTGCGCCGCAGGGCGATTGCCTCGCGTTTGCCCATCAGTTCGAATAGTTTTGCCTTGCGGGACATGGTGCGGACCTTACGGGATCAGTGCGCACAGCTGCGCGACGCTGTCGTTGAAATTGGCCGGAACATTTGGCTTTTGTTGAATATAGCCCGTCAATTTATCCCACAGCGATACGGCCAAATCCAATTCGGCATCTTGCCCGGGGGTATAGCCGCCCATCAGCATCAGATCGCGGTTTTCCATATACAGGGTCACAAGCCGCCGGAACCGCAGCGCAGCAGCCTGTTGCGCATCATCGGTGATTTCGGTCATGACACGGCTGACAGAGGCGCCAACATCGACCGCGGGGTAAATGCCCAGCTGAGTTTGGCTGCGCGACAGAACGATATGGCCGTCCAAAATGGCGCGCGCGGTGTCGACAACTGGATCATTGGTGGTGTCATCCCCATCGGCCAAAACGGTATAAAACGATGTGATGCTGCCCTCGCCTGGCAGGCCGGTTCCGGTGCGTTCAATCAGGCTGGGGATGATGGAAATCACCGATGGGGGATAGCCTTTGGCGGTGGGTTGTTCACCCAAAGCCAGACCAATTTCACGCCGCGCATGGGCCACGCGCGTCAGCGAATCCATGATCAGCAAAACCTGTTTGCCTTGTGCGCGGAAATATTCGGCGATGGCGGTGGCGCGGTTGGCGCCTCGAATTCGCAAAAGCGGGCTTTTATCGGCTGGAACGGCCACCACGCACAGTTTGTCACGGGTGCCTTTTTGCATCACCATATCAACAAAAGCGCCCACCTCACGGCCACGCTCACCGATCAGGCCAACAACGATAACATCGGCTTCGGTAAAGCGGGTCATCATCGACAGCAAAACAGATTTGCCCACGCCAGACCCTGCCACAACCCCCACACGCTGTCCCATGCCAATGGTCAACAGCCCGTTCACAACCCGCACCCCAACGTCCAATGGTTTTGCAATTGGCGCGCGTTTCAGCGGATTTGTCGGCTTGCCCATCAAAGGCCATGTTTCGGACGGGGCAAGCGGCCCGACATCATCCAGCGGTTCGCCCTGCGCATCGATCACGCGGCCCAAAAGTTCAGGCCCAACCGCCACATTGCGTCCGGCGCTGTGCAGGCGAACCTTGGCGCCCACTTCAATGCGCGCGTCCAGATCAAATAAAAATGCCAGATTTTTGCCATCGCGAAAGCCAATGACCTCGGCCTGTGCACAGGTGCCGTCTTCGGTGTCGATGGTGCAGATGGACCCAACGGAAACTGGGAACCCATCGCATTCGACGATTTGCCCATCAAACCGTGTCACCCGCCCTGAGGCTTGCAAAAAACTGCGCCCGGGTAATGCGTTGGCATGGGCACGCAACTGGTCAAAGACCACGCTCATTCCGCGTTCCCAGCTTCGGCGGGTAAGTTCGGCAGGGTTAGGCAATCGGCCAAGCGGATGCCATCAAAACGCAAATCGATATCCCCGCGGGTTAACCCTTCATGCGGCATCAGTTTTATATCTGACAACACATCAGAGCGGGTCAAAAGGGGCTCAATCGCCGTTGCATCATCTGGATGCAGGCGCAAAATTGGCCGCTTTGCCGTGCTGCCGATGCGTTCGGCCATTTTTTCGATCCGGGCCAGAAAGGCCGCGGGGGTTTGATCAATTTGCAGACCGGCGCGTTCGCTGGCCAATGTTAAAACCGCGGCTTCCAAAACGGCATTTAAATCTGCTGTGGCCTCGGGGTCTGGGGACAGCAGCGCGCGGGCGGCACGTTCCAGCAGGGCAATGGCATTGGCCTGCGCCTCTTGCGCCTCTTGCAAGGCGGCGGTGCGGCCTGCGTCAAAGGCACGGGTTTCGGCCTTTTCCAATGCCTCTTGATGCTCGGACAGCGGGATGCTGGGGATGACAGGCTCTTCGGGTTCAGGGGCCGTCATGTCAGGTTCTGCCACTGGGGCAGCGGATGCTGTATCTGCGGGGCTGAGCAAGCCATCATCAAGGGGTGCCATGTCGGCGTCAGCAACCGGATCATCCTGCGCTGGAGGTGCTGGATTAGCTGCTGCCGCTTGGGTCAAATCTGCGGCCGGTAAATCCGCAGCGGCGTCCTCTTCGATGATGACTGTGACCTGTGGATCAGACCGCGTTGGGGCAGGGGCCGCCGGCATGGGTGTGGCGGTGGCCGCTTTGGCAATATCCAGCAGGCTGCGCGGTTTAAACGGGCTTTGATCCCGTTTTGGCGCATCCACCTTTTTTTGATAGCTTTCACTGCCCGCCGCACGGATCAGGCGGGTGATTTCACTATCCCCCAGCGGCTTTTCGGTCTGTTCCATTGGCGTTGTCATAATATGGCCCCCCTATCAGACCATTTCTTCGCCGCCGCGGCCGGCCAGAACAATGGTGCCGTCGTCGGACATTTTGCGCGCAACGTTGATGATGGCTTTTTGTGCCTCTTGAACTTCGGTCAGGCGGACAGGGCCAAGGGCCTCCATCTCGTCCATGATATTGGCGGCAGCGCGGCTGGACATACAGCTGAACAGTTTTTCACGCAGTTGTTCATCAGCGCCTTTAAGGGCCAGAACCAACAGTTCCGCATCAATCGACCGCAGCAGCGTCTGCAGCGACCGGTCATCCGACAAGATAAGGTTGTCAAAGACAAACATATTGTCTTGGATCGCTTGCATAAGGTCCTTGTCGGCCTTTTTGATGTCCTTCATGATCCGCTGTTCCATTGCGGTTTTGGTGAAGTTCATGATCTTCGCTGCGGCCTTCACGCCGCCAATTTGGCTGGCGCGCAATGTGGTGTTGGCTTGGAATTTGCGCTGCATCACGCTTTCCAATTCGCGCACCGCATCGGGCTGCACGGTTTCCAACGTGGCAATGCGGCGGATGACTTCGGATTGCAGCGTGTCGGGCAGCATGGTCAACACGTCCGCGCCCAGATCATATTCCAAATAAGAAATGATCAGCGCAACAATCTGCGGATGTTCATCCAAAATCAGCTCGGCAATCGAACGCGCATCCATCCAGTCCAGAATTTCAATCGGCCGTTCGGACGACGCCGGCGTGATCCGGCTGAGCACCGATTGCGCCTTATCATTGCCCAATGCCTTTGTCAGAACATTGCGGATGTAATTGCCCGCACCCAGACCCAGGCTGGTTTGTTGTTTGATGATGGTCAGAAATTCATCCAACACGGCATTTACCGTTTCTTGGTCAACCCCATGCACCGAATACATGGCCGACCCCAAATGCTGCACTTCGCGTGGGGTGAGGTTGCGCAGGATTTCTGCGGCCTCATCCTCGCCCAGAAGCATCATCAGGATTGCCGATTTTTGCGTGCCCGTCAGCGTATCAAACAGGCGTTCACCTTCTTCGGGGGTTTGATTTTCATCTGCCATTTTGGGTTTTCCTTTGTCCTTGCCCGCTGATTAGTTCAGCATATCAAGGTCTTTTTTCATCATCTGTTTGAACACGTTGGACACGCGGCCGGCTTCATCTGATACGATCATGCGGATCAGGGCGACCTTGTCGTCATAGGTGTTGGCCGTATCCAGCATTTCCATCGAGATGTTCGATTTCTTCGGCTTCAGTTTGGCCTTGATATCCTCCAGGCTTTCGCCTTCGCCAACTTGGATGGAATCCATGCCTTCGTCATCTGAATCTACCCCGCCGGCTGCGACCACAGCGCCGCCTGCTGGCACCAGAATGCGGTTCAGAAGCGGGCGCACGACGCCCAGGGCAACAACCGCCAGCATGATGATCATGATGACCTGTTTAATCGCGTCTTCGACCCAAGGCTGGCTGTGCCAATCGACTTCGATCCCTTCAAGCTGGGAAACAAACGGTTTGGATGTGACTTTGATTGTATCACCGCGCGCCGGATCAAACCCAACCGCGCTTTTGGCCAGATCTTCAATGTCGCGCAGGACGTCTTCGGGGGTTTCGATGCTGATTTCGGCACCGGTTTCAGGATCAATCCCCTGCTGATCGCGCACCAAAACGGCAACCGCAACGCGCATAATACGCGACGATGGTGCCTGCACGGTCTGCACGGTGCGGCTGACCTCGTAATTGCGCACCTCCGAGCTGGAGCGGTTCTCAACCTCTGAGCTGGAGCTGCCTCCGGCATCGGGTGCGCCGACCTGCAAATCGGCCTCTAGCGGGGCAGTGTTTGCTGTGGCGCCTGGAATGCCACGCGCGGCCTTATTGGTGCTGACATCCGATGTGCTTTGTTCGCTGCGCAGGGCATTGCCCTTTGGATCCACACGTTCTTGCGTGGTTTCCGAGCGGGTGAAATCAATATCGACATTCACCTGTGCGGTGACATTGCCAGGGCCAACAATAGGTGTAACCAGCGTTTCAATGCGTGAGCGATAGATGCTTTCCAACCGCATCCGATATTGCAGCTGGTTATCCGACAAAATGCTGCTGGGATCATCGACGGCTTTGGTCAGAAGGCGGCCATTTTGGTCCACCACGGTCACATTATCACGCGACATCGATGGGATCGACGCCGACACAAGATTCACAATCGCCATGATTTGCGTCTCATCCAGCGCGCGGCCACGCGCCAATTGCACAAACACCGATGCGGTGGGCGGCTGTTGATCGCGCACAAAGACAGATCGTTCGGGCAGGGCCAAATGCACCCGCGCCGATTGAATGGATGAAATTTCGGTGATTGAGCGGGCCAGCTCTACCTCTTGGGTTTGTTTCAGCTTCATCATTTCAACCGATCGGGATGTGCCCATCGGGATATCCCCAAGCGCATCATAACCATCTGGCACAGTGCTGGGCAGGCCTTGCGCGGCCAAGCTGATTTTCGATCGGTGATAATCTGCTACAGGCACCATGACATCCCCCGTGGCTGGGTCCAATGTAACCTCGACCCCGCTGTTGGTCAGCGCATCAACGATGCGTGCCTTTTCAGCTTCGGGCAAGGATGCATAAAGCGTGGTGCGTTCGGGTTGTTGCATCAATGCGTAAACAACCAGCGCAGCAACAGCCACAACAGCGGCGACAATCGTTGGGAAGGCGCGTTTAAAGCTGGGTTGCTGCGTGATGTCGCGCACCTGGCTGATTATGCCGCCGCCAGCGCCACCCGCCATCGGCAATCCGCCGGACCGTGCCGATGCGTTCCCCGATGTTGTGGCCATATTTGTATCTGTCGCTGCCATATCTGATCACCTGCTTGCCGGATTAAACCGGCATGTTCATTATGTCTTTGTAGGCCGAAAGCGCTTTGTTGCGCACGTTCAGCGTCAATTGAAAGCCAAGCGAGGAAACCTGTTGTTGGATCATCACCTTCGACAGGTCATTTTCCAAACCCATCTCATAGGCTTTGGCGATTTCGGAGGCTTGCGTCTGCGCATTGGCCACAGATTTCAGACCTTCTTCGATCCGCGCGGCAAACCCGCCTTCTTGTGCGGGCTGCGACGTGGCCGCGGCCATTTTTTCCTGCGCATTCAGCAGGCTGCGCAGATGCGTCTGATCGATTTGAAATTTCAATCCGCCAATCTGTGACATATTGCAAATCCCCTAGAATACCGTTGTATCAGGCTGCGCCCAGTGAAAACTGGGGCTTGAGTGCGGCCTGAGTGGACAATGACAGCGCGCTGCAGGTGTCCAAAATAATGTCCTCGGCTTCGATTGTGCCGTTCATATGCAGCACCATTGCGCGCTGAATGGCGTTTTCCAATTCGCGCACATTCCCTGGCCAGTTGTAATCCAGCAGCCGCGCCATGGCCGCATCTGTCAGCCAAGGCATGGATTGCCCCTGCGGCAAATGTTTGCGCAGCAGCGCGGTGGCGATGGCGGGAATGTCTTGTGGACGCTCGCCCAAGGCACGCAGGGCCAGCGGGAAGACGTTCAGGCGGTAAAACAGATCCTCGCGGAATCTGCCTTCGCGCACTTCGGTGGGCATATCGCGGTTGGTGGTGGCGATCACGCGGATGTCCACCTCGATTTCTTTTTGTGTGCCAATGGGGGTGACTTTGCGTTCTTGCAAAACCCGCAACAGTTTTGATTGCAACCCAATGGGCATTTCAGAAATTTCGTCCAGCAGTAACGTGCCACCGTCGGCGGCGCGGAAAATACCTTTGTTGGCAACAGATGCGCCGGTAAAGGCGCCTTTTTCATGGCCGAACAAAATGGCTTCCAGCATATTTTCGGGGATTGCCGCGCAGTTGATGGCCACGAATGGAGCCTCTTTGCGCAAGGACCGATCATGGATAAAGCGGGCCATTACCTCTTTGCCGGTTCCCGTGGGGCCATTGATGAACACCGACACATCCGTGCGTGCCACGCGGGCGGCCAATTCCAGCAGGGCGGTTGTCTGCGGGTCCGCAGCCACCATTTTACTTTGGTCGCGGCAAATCAGATCGGCGCAGACCAACAGGCCGTAATGGCTGGTGACGTCGGCGCTGCTGGTGGGGGCGAAGCCGATACGCAGCAATTTACCGCCCAGCTCTTCCTCGATCGAGAAGGCGGGGGCCAATGGATCGATCACCACAACCAAATGCGGCCGCAGCGCACGTGCCTGTGCCAGCAATGCCTGTGCGCCGCCCAGTTGGGTTTCATATCCGGCGCTGTAAACCAAAATGGGCGCTTTGGGCGCCTCGGCTGTGGGCTGACCCAGTTGCACGGGCAGATGACGCCGGGCAATCAGCTGACCCAGCAGGGCGGCCTGATCAAAAGCGGTTGGTTCGATAATCACGTCGTTCATGGCACTTGCCTTTCGTTGCGGACGTAATCCCAAAGGCAAACGCGGGGCCAACTGATGATTTTACGGTCAAATAAAATTATAAACCATTGTTTGTTATTGTTTAATTTTTTTGATTATTTTGCAACTTTTCTGGCGCGCATAGGGTCGTCAAATTTTTGGCGGTGAATATTGCGCCAGATCAAAAGCCTTTTTCAGACCATCTGTGTATTCTGGCCCCAGATTTGCAAAATCCATCCGTGGAAGGGGCCGCGATATGAATAAAACAGCTATATCCATTGTATTTGGGGCATTCGTTTTGGCGGCTGCAACCTATGGCGCGTGGTGGTGGAATAAAAATTTTGCCCCGGTCAGTGATGGGTATATCCGGGTCGAGGTTCAGTTGATCAACAGCTGCCCCGTTCCCAGCAAATTTTTTGCCGCGCGCAGCACCAAAACCCATAAAATGGGGTGGTTTTCGGGGGATCAGACCACAATGGTTGTGCGCGCTGATGAAAAATTGGAATTGGTTTTGGATCCGAAATTTTCTGGCGTAACCTATGCGGGGTATAAAATTCCGGTCAGCCCACAAATGGTGCTTTCGGCGGATTGTTCATCCTCGGTTCGGCAAAAGATGGTCATCGATACGATGCGAAAACGATTTAATGAGTAAAACTTTTCCCACACCCGCCGTTATACCCTTCAGCGAGCGATGAAAGGGACAATCATGAATTACGCTTTGGCACGGGATCAATATCGTTCAAGCCGCACTGCGGGGCTGAGTGAGCTGTCAAACCCCCATGAGATGATTTCCCTAACACTGGCCGAGCTGCGCAAATCCGTTGCCTATCTGGCGCGTGAAGGCGAAAAACCCGCGGAAATTAAATCCCGCCATATATCGCGTGCCCTGACGGCGGTTTATGTGCTGCAGACCAGTCTGGATTTTGATCGCGGCGGTGAAATCGCTAATAATCTGTTCCGGCTTTATGAATTTTGCCGCCAGCAATTGCTGCGTGAGGTCAAGGCCGATGGCGCTGGCCGGCTGGTGGAATGTCGCGATGTGTTGGAAGACATACTTGACGCTTGGCAGTCGATGACCTAACTGCGCGTTTTAACCAAACATCGCGGATGTACCGCGATAAAACAGCGGTGGGTTCGACGTGAATAAATATTGCCCAGATTGGATTTTCTCTGCCGTTGTGGCGCTGATTGCCAATCGGTATCTGGCCGATGATTTGGGGCTGGATGCCTTTGCCAATAAATATTCCGAAATTTTGGCCAAATATTACGTGCAAATCCCGCCAGATGTTTTGGAAGAAGCGGCCGAAGGGTATCTGCGCGTTCTGATCGAAGCCGAAAGCGAAGACGCGATCGAGGTTTTGACCGCCTATTCCTACAATCAAATTACCTTTGAAACCGGGCTTGCGCCGCGCAAATTAAAGGGGCTGTTCAGTTCGGCCTTTGATGGGGACAAAGACCCCAAATTCACCGTTCTGCAATCGGTGCGTGATTTCAAAGCCTTCTTGTACATGATGCGGTCCAAACCCGAATTGGCCGCCCCAGTTGGTTGGACTTGGACATTGATCGAAGATGGCGAATGGCTGAAGGACCTGGAAACGGTCGAGGTTTCAATCCTAGATTCGCTGTAAAATCACGCGATCATATTCACCGCGGCGCCAAATCGTGGGGCATCGCGGTGCATGTTGGACAATAGCGCCTGTTTGGTCTGCGCGATATTGTGAACATACCGCGGCCCCCACAGGGCATCCCCCATTTGCCGGCTGGATTGCCCATCCGCTGACGGCGCGGATGTTGGTGCACAAACCTTTGAATTTATTTGAGAAATTTTTTGTGAAAAATATTCAGTTTCTGCCGTCATAAACCCGGCATCTGGCACAGCGCTTGCAATTTCACCCTGAAGATTGGCCGATTTGGCCGCATCCCGCTGCGCCAGCAGCATGGTTTTTGCAATATAGGATTGTGTCGCGCTATGAGCTTTCAGGTCCACGATTTTTCGCCTCTTGCATCGGCAGGGCTTCACCCCAACCATGTTTACCATAGCATGATGGGCATCCAAAGTCCACGTGATGGGGCAAAGGCACGCCATATGCAGAAGAATTTTCCGGTGGATGCATTGGAAACCTGCGCGCTGCGTCTGTGGGAAGGCGAGGAACGTCTGTTCCAGCTAAGCCAGAAATCCGCAATGGACGAAACCGCCATGGCGGAATTGCGCCGCATTATTCGACTGTTGCAATCCCTTATACCCGACCCAACCCGGTCGTTGGATTTGGCGCAGCGTTTGTTTTCACTGTTACTGCATCAGGTGATTGCGATGCTGTCACGCACGGGTCGCACAGATGCGCATGATTTTGCTGCTGAACGCAGTATTTTGTGGAACCTGCGCAACAGTCTCAGCAGTTTTCAGCCGATGCGGGCTTGTGGATGAGCCAGATCAAAACATTGCAGGCGATTGGGGATGATTTGCGCCGTGCGGCGGCGGCTGGCGATGCCGCCGCGGTTGCCGATGCCATCAAAAAACGCCACGCTTTGATCGATCAGATGACGGCTCCATCGCCCGCGATCATGGATGTAATGCGCGCGGAACTGGCCAAAGATGCGCAGGCATTGATGCAGGCCCAGTCACAACAGGCGACGCAAGCCCGCGACATGGCGCGCGCCCGCAGCGGGTATTTGCAGCAAAAGTAAATTCGGCTATAGAGGTGATGGATATCTTTTGGGGTGACTCCATGTTTTTCAAACGCAGTCAGAAATCAACTGGAACGTGCCGAACCTGCATGATCTTGAGGGCGTTTTTAATCACAGCTTTGCCGTTGATTGTGTTGATGCCCTTTGCGGGCGATCGTTACCCTGTTCTGGGTCAGTTGACCGCCTGGCATTTTGTGGCGGTCTTATTTGGCTGGGGCTTCATCAGCTTGGCTGTGAAAATTATCCTGTGGCGAATTGAACAATCACAGATTAACAAAGATACATAAAATACTGTATTATTTTGATTTATCCTGAATCCCATCTGCCAGATAGCGATCAAAAGGCACTGTCAAAATCTTGTCGCAGCGATCGTGTTCATCAAAATAGGTGACCTTCAGATACAGCGCTGTTGTGCCGTTGCTGCAGTCGGCTTTTTGTGGGGTGAAGCTTTGCTTTGGGTATTCCATGAATGCTCTCCTAGCTCCGGCAGACCGGTGATGAAGAAGCATTTGCAAAGTTCATGCCAGATTAACGCGCGGTGTTCAGGATCCCGCTGACATCCAAATGGGTTTCGATGTGATCCGCCAGCGCGTCCAGTGTTGTGTCGACTTGAGCATCGTAATCGATGCCGGACACGGCGGCGCCCAGCCCTGCCAAGAAGGACCCGCGAAAGGCATTTTGAGTAAAGCAGCCGTGCAAATAACTGCCCATAACACGGCCATCCTTACTGATGGCGCCGTCAAGATGGTCACCGATGCGCGCAAAGGGCCGCGCGCAATCGGGGCCAGTTGTTTGGCCGATGTGGATTTCATAGCCTGTCAGCGGTATGTCCAGTTCGATGTGATGCGCCTGAACCGCGCGCAGCGTTTTATCGCCACCCATGACGGTTTTCACATCCAAAAGGCCCAGTCCGGGGGTTTCCCCCGGCGCGCCCTCGATCCCATCTGGGTCGGCGACTGTTTTGCCCAGCATTTGATAGCCACCGCAGATACCCAGAATGCGCCCACCACGGCGGTGATGCGCCAACAGGTCGATGTCCCAGCCCTGCGCACGCATGAATGCCAAATCCCCGCGGGTGGATTTGGACCCCGGGATGATCACCAAATCGGCATCGGCGGGCAGGGCCTCGCCTGGGTTCAACATGGTGACGCGCAGCCCGGGTTCTGCGGCCAGCGGGTCCAGATCGTCGAAATTGGCGATACGAGACAGACGCAAACAGACCACATGAAACGCCCCCTTATGCGGGGCTGCGGCAATGTCCAGCGCATCTTCAGCTGGCAGGCGCCACGCGTCGCTGAACCATGGCGCCACGCCAAACCCGCGCCATCCGGTTTGATCGGCGATCATGTCATAGCCATCATCAAACAGCCGCGGATCACCGCGGAATTTATTGATCATAAACCCCGCGATTTGCGCGCGGTCCTCATCTGATAGAACCGCCTGTGTGCCGATGATTTGCGCAATCACCCCGCCTCGGTCGATATCCCCGCATAGGATCACCGGCACATTCGCGGCCACAGCAAACCCCATATTGGCAATATCGCCCTTGCGCAGGTTCACCTCGGCTGGGCTGCCGGCGCCTTCGACGATCACCAGATCATGCGCAGCGCGCAGCCGGTTAAAACTGGCCAGAACCGCATCCAGTAATTGCGGTTTCAGCGCCGCATATTCGCGGGCGCGCACTGTGGTCAGGCGTTTGCCGCACACAACCACCTGTGATCCAACATCGCTTTCGGGTTTCAACAAAACGGGGTTCATATCCGTATGCGCGGCCAGCCCTGCGGCGCGTGCCTGCAACGCCTGCGCGCGCCCAATTTCCCCACCATCCATGGTGACAGCCGCGTTATTCGACATATTTTGTGGCTTGAAAGGGGCGACAGACAGCCCGCGCCGCCGTGCCGCGCGGCACAGCCCCGCAACCAGCATGGATTTGCCGACATTGCTGCCGGTGCCTTGGATCATTAGGGCGCGGGATTTGTTGGGCATGGTTTAAAACTCGACCCCTTTTTGTGCCTTCACGCCATCACGGAACGGGTGTTTGGTCAGGGTCATTTCTGTGACCAAATCCGCGGCTTCGATTAATTCGGGTTTGGCGTTGCGCCCGGTTAGACACACATGGGTCATCTGGGGTTTTTCATGCAGCAAGAAATCAACCACCTCGTCTATGTCCAGATAATCGTACCGCAGGGCGATGTTAATCTCATCCAGCAGAACGAATTGAATGGCGGGGTCCAGAATTTGCCGCTTGGCGATGTCCCACCCACGCTGGGCGGCGGCGATGTCGCGTTCGCGGTCTTGGGTTTCCCATGTAAACCCTTCGCCCGATACAAAAAACCGGCATTCATCCGCAAAGCGTGTGCGCAGGAATGTTTTTTCACCCGTATCCCAATTGCCCTTGATGAATTGCACCACGGCGCAGGGCATATCATGCGCAATGCAGCGCATAATCATCCCAAACCCGGATGAGGATTTCCCCTTCCCAGGCCCAGTATTGACAACAATCAAACCCTTTTCTTCGGTTTTGCCGGCCATCATTTTATCGCGCGCCGCCTTGATCTTGCGCATCTTTTCGGTGTGGCGGGCGTTCTCGTCTTGGGTCATGATCGGCTCCTTGTGCAGGGTTGACGTGCTGGCTGTTATGCGGCATTTGCCATGGGGCTGGTGCCTGTGTAAACAGGTGAAAAGGGAATGCGCACGCTTAAACACGGCATCTTGGTCGTTAAAGGCGCAGCGCAGCCGCCCCCGCGACCGTGATGGAAGGTATAACCCTTGCCCACAAACGCCACTGAATGGGACACCATTTGGGAAGGCAGGGCAGGTTTGGCGCAGCCACCTTCCTAAGCCGAGGAGACCTGCCAGCACGACTATGAACCCAACGCCGGACGGGGTGATCCGGGGCAGGGGTGTTGCAATGGGGCGGTTGCGCCCCACTTGTGCGCCATCAGCCCCCGCCCATCAGGTAGGATGCGAAGGAGGCGCGCAATGCCCGCAAACACAGGCCCACTGACGGCGCAAAACACGACCGAATTATTGGTCTGCACAAAATGCCGCGCCGGACAGGATATTCCCGAAGACGGGCAGCGCCCGGGGCAGCGGATGTATGACGCATTGGCCGCGGCCGATTTGCCAGATGGCGTGCGGCTGCGTGCGGTCGATTGTATGCAAAACTGCGATGCGGGCTGCACCTTTGCCCTGCGCGGGGCGGGCAAATGGACCTATGTGTTCGGCAAGCTTACCGATGTGTCGCAATTGGACGCTGTGCTGGAAGGCGCGGCGCTGTATCACCAATCTGAAGATGGGCTGATTCCATGGCGGCAGCGGCCCGAACATTTCAAACGCAACTGTGTTGCCCGTATTCCTGCGCTGGAGGTAAGCGATGACTGATCTGACGAAAATCCCCGTAACCGTGGTCACTGGCTTTTTGGGGTCTGGCAAAACCACGCTGATCCGCCATTTGATGCAAAATGCCGGCGGCAAACGGCTGGCGGTCATTGTCAATGAATTTGGGGATGTTGGTGTGGATGGTGAAATCCTGAAATCCTGCGCGATCCCCGATTGTCCGGCTGAAAACATTCTGGAACTTGCCAATGGCTGCATTTGCTGCACTGTGGCGGATGATTTCATCCCCACGATCGAGGCATTGATGGCCGTTACCCCCCGTCCAGAACATATTTTGATCGAAACATCCGGATTGGCCCTGCCAAAACCGCTTTTGCAGGCCTTTAACTGGCCTGATATCCGGTCGCGCATTACGGTGGATGGGGTGATCGCTTTGGCCGATGCCGAAGCCGTGGCCGCGGGCCGCTTTGCCCCCAATGTGGCCGCCGTGGATGCGCAGCGGCAGGCGGATGACAGTTTGGATCATGAAACACCTCTGTCCGAGGTGTTCGAGGATCAGATTGCCTGTGCCGATATCGTTCTGTTGACCAAACCAGATTTGGCAGGCGCCGAAGGCGTCGCCCGCGCGCGTGAGATCATCTTGGCCGAAGCGCCCCGCCCCCTGCCGATCGTCGAAGTGGCCGAAGGCGCGGTGGATGCGCGCGTTATCCTGGGGCTGGAAGCCGCTGCCGAAGATGACATAGAGGCGCGGCCCAGCCATCATGACACCCCGCATGATCACGATCATGACGATTTCGAAAGCATCATAGTGGATATCGATCCGATTGCTGATGTCGATGCGTTGGTTGCGGCGATCGAAGGTCTTGCCAAGGATCACAATATTTTGCGGGTCAAGGGTTATGCTGCGGTGAAGGGCAAACCGATGCGCCTGTTGGTGCAGGCCGTTGGTGCTCGTGTGCGGCATCAATTTGACCGCCCTTGGGCCGCGGGCGAGGCGCAATCGGGCCGTCTGGTTGTCATCGCTGAACATGATGACATCGATACGCCCACCATCACTGCCGCGCTGGCCAAAGCCAGCACAACCTAGGGCGCAGGCCGGCCATGCATATTGTTTTTCGTGAAAGCCACGGGCTGGAAGAAACAGCCACCCCAATCGATCTGGGCCAAACCCCAGCCGATTTGGTGGTGCTGTCTTTTTCTGACAGTGATTTGGGGGCGTTTGCGGCGGCATGGCATCAAGGTGGTGGGCCATCTGGGGATTTGCCCACACTGCGTCTGGCCAATCTGGCGGCGCTGCGGCACCCGGTGTCTGTGGATACTTACATCGAAAACACCCTGTCTGGGGCCAAAGGGATCCTGATCCGTTTGATCGGCGGTGTGCCGTATTGGTCCTATGGGTTACAGCAGGTATTGGCCTGCGCGCAGGCGCATGGCATTGCGCTGGCCGTTTTGCCCGGGGATGGGCGGATGGACGATCAGTTGGATGCGCATTCGACCCTGCCTGTTTCAACCCTGCGGCGGCTCTCGCATCTGTGTGATATGGGCGGGGCGGCAGCCGCACAGGCGGCACTGGGGCAGTTGGCGCTGGCGTCGGGGCTCTATGCGCGTCCGGCGCGGGGGGTGAAAACCTTGTCCTTGGTGGGCGCATGGAGCCCAGATTGCGGCCTGACATGCGCCGCAGCCGCACAGATGGGCGCGCCGACTGATTGGGACCGGCCGGTGATCGCGATCACCTTCTACCGGTCCTATCTTGTCGCGGCGGATCTGGCCCCCGTGGGGGCGATCTGGCAGCGGCTTTTGGCATTGGGCTATCGCCCGGTCGCCCTGTTTGCCCCATCGCTGAAAGCGCCCGAAGCGGCGGGGTGGCTGGCTCGGCAAATTCGCACCCTGCGGCCCAAGGCGATTATCAATGCAACGTCCTTTAGCGGCATTGGCGCGGATGGGGCCTCGCCCTTGGATGCGGCCGAGGTTCCGGTCTTTCAGGTGGCACTGGCCACATCGAACCGCAAGGCATGGGCCGATGCGGCGCGGGGTCTATCCCCAGCGGATCTGGCCATGCACGTTGTCCTGCCCGAGGTTGATGGGCGGTTGTTCGGCGGCGTTGTGTCGTTCAAAGAACCCGGGGCGAAAGACCCCGATTTGCAATTTGCCCGCATGGGTCATCAGGCCGAAGATGCGCGGGTCGCCGCCGTTTGCGATCGGGTTGATGCTTGGGTGCGGTTGGGCGAACTATCGCCCGCACAGCGGCGGGTGGGGCTGGTCCTGTCGACCTACCCCGGCAAGGATTGGAATATGGGCCATGCGGTGGGGCTGGATGCGCCAGCATCGGCGCTGGCCATGCTGCAGGATTTGCATGCCGCGGGGTATGATTTGGGCGGGGCAGATTTGGATCAGTTGACGTCCACGGGCCTTTCTCATGCGCTGCTGGCGGCAAAGGCGCGGTTTGATTTGGCTGACTACAAAGCGGCGCTGAACCGCCTTCCGCAACAGCTGCGCGATGATCTGGCTGCCGCTTGGGGCGCACCAGAGGATGATCCCGCCTGTGATGGTGCGGCGTTCACCTTTCCCGCGTTGCAAATGGGGCGCATCACCTTGGCGATGCAGCCTGAACGCGGCGGTGGCCCAGATCGTGGTGAAACTTATCATGATTTGGCCCGCGTGCCCTGCCATGCTTATGTTGCGTTTTATCTGTGGCAGCGCAGCCAAATTGATGCGCTGGTGCATATCGGGGCGCATGGTACGCTGGAATGGTTGCCCGGCAAATCCGTGGCACTGTCGGGTGCATGCTGGCCCGAGGCGCTGATCGGGGATTGCCCTGTGATCTATCCCTTCATTGTAAATGACCCGGGCGAGGCCGCACAGGCCAAACGCCGGATCGGCGCGGTCACCCTGGGTCACGTCCCTCCGCCAATGGCCGTGGCCGGCAGCAGTGATCGGTTGACCCATTTGGAAAGCCTGCTTGATGAATTTTCCAATGCGGATGGGCTGGACCCACGCCGTCGTGACCGTTTGCAAGATGACATTCGCGCCGAAGCTTCGGCTTTGGGTTTGGATGCGGATCTGGGGCTGGACAGCGCGACCTGCACCGCAGAGGCCATTGGCCGGATTGACCGGTTTGTCTGTGATGTAAAGGACAGCCAGTTTGGTCATGGTTTGCATATTTGGGGTCGCGGCGCCCCCACGCTGGATGCAGGGGATCTGATGATGCGCCCATCGCTGTCGGCGGAACGGCAAAGCCTGCTGGATGCGCTGGATGGGCGGCGCATCGCTGCGGGTCCATCGGGATCGCCCTATCGCGGGCGGGTCGATGTTTTGCCAACGGGACGCAACCTATACACCACCGACCCACGCGGCGTGCCGACCCGGGCTGCATGGGCGCAGGGGGTGAAACTGGCCGATGAATTGGTCCGCCGGCATCTGCAAGATCACGGCGATTGGCCGCGCGGGCTGGTGGTGGATCTGTGGGGATCGGCCACCATGCGCACCGCGGGCGAGGATTTCGCCATGGCGTTGGCGCTGCTGGGGGTGCGGCCAACATGGGACGCATTATCATCGCGCGTCACAGGGATCGAGGTCCTGCCCATTGCCGAACTTGACCGTCCACGCATCGATGTGACCTTGCGTGTGTCTGGCCTGTTTCGCGATGTTTTCGCGACATTGCCACAGCTTTTTGGTCAGGCGGTTGCGGCCTTGGCCGCGCGGGATGAGGCCGCGGATTGGAACCCCTCTGTCGGGCGCGACGATCTGGCCCGCGTCTATGCACCGGCCCCCGCCAGTTTTGGTGTCGATATGGGCGCCGCGGCGCAAGATTACACGGATGCAGGGCGCAGCGCGGCCGGTCAGGCCTGGTTGGATGCCAGCGCATGGGCCATTGATGCAGGCGTTGCGCGTCATGATCCGGCTGGACTGGCGGCGCGCGTCACAGCGGCCGACAGCTTTGTCCACACGCAAGATTTGCCCGAAACCGACCTGTTGCTGGCCCGCGATTACGCCAGCCATGAAGGGGGGTTTGCCGCGGCCAAGACGATGCTGGGGGGGCAGGCCGCGCTGTATCATTTGGACAATACCGATCCAAACAATCCTCGCACGCGCGAGCTGGGCGAGGAAATAGCCCGCGTGGTCCTGGCCCGCGCCAGCAATCCAAAATGGCTGGGCGGGATGACGCAACACGGCTTCCGCGGTGCGGCCGAAATCGCCGCGACATTGGAACATATGGCCGAATTTGCCCATTTTGCCGATCGCGTGCCGGGCCATTTGTTTGATCTTTATTACGAAGCTACTTTGGGCGACGAGGATATTCACGCCTTCTTAGCTGCCGAAAATCCGGCTGCGCTTGCTGCAATGCAAGATCGTTTTGCCGCGCTGATGGACGCGGGTTTGTGGCAGACCCGCCGAAATTCGATCCGTGCAATGATGGGGGCGGATGGATGAAGGCTCAGGCCCCATCAGTGAAAGGCTGGTGCCCCGGCGCCCATCGTCCGATGATGTCAGGCGATGGGTTGGTGGTGCGCATTCGACCACGCTGCGGGGTGTTAACGCAGGCGCAGGCTTTGGGTCTGTGTGATGTGGCCGAACAGTATGGTAGCGGAGTTTTGGATTTAACCAGCCGCGCCAATGTACAAATCCGCGCCGTGGCTGAACAAAATCATCCTGCCGTTTTGGCCGCGTTGATGGATTTGGACCTGCTGGATGCGGATGCCAATATCGAAACGCGGCGCAATATCGTTGTGACCCCAATCCGCGCAGCGGATGGCCGCACTGGACGGATTTGCCATGCGCTGGCACAGGCTTTGACTGATTTGCCGGCTGTCCCCGCAAAATTTGGCTTTGTTATTGATGATGGGCCGGCGCGCCTGCTGGCGGATGCTTCAGGCGACATTCGAATTGAGGCGGCACAAGACGGCAACCTGATCCTGCGGCTGGATGGTATGGATCACGGGATGCGCACGGATGAGGCGCGGCTGATCAAACATATCACCGCCATCATGGCTTGGTTCATGGCCCAACCAAACCCACGCCGCATGGCCGGTGTCGTTGCCGCGGCAGAGGGTATCCCATTTGAATGTACCGTTCAGCCGGCCCCTTTTGCTGCGCGGCCATTGCTGGGTCCGGACATCCAAATGGAAACGAATATAGCGACCCATTATGGCGCGCCCTTTGGGCAGGTTTTGGCGTCTGATTTGCGGTCTCTATTGATCCGCTGCGAAGGGGCAGAACTGCGGATCACCCCGTGGCGCAGTTTTTTGCTCTTGGGCACAAATGGGACAGAAGCCCAAGGGCTCATCACCCACAGCGATGATCCAATCCTGCGTGTGGATGCGTGCCCAGGGGCGCCGCTTTGCCCATCGGCCAGCGTTGAAACGCGCGCCTTGGCCCGGGCCTTGGCGCCGATGGCGCCTGCGGGGGGGCTGCATCTGTCTGGTTGCGCCAAGGGCTGCGCCCGGGCGCAGGCGGCGCAGATTACGTTGGTCGGGCAAAATGGTGCCTTTGATCTTGTCGAAAACGGCGCCGCATGGGACAAGCCGGTCAAAACAGGCCTGACAGCGCAGGCCCTGATAAAAATGAAATGGAATGAACCACGATGATCTATGACTATGAAAAAGATGGCGCAGCCATTTACAAAGAAAGCTTCGCCACCATCCGCGCCGAGGCTGATTTGGCCCGCTTCACCAAGGATGAAGAGCAGATCACCGTGCGTATGATCCATGCCGCCGGTTTGGTGGGGCTTGAACGGGATGTGTTCTATTCCCCAACCTTTGCGATTGATGCCCGTGCCGCGCTCGAGGCGGGCGCGCCCATTTTATGTGATGCGCGCATGGTGTCCGAAGGGATCACCCGCAAACGCCTGCCGGCGGATAATGAGGTGATCTGCACCTTGCAGGACCCGCGCACGCCCGAATTGGCGGCGAAAATGGGCAACACGCGATCGGCTGCGGCGCTTGAGCTATGGCGCCCACATATGCAGGGCGCTGTTGTCGCCATCGGCAATGCGCCCACGGCGCTGTTTCATCTGCTGAATATGCTGCAAGACCCCGATTGCCCGCGCCCTGCGGCAATCATTGGCTGCCCTGTGGGGTTTGTGGGTGCGCGCGAAAGCAAAGACGCGCTGTGGGCCGACCAGCCTGTGCCATGCTGCATTGTCAAAGGCCGTTTGGGCGGCAGTGCGATCACCGTCGCGGCCGTGAACGCCATTGCAAGCCGGGCTGAATAATGGGCACGGGCACGATTTATGGGCTGGGGCTGGGCCCCGGTGATCCCGATCTGATGACGGTAAAGGCTGCGCGCCTGTTGGCGCAGGCCAAACATGTTGCGTTCTTTCGCAAAGCAGGCCGGGCCGGGCGGGCGCGCACTTTGGTCGATGGGCTCTTGCCGGCGGATGTGCAAGAATTTGCCATGGAATATCCGGTGACGACGGAAATTCCGCTGTCAGACCCAGAATATAATCGCCAACTGGCCGCGTTTTATGAAGACTGCGCCGCGCATTTGCGTGAATTGGCGCAGGGTGGATCGGATGTGGTGGTCCTGTGCGAAGGTGATCCCTTCTTTTACGGATCCTTCATGCATCTTTACACACGGCTGAAAGATAATTTCTCGGTCGAGGTTGTTCCCGGGATCACCGGCATGTCTGCGGCATGGACGGCAACAGGCGCGCCGATCACATGGGGGGATGATGTTTTGTCCGTCCTGATGGGCACGTTGGACGAGGCCACACTGACCGCGCGGGCGCGTGACGCGGACGCTCTGGTGGTGATGAAAATAGGCCAGCATCTGCCGCGCCTGCGCCGCGCACTGAAAGCAGCGGGAAAATATGATCGTGCTTACATTGTGCAATATGCCGCGATGAAGGGGCAGACGGTTCAGCGGCTATGTGATATGCTGGACGAAACAACACCGTATTTTTCCATTGTAATTGTCCACGGCGAGGGGCGCAGACCATGACCAATAAACCCGCAACCGGCGTTATTCACATCATCGGCCTTGGCCCCGGCGATAATGCATTGTTGACTGATGATGCCCGTGCGGCTTTGGCCGAGGCCACGGATCTGATCGGTTATGTTCCCTATGTTGCGCGCGTGGCGGATCGTCCGGGGTTGACGAAACACGCGTCTGACAACCGTGTGGAAATTGACCGCGCTAATCATGCGTTTGAATTGGCCCTGCAGGGGCGTGTTGTGGCGGTTGTGTCTTCGGGGGATCCGGGGGTGTTCGCTATGGCCGCAGCGGTGTTCGAGGGTCTGGATTTCGGCCCGTCCGAATGGCGGTCCGTGCCGGTACATGTTCACCCTGGTATTACCGCCATGCTGGCCGCATCAGCCCGCGCAGGCGCGCCCTTGGGGCATGATTTTTGCGCCATTAACTTGTCAGACAACCTGAAACCATGGGACCTGATTGAAAAGCGGCTGCGCCTTGCGGCACAGGCAGATTTTGCCATGGCCTTTTATAACCCACGGTCGAAATCACGGCCCGAAGGGTTTGGCCGCACGCTGCAGGTGCTGCAAGAGGAATGCCGCGACGCCCGCCCCGTGATCTTTGCCCGTAATGTCAGCCTACCCGATGAGACAATTCGCATTGTCCCACTGAACGAATGCACCCCAAATATGGCGGATATGCGCACCGTGGTTTTGGTGGGATCGTCACAAACGCGGGTGCTGGACCGGCCGATGGGGCCCATCGTTTACACGCCGCGCACTGCGCCCAAGGCGCGCAGCTAGGCGGGGTGGGCGTTCAGCCAGTCCATAACTGCGGGGACGCTGTGCACCTCTGGGCGAGGCGCGATTTCGGGGCGGTCGATCATGATGACCTGTGCGCCCAGCTCGCGCGCGGCGCTGATTTTCGAATAGGCCCCAGTGCCGCCTGCGTTTTTGGACACAACCACGGTGATATTGTGCCGCTGCATCAGCGTCAAATCATCTGCATGGGTAAACGGCCCGCGCGATATTTCCGCATGGAAGCGGGCAAAGGGCGGTGGGGTTTGTGGCGGATCCACCAGACGCAGCAGATAGGAATGCTGATCCAGGCCGGCAAATTCCCCCAAATGCATTCGGCCAACAGCCAACATAATATTTTGCCCTGGCAGCATGGCCAATTTGGTTGCGGCGCTGGTCATGTCGGCCACTTGGATCCAATTATCCCCCGACATGGGTTCCCATGGCGCGCGGGTCAGGGCGATCAGGGGTGTGCCCGTTTGGGCGCAGGCGGTGACGGCATTGTTGCTCATTTGCGCGGCAAAGGGGTGGGTGGCGTCGATCACATGGGTGATGGTTTCGTTTTTGATGTAATCAGCCAGGCCCACGGCCCCTCCAAACCCACCAATGCGCTGTGGCAGCGGCTGACGGCGCGGCCGTTCAACGCGGCCGGCAAAGGACAAGGTGGCCCGAAGATCGGTTCCAGCCAAATGGGTGCACAAGGCCGTGGCTTCAGTCGTGCCCCCCAAAATCAAAAGGTTTTTAGACATGCAGCGTGATCCGCTTTCCCATTGGTTGACCATCATTGGTTTGGGCGAAGATGGCCCATCTGGGCTTTGCGCTGCAAGTCGAAAAGCCATTGATGAGGCAGAAATCATCATGGCCCCGCCGCGGCATTTGGATCTTTTGGGGGCGCAGAATGCGCAGCTGATCCCTTGGCCCGTGCCTTTTGCTGATGGGGTTGATCAGCTGATGGCGCTGCGGGGGCGGCCTGTGGTGGTTCTGGCTTCGGGGGATCCGTTCTGGTTTGGTGCAGGCGCGGTTTTGGCGCGGCAGTTGGCGCGCGATGAATGGATATCGATCCCGGCGCCCTCATGCTTCAGCTTGGCGGCCAATGCGCTTGGGTGGGCTTTGGAGCAGACAATTGTTCTGGGGTTGCATGCCGCGCCTTTGGCGCGCCTGCGCCCGCATTTGGCGCCGGGTCGGCGGATCCTTTGCACCTTGCGCGATGGCGCGGCTGTGGCGGAACTGGCCGGGTATCTGGCCGGTGCAGGGTTTGGCCCCTCGGCCCTGCATATCCTGTCCCGATTGGGCGGGCCGCATCAAAAAATCCACAGCGGGACGGCAGACAGCCTGACAGGTCATTTCGACGCCCCCGTTCTTGCAGGCATTGATGTGGCGGGTTCAGGCCACGCCCTGCCATTGGCCAGCGGGATATCGGATGATTTTTTTGAAACCGATGGTCAAATCACCAAACGTCCAATTCGGGCGTTGACCTTGTCGGCATTAGCCCCCCGCCCGAATGAACGGCTTTGGGATATCGGTGGTGGATCTGGGTCCATCGCAATTGAATGGTTGCTGCGCGATCCCACCCTGCAGGCGGTCGCTTTTGAACAGCACGACGCACGCTCCCAGAGGATTGCGCAAAATGCTGCGCAGCTGGGGGTTGAGCGGCTGCAAGTCGTGCAGGGAAAGGCCCCTGACGTGCTGGATGGGCAAACCCCTCCGGATGCGGTGTTCATTGGGGGGGGGCTGTCACAGACGCTGCTTGATTGGCTTTGGTCGCATTTACCCGCTGGGGTGCGGCTGGTTGCCAATGGTGTCACCTTGGAAAGTGAGGCAGTGTTGGCGCAGGCCCATGCGGCGCGCGGCGGGGATTTGCTGCGCGTTGATGTGTCAACCTGTGCCCCCATTGGCCCAAGGCGCGGCTGGAAGGCGGCGTATCCGATTGTTCAATGGTCTGTCACCCTATGATCATCGCGGGATTTGGCTTTCGCAGCGGGGCAAATTTGGCAGGGTTTCAGGATGCATTGGCCCAAGCGCGGGCCCTTGATCCGGTGCCGCCGGCACCTGGCGCCATGGCCTGCCTTGTCCTTAAACGCAGCCAACTTGAGCTTGACGCCATCGCTGATGCGTTGCAGTTGCCCATCATCTGGTTGGACCAAGCGGATGTGTTGGGCCTGCCAGTCATCAGTCATTCTGTCGCAAGTTTGGCCGCCTATGGCACACCATCCGTGGCCGAGGCCTGTGCCTTGGCAGCGGCAGGTGTGGGTGGGCAACTTTTGGGACCGCGTGTCGTATCTGGTGATAAAATGGTCACCTGCGCCCTTGCGCGGGCCGCGGATCACGTTAGAACGTCGCAAACCCCCGGCGCAGAGGCGCCGCAGACAGGAGCATAGGCCATGACGGTTCATTTCATCGGTGCAGGTCCCGGCGCCCCAGATCTTTTGACATTGCGTGGGCGTGATATCATCGCGTCCTGTCCGGTGTGCCTTTATGCTGGATCCTTGGTGCCAGAGGCGATTTTGGCCCATTGTCCAGACGGGGCACAGATTGTGAATACGGCCCCCATGGATTTGGACGCAATTATTGAAACGATCAAAGCGGCGGATGCCGCAGGTCAGGATGTGGCGCGCCTGCATTCGGGTGATTTGTCTGTTTGGTCCGCCATGGGCGAACAAATGCGCCGCTTGCGCGCCGAAGGGATCGATGTGTCGGTCACCCCGGGTGTGCCAGCCTTTGCCGCCGCCGCCGCCGCTCTGGGCGCCGAACTGACCCTGCCGGGTTTGGCGCAATCGGTTGTTTTAACCCGCACATCGGGGCGCGCGTCATCCATGCCGGATGGTGAAACTTTGGCCAATTTTGGGGCCACGGGGGCCACATTGGCGATCCATCTGTCGATCCAAAATCTGGCGCGCGTGGTCGAAGAATTGACCCCTCATTATGGTGCAGATTGCCCTGTGGCGATTGTGTTTCGCGCCAGTTGGCCTGATCAGCAGATCATTCGCAGCACCCTTGCTGCGGTCCAAGGCGCATTGCCCGATGGCATCACGCGTACGGCTTTGATCCTTGTGGGACATGCGATCGGCGGCGAAGGGTTTGACGAAAGCTGCCTGTATGCGGCGGATTATGATCGCCGCTATCGCCCACAAACCGCCGACAGCCCATGGTCCGAGTGGCAACATGGCGACGATTAACCACGGCGCGCCTTTGCCGGGGATAATGATTTCGGCCCCCGCCTCTGGAACAGGCAAGACCACAGTGATGCTGGGGCTGCTGCGGGCGCTGGCGCAGGATGGGCTGACGGTGCAGCCATATAAATCCGGCCCCGATTATATCGATCCGGCCTTTCACCGTGCTGCGGCAGGGCGGCAGTCCTTTAATTTGGACAGTTGGGCGATGGATGCGGGGCTGCTTGCGCATTTGCGCACCCAATCGGCTGGCGCGGATATCTGTGTCGCCGAAGGGTCTATGGGTCTTTACGATGGCGTCGCCACGCAAGGGTTGACCGGAATTGGGTCGTCGGCACAGACGGCGCAGCTGATGGGATGGCCGGTTGTTTTGGTGTTGGATCTGGGCGGGCAGGCACAATCGGCGGCGGCCACAGCCCTTGGGTTTCGTGATTTCGCGCCCGATTTGCCATTTGCCGGTGTGATCCTGAACCGGGTGGCCAGCCCGCGCCATGAACGATTGGCCCGCGTGGGTATGGATCAGGCGGGCATTCGCGTTTTGGGGGCATTGCCCCGCCGCGGGGATCTGGTGCTGCCAGAGCGGCACTTGGGTCTGGTCCAAGCCACTGAAACCCCTGAATTAGAGGCGCGCATCACAGAATACGCTGCCTTTTTGCGCGCCCATGTCGATTTGGATGCAATCAAGGATGCGGCCACACTGGCCGCGGCCCCTGCACTGACCGCCACACCAAAACGCCCCCCCGCGCCACCGGCGCAGCGCATCGCCTTGGCGCAGGATGCGGCCTTTTCCTTCACCTATCCGCATCTGTTGGATGCGTGGCATGCGGCAGGGGCAGAAATTTTGCCCTTTTCGCCCCTTGCAGATGAAGGTCCGGATCCATCCGCTGATCTGGTTTGGCTACCGGGCGGGTATCCCGAACTGCACGCTGGGCAGCTGGCCGCCGCTGATACATTTCGCGCAGCGCTTCAACGCCATGCTGAAACAAAACCAGTACATGGTGAATGCGGTGGTTATATGGCGCTTGGCGCGGCGTTGGTCGATAAAGATGGCGTGAGCCATCAAATGGCGGGCCTTTTGGGTTTGGTCACCAGTTATGAAAAACGCAAATTCCATCTGGGATATCGCCGTGCCGTCCTTGGGCAAGAGGCAATTGGATTTGCTGCGGGGCAGGCGCTGCGCGGGCATGAATTCCATTATTCAAGCATCCTCGAACAGCCCGATGCACCATTGGCGCAGGTATTTGATGCAGATGGCACGCCCGTGCCTGAAACCGGGTCCTGCCGCGGCCATGTCAGCGGCACATTTTTCCATTTCATTACGGCGGAGGCATAAATGGTTGGGTTTGTAAGCTTCGTGGGGTCCGGCCCCGGCGATCCCGAATTGCTGACGCTGAAAGCCGTGGACCGGCTGCGCCGCGCAGATGCGGTACTGTTTGATGACCTGTCATCGGGGCCAATCTTGGATCATGTGAACCCGTCGGCGGATCTGGTCGGGGTGGGCAAACGGGCAGGGCGTGCCTCGCCCAAACAGGATCACGTGAGCCGCCTTTTGGTGGATTACGCCAAAATGGGTGGGCGGATTGTGCGCCTGAAATCGGGGGACAGCGGATTGTTTGGCCGGCTCGAGGAAGAGATGATTGCCCTGCGCCGCGCAGGGATCGATTATGAAATCATCCCCGGTGTGCCATCAGCCTGTGCAGCCGCGGCGGCGGCGGGGATCCCGCTGACACGCCGATTGACCGCGCGGCGAGTGCAATTTGTAACCGGCCACGATGCCAGCGGCCAACTGCCGCCTGATATGAACTTGGACGCTTTATCGGATCCCGCTGCATCGACTGTGTTATTCATGGGTAAGCGTACTTTACCTTTGTTAACTAAGGCTCTGTTTAAACGTGGTTTATCGCCAGAAACGCCAGCCGTTTTGGCCGAAGCTGTCGGCACAAATGAACAGGCCATCACCCGCAGCACATTGGGCGCTTTGGCCGCGCAAATGGAAGCCGGTGTTGGAACAAAACCTGCGCTGGTGCTCTATGGTCCGCTTGCCGATATGGACGCGGTGGAGGCCGACTGATGCCACAGCAGATCACATTGGTGGGGATTGGCATGGGCAACCCCGATCACCTGACCGCAGCCGCAATGCGTGCGATTGCCGAGGCAAAGGCAATCTTGCTGCCGCGCAAAGGTGCCGGCAAAGACGATCTGGCGCAGCTGCGTGAGGCGCTGATTGATCATTGTGGGTCCAAGGCGCAGATCCTGTATTTTGATTATCCGCTGCGTGATGAAACCCGCCCCTATATCGAACGGGTGAACCTGTGGCATGATGAAATTGCGGCGCGCTGGCAGGCGGCGATTGTGGATGCAGGGGTCACGGGGCCGGTGGCCCTGTTGGTTTGGGGGGATCCGGCGCTTTATGACAGCACCATGCGCATTGCCTCGCGGCTGCAACCGAAACCGCAGCTTCAGGTTATCCCGGGGCTGACCGCCCCGCAGATATTGACCGCAGCGCATCAGGTGCCGATTAACCGTTTGAATGGCCAAGTCACCATCACCACAGGTCGCCGTTTGCGTGATCACGGCTGGCCCGAAGGCGCCGACAGTGTGGCCGTGATGCTGGATGGTGACCTGAGCTTTCGTCAGCTTGATCTAACCGGCCTGCATATCTGGTGGGGGGCATTTTTGGGGATGCCAGAACAGATATTGATCGAAGGCCCGGCTGCCCAAGTGGCCCAAGATATCGCCGAAGCCCGCGCTTCTGCGCGGGCGGATCATGGCTGGATCATGGACACTTATTTATTGAAAAAGATGGCCCAAGGGGCGTGATATGGCCCTTCGGGGTCTGGTCATGAAACCATCAGCTTCAACTGCTATACCTTGCATATTGGGGGAATTTTCCCCATGTGAAGGGTGATGTGGTTCATTGGGGTTTGCTATGGCGCTTCCTGTCAAACAACAGATCATGGTCTGGAGCGGCATTGCCGCGGTGTTCATCGCAACGCTCTGGGCCTTTGGTGATGTCTTGCTGCCATTTGTTTTGGGGGCGGCGATTGCCTATTTTCTGGATCCCGTTGCCGACCGGCTTGAGGGTTGGGGCCTATCCCGTGTTGCCGCAACAGGGGTGATCACAGTTTGCGCCTTGATTGTATTTGTTCTGGCCGCGCTGGCGCTGGTGCCGCTGGTGCTGGCGCAGGCGGCGGCGCTGGTGGATATGGCGCCGGATATTTTTGCGCGCCTGCATGCCTTCGTTTTGGATTATGTGCCATCGGTGGGGGATGCACAATCGCCGCTGCGCAAATCGCTGGCATCCTTGGGTGCGACGATCCAAGCCCGCGGCGGTGAGGTGGTGAACACATTGATCAGTTCGGCCGCGTCCTTCATCAACCTGCTGCTTCTGCTGGTGATTGTGCCGGTTGTGGCGGTGTATTTGCTGCTGGATTGGGATCGAATGATTGCGCAAATCGACGCGCTGCTGCCACGGGATCATGCCCCTGTGATCCGCGAATTGGCGGGGCAGATTGATGCCGTATTGGCCAGTTTCATTCGCGGAATGGGGACAGTCAGCGTTGTTTTGGGAACCTATTATGCGATTGCGCTGATGCTGGCGGGGCTGCAATTTGGCCTGTTTATCGGGGTTGTTGCGGGTTTGGTGACCTTTATCCCCTATGTCGGTGCGCTGCTTGGCGGGGCGCTGGCGATTGGATTGGCATTGTTTCAATTCTGGGGCGATCCGGTGCAAATCGGCATCGTTGCGGGTATTTTCGTCTTTGGTCAATTCATCGAGGGTAATTTCCTGACCCCCCGTTTGGTTGGCAAATCCGTGGGCCTGCATCCGGTGTGGCTGCTTCTGGCGCTGTCTGTCTTTGGCAGCAGCTTTGGCTTTGTCGGCATGTTGGTCGCGGTGCCTTTGGCTGCTGCCTTGGGCGTGGTTGCGCGGTTTGTGATCGCGCGGTATCGGCGCGGGCGGCTGTACCATGGGCTGGCCGGACAGAAAGACAGCGAATGGAACAGCTGAGCTTTGATCTGCCGCGCCGCACGGCGCTTGGCCGAGCGGATTTCTTCGTTGCACCGCCCAATGCGCATGCGGTTGCGATGATGGATGGATGGCAAAACTGGCCCAATCATAAACTGGTTTTAACGGGGCCAGAGGGGTCTGGGAAAACGCATTTGACCCACATCTGGGCACAGATGGCGGGCGCCCCTGTTGTTGCGGCCAAAGAATTATTGACCGAAGACGTGCCGCGATTGGCGCAGACCCCCCTAGCGGTCGAGGACGTGCCACAGATCGCGCAAAACGCCCCCGCGCAAGAAGCGCTGTTTCATTTGCACAACCAAATGCAATCGGCGGGCCACAGTTTATTGCTGACCGGTCGTGGGGCGGTTGGCGATTGGGGGCTGACCCTGCCAGATCTGGCCAGCCGGATGGGCGGGACCCTGGCTGTTGCACTGGATCCGCCCGATGACAGGATGTTGATGGCGGTGATGATGAAGCTGTTTGCCGACCGCCAGCTGAACCCTGCGCCGGATCTGATCCCCTATGCGGTGAAGCGGCTTGAGCGGTCCTTTGCCGCTGCGGGGGCGTTTGTTGATGCGTTGGATCGCGCCGCATTGGCGCAAAAGGCGCCGCTGACGCGCGCATTTGCGCAAAAAACACTTTCTGAATTGTCTTTGGGCGCATCCTGTAATTAAATCGTTACAAATCCAGCCTAAAGCCTGACCTCATGCAAAACGCCAATTTTCTTGATCATCCCTTTGATACCCCCACTCAGGTGGCGAATATCGACCCAAACGGCGAAAGCCGGTTTTTCAACCGCGAGCTAAGCTGGCTGGGGTTCAATTGGCGCGTTCTGGAAGAGGCCGAAAATACCAAAGTCCCCCTGTTGGAACGGCTGCGGTTTTTGTCGATCTCGGCCAATAATCTGGATGAATTTTATACCGTGCGTGTGGCAGGCCTGCGCGAATTGCGCAAATCTGGCAATGTGACGCCCGCTGCGGATGGTCTGACCCCGGCGCAGCAGCTGGTGCTGATCAATGAAAACGCCCGTGATTTGTTGGCGCGGCAGCAAACGGTGTTCACCGCGCTGCGCGATGAAATGCACGCCAATGACATCACCATCATGGACGCAGATGCATTGGATGATGTGGATCGTGCGTATCTGCGCGATGTGTTCATTGATAAGGTGTTCCCTGTTTTGTCACCTTTGGCGGTGGATCCGGCCCACCCGTTTCCGTTTATTCCCAATGCAGGGTTCAGCCTGGCCTTGGCGCTGGAGCGTCGCGCCAGCGATGGGCGGTATAAAAAGCGCCTGTTTGCGCTGCTGCCGATCCCGGCGCAAATTGATCGGTTTATTGAACTGCCAGCCCATGATGCGCAGCGCCGGTTTTTGCCGCTGGAAACCATGCTGCTGCTGTTCATTTCGGATCTGTTTCCGGGGTACGGCCTCAGCGGGCATTGCGCCTTTCGCGTGCTGCGCGACAGTGATCTGGAGGTCGAAGAGGAATCCGAAGACCTGGTGCGCGAATTTGAGGTTGCCCTGAAACGCCGCCGCCGCGGCGAGGTGATCCGCCTGACAATTTCAGCCGGCGCCCCAAAGGGGTTGCGCGAGATGGTCCAGCGTGAATTGCACGTCACCGAAGATGAGATTGTCGATATTGATGGGATGATCGGCATGGCGGATCTGGGCCAGCTGGTCTTGGATGATCGGCCCGATCTTTTGTGGCCCAGCTTTACCCCGCGTGTGCCCGAACGGGTGCAGGACCATGATGGGGATATGTTCGCGGCCATTCGGCAAAAGGATATGCTGCTGCATCACCCCTATGAAACCTTTGACATGGTGGTGCGGTTTTTAAAACAGGCCGCGGCGGACCCCAATGTGGTGGCGATTAAACAGACGCTCTATCGGACATCCACCAATTCGCCCATCGTTGCCGCCCTGTGCGAAGCGGCCGAGGATGGCAAATCCGTCACCGCATTGGTCGAGCTGAAAGCCCGCTTTGACGAGGCCGCGAATATTCGCCAATCGCGCCGATTGGAACGCGCTGGCGCGCATGTGGTCTATGGGTTTTTGGATTTGAAAACGCATGCGAAAATCTCGACCGTGGTGCGGCGCGAAGGCGATCGGTTGGTCACCTATACCCATTTTGGCACCGGCAATTACCACCCAATTACGGCGCGGATTTACACCGATTTATCGCTGTTTACCTGTGATGCCAAATTAGGGCGCGATGCGACCAAAGTGTTTAATTACTTGTCGGGATATGCCCAGCCGCAGGGGCTGGAGAACCTGCATATATCCCCCATTGATCTTAAATCGCATCTGCTTGATCTGATCGCACGCGAGGGCGAGAATGCCCGCGCCGGCAAGCCCGCGGCGATTTGGGCGAAAATGAATTCGCTGATTGATCCCGAAGTTATCGACGCGCTTTATGCTGCGTCCCAAGCGGGTGTGAAGATCACATTGGTCATTCGTGGGATTTGCGGTCTGCGCCCCGGTGTGGCGGGGCTGTCGGATAATATTCGCGTGAAATCCATTGTGGGCCGATATTTGGAACATTCGCGGATTGTGTGTTTCGGCAATGGTGGCAATCTGCCGGGGCAAAAGGCAAAGGTGTTCATCTCATCCGCAGATTGGATGGGCCGCAACCTGAACCGCCGGGTGGAAACGCTGGTCGAGATTGAAAACCCTACCGTCAAGGCACAGATTGTGGCGCAGGTGATGGCCGCCAATTTGGCGGATGAGGCGCAAAGCTGGATCATGCAACCTGATGGACGGTTCATTCGGCCCGATACGGATGATGGATCCTTCACCTTTTCGGCGCATCGGTTTTTTATGGAAAACCCATCCCTGTCAGGGCGTGGATCGGCCGGCGCCAAAGACGTGCCGCAGCTGACCCACAGCGACGATTAATAAAAAAGGGCCGCAGGACTGTAACCCTGCGGCCCGTTTAATGATCAATCCAAACTGGCTTAACGCGCGCGGCGGCCGCGGCGGGGACGATCGGCGCCTTCGGTTGGGGTGCTGCCGTCATCAGCGGATGTGAAGGGGCCAAGCACCTCGACAATCTGATCCAAGCTGGGGGCAGGGCCGGCGTCTTGCGTCTCTAATGCTGCGCGCATGGCGGACAGGTGTTCGGGGCGCGTGCCACAGCACCCGCCGATTAAGGCTGCGCCGCAGTTGCGCGCCATCACCGCATATTCGGCCATCAATTCAGGGGTGCCGTCATAATGGATATGCCCGTCATGGTATTTTGGAATGCCCGCGTTGCCCTTGGCGATGATCGGACGGGTTGTCCCAGCGGCCTTGAACGACAGCACAGTGCGCAAAATATCCGATGCCCCTGTGCCACAGTTTGCGCCAAAGGCGATGGGCGGATTGGGCAGATCATCAACCATTTGGACCATGGCGGGCGGGGTGACGCCCATCATGGTGCGTCCGGCTGTGTCAAAGCTCATGGTGCCGCACCATGGCATCTCCGCCAAGGCGAAGGCCTCGGCCGCGGCGCGATATTCTTCGGGGGCAGAAATTGTTTCCAACCACAGCACATCGGCACCACCGGCTTTCAACCCTTCGGCCTGTTCATGGAAAATTTCAACGGCAAGGGCGTGGGACAGGGCGCCGACGGGTTCCATGATTTCGCCCGTAGGGCCAACCGATCCCGCAACGATCACGGTGCGGCCCGCTTTATCCGCCACCTCGCGGCCCAGCTCGGCCGCGGTTTTCGACAGCTCGAACGCGCGCTTTTGCGCATTGTGCAGCTTCAATCGTGCGGCGTTGGACCCAAATGAATTGGTCAAAAACAAATCCGATCCGGCGTCGACGGCGAATTGATACAGTTTGCGGATATTGGCGGGCTGTTGATCGTTCCACAGCTCGGGCGCTTCGCCCGCTTCCAGCCCCATCGCAAACAGGTTTGTTCCGGTTGCGCCATCGGCCATCAGCCAGGCATTTGATCGCAATGCTTCGGTTAGTTTATCGGCCATTTTATGCCCTTTCTTCATGCTTACCCACGCGATTGCCAGTAATTTGGGCAGGGCGCAACCACAGAATATTCATAATCATCTTGAGGCCGGTTTGATACCATGCGCGCTTGCGGGGCGGCGCGGGATGCACTATAGCCCATGGACAACGGGGCGGGCGCTCTGCCCTTTGATATGAAAGTTTGATCCATGGCGCGACGCAATAAAATCTACGAAGGTAAAGCAAAGATCCTGTATGAAGGGCCAGAGCCCGGGACGATTGTGCAATATTTCAAGGATGATGCCACCGCCTATAACGCTGAAAAGCGCGATGTGATCGAAGGTAAGGGTGTTCTGAACAACCGTCTGAGCGAATTTTTCATGACGGGACTGGGCAATATCGGCATCCCCACCCATTTCATCCGCCGTTTGAATATGCGTGAACAGCTGGTCCGCTCGTGCGAGATTATCCCGCTGGAGGTGGTTGTGCGCAACGTGGCCGCCGGTTCCATGTCGAAACGGTTGGGGATTGAAGAAGGCACCGCCCTACCGCGTCCCATTGTTGAATATTATTACAAAGACGATGCCTTGGGCGATCCGCTGGTCACCGAAGAACATATCGCCGCCTTTGGCTGGGCCAGTCAGCAGGATTTGGACGATATGCTGGCCATTGCCCTGCGCGTGAATGATTTCATTGCCGGCATCATGTTTGGCGTGGGCATTCGTCTGATTGATTTCAAAATTGAAATTGGCCGAATTTATGAGGGCGATTTCCACCGTTTGGTTGTCGCGGATGAAATCAGCCCCGACAGCTGCCGTCTGTGGGATGTGAAGACCGGACAGAAGCTGGACAAGGACGTGTTCCGCCGCGATCTGGGCAGCCTGACGGATGCTTATTCCGAAGTGGCGCGCCGTCTGGGTATTTTGCAGCAATCGGCCACCCCAATCACAAAACCAACGATCGTTAACTGATGTTCGCGCCCTGAAAAGGGCCAGCCAAGGAGAGCGCCACATGGCAAAAGCAACCGTTCACGTTATGCTCAAACAAGGGGTTCTGGATCCACAGGGCGAGGCCGTTCGGCACGCGCTTGGGGCGCTTGGCTTTGCCGGGGTCGAAGGCGTGCGTCAGGGGAAGGTCATTGAACTGGACCTAGCCGATGGTACGACCGAGGCCGATGTGCAGCAAATGTGTGAAAAGCTGCTGGCCAATACAGTGATCGAAAGCTACCGGATCGAGATGGCCTGATGCGCGCGGCAGTTATTACATTCCCCGGCTCAAACTGCGACCGCGATTTGGTGGTGGCGTTTGAAGGTGCTGGTTTCGATGTCACCCGCGTGTGGCACAAAGACACTGATTTGCCAGCGGGCATTGATATTGTTGGCATACCCGGTGGGTTTTCCTTTGGCGACTACCTGCGTTGCGGCGCGATTGCGGCCAATTCACCAATTTGCCAATCGGTTGTGGCCCATGCCAATCGCGGTGGATATGTTATTGGGATCTGTAACGGGTTTCAGGTTCTGACCGAAACGCGCCTGCTGCCCGGTGCGCTGATGCGCAATGCGGGGCTGAAATTTCTGTGCAAACCTGTGGCCCTGACCGTGGCGGACACAGACAGTGTGTTCACCCAAAATTACGATCTGGGATCCGACGTGATCATCCCCATTGCCCATCATGATGGCAATTACACCGCCGATGCGGACACATTGGCGCAGCTGCGCGGCGAGGGGCGCGTGGCCTTCCGCTATGCCGCCAATCCAAATGGGTCGGCTGATGATATCGCCGGGGTCCTGTCAGCCAATAAACGCGTGCTGGGCATGATGCCACACCCCGAACGCGCGGTTGATGCGCGTCATGGCGGCACCGATGGTGCGCGACTTTTTGCCGGTTTGGCAGGAATGCTGGCCACGGCCTGACTTGCAGCTGACCTGGGCTTGCTCGTATCATAGGCGCATGACCATACAAAGCCCGCCATCTGATGACACAGTTTTGCTGCCCCTTTGGGGCCGCAGAATCGCTGTTTATGGCCTGTTGGCTGTGATGGTATTGGTTCTGTTTTGGACCAATGCGTATTTGTTCGCGCAATACACGGAACAGACCCGCAACAGCGCCCAGCTGCGCCTTGCCCTTTATACTGGCAGTTTGATGGCCGATGTGCGCCGCAATGCGGTTGTGCCGCAATTGTTGGCGCGTGATCCGGCGCTTGGGGCGGATTTGGTGGCGCAGGATTACACGCAATCACGCGATCGACTGGTCACATTGGCGGCCGAAATGTCTGGAACGTCCGTGTTTTTATTGGATCATGCGGGCAAAGTGGTCGCGGCCACAGGCGCCAGCCATTTGGCCCCTGTGTTTGAATCCATGCCGCAATTCACCGCATTGGACACGCCGCCGCTGACCCATTTTGTGACGCTGCAAGATGAAACGCAGTTCGTCTTTGCCCATTGGCGCCAAATCCGCGAAGGAAGCCGTGTATTGGGCAGTGTGATTTCGGTGGTGGATTTGGGGCGGTTTGAAAATCTGTGGGCCGGATCCGCCGAGGCAATTTTGATGAAAAATGCGGATGGAACAATTATTTTTGCAACCGAACCGCGGTGGATTGGCCAATCAGAACGTGCCGCATTACGCAGCCAACCGCCAAAAACGGCGATTGAACGGGCGCTTGCCGCGACGTCTTATTGGTCGTTCACCACGGCGGCTGATTACATCGAAGATCGCGCTGTTTTGCGTGTGGCGGCAGATGTGCCCTTTGAAGGGTGGTCCTTGGTCAGCTTCACGACCTATGCATCCGTTCGGCAAAAGGTGAATGCCGTTTTGGCGTTGGAATTGATGGGGTTTGCCCTGTTGCTTGCATTGGTGCTGTATGGGCTGGGGCGGCGGTCGGCATTGCAGCTGGCCTTTATGCGCCGCGAATCGGGGGATTTGCGCGCGCTGAACGCGCGATTGGAACGTGAAATTGCCGAACGCGAACGCGCGCAGGGCGCATTGAAGGTTGCCGAACAAACGTTGGAACAGCATTCGAAATTGGCGGCGTTGGGGGAAATGTCCGCCGCTGTTAGCCATGAATTGAACCAGCCACTGGCGGCGATGAAGACCTATTTGGCGGGGGCCAAATTGCTGATCACACGCGGTCGCCCGGATGACGCCGT